>CAMDPX010000006.1 GCA_945905295.1 Planctomyces sp. SH-PL62 | reverse complement strand
GCCAACTGCTGTCCCGTCGCGTTGAACAGTCGAATGTAAGAGTCCAATCGACTTCCCGTCGGACGGTCGATGTCGAACGACAACCGTTGTCCGGCCGTCACGTCCACACGATAGATATCCACGTCGATCGGCACATTGACCGAATCGTTACGCGTGACCGGCGTCGTGATCGTGCCGAGTCTGATCGCATCTCGAATCTGATCGTCCGGGTCTGCGGTCATCAACAACCGCGGCTCCAAGTTCTCTGTGTGCGACAGAGCAGCGATCGGAACTGACCGCTTTTGCCCGCGACGACTCGCCTGATGTGCCTTCAAACGTCCCAACAACATTCGTCCCAACGACATCGTAGTCATGATCGATCTCTCCCCCCGAAGAACGTGATTTTTAAGGTTGGAGAGGCAGGCAGACCCCAAACTTCACCATGGAAGAATGGTCTGGGAATCGTTGGGTCACACCACAACGTTTCGCATCACTTGCCCCCCTCCCTTTCAATGCAGAACCGCTGTCAGTCGGCGACATCGTTTTTGATAAAATTTACAAAAATGCCTGAGCGGAGGGATTTTTCCTCAAGAAAGAGTCCACATCTCCCGTGCGGCGGCGGCCACGGAAGTTCCAACTCGCATTCGAGTTGCGTGGGCAGGGCTCAATCGCGAGTGAATCGCTCGCCGATCATGCACTCTTAAAAAAAGTAGGTCGCGAAACCGCCGCTTCAATCACGATCTGCCGTGAACCGGTCAGTTCACCCGCGAACGTTCCACTCACGGCGCGGCCCAGTGCGAAAGTGGCGGAGCAACGCTGCGCCGCGATTCCATTCGATACGCGTACGGAGGGCACCTTGGCTTAATCACTCGGACCGAGCAGGACAAAGTGAGCCCATGAGTATGGGGCCTGCCAGCGCGGATCGTTACGGATCTTCAACTTGGCGGCGTGCAATGACGCAGCCGCGCCCAGTTGGTCGGTCATGGCCAAGTCAGCGGCGATGAATTCAAAGTAGCTGGCGATCAGTTCGGCCGTGGCGGCATTGGAAACGTTCCCATGACTGGCGACCACTCGATGCGCACCGGCGGCCAAGAGGGCTTGGGCCAACGTCGAGCCGGCTTCCAATGGGCGATCGGGACCGACGTTGGTTTGACAAGCACTCATCACCAATCGAGCACACTCACGCACCGCCCCCGGCCGCGGTGGCAACGAGCTATGAAGGCCATACATCCTGTCGCGCGTCAGCTCACCACTTCGGTCTGCGGAGACGACCGCGGTCCCTACAGTGAGAGATGTCTCTGAAGTCGTCTCTGCCTTCGACTTGGCGATGCCGGGCTGCAACCGTTATCGAGGATTCCCCAACGTCAGCAAACTGCGACGGCTCTCTGGTGATGAAGCGAAGCGTCGTACCAGATTGACCAAGATGTTGGCCGACGGGGCGTATGCAATCGGCGGAAACTCATCGAGCACAATTCGCAGTGAATCACCGAGCACCTCAGGGTGTTGTTTGAGCAGCGTTTGGAACTCTGGCAACTTGCGGAGTGGTGTGAGTTCCGTGTCCTGCTCGATGTGCTCGAAGTTGTCGTAGCCGGCGGTGACCGCTTCTTTCAGGCTGGCGAGCGGCAGGTCACGAAGTCATCAGCGTTATGAGGTCTGCGGTCTTGTGGACGGTAACGTCTGGCAATCCTTCAAAATCTCGATCTTCGGTCCAGATTGGAATGCTGAAGTGCAGAGCCATCGCCAGCACATGCACGTCTTTCGGATCGCGTTGCCCAATCAATTCCGTGGCTCGCGTTAGCTCGGAATCGTACTCGCGCGGCTGAACGGCGATGATTGGCAGAAGTTGGAATTCGCGCCACAAGTCTGTCTCGTCACGTCGAATCCTTTTCGCGACGTGTGGCAAATACTTCTCGACTTCAAAGAGCGTGTGCTGAGACGACAAGAAGGTGAACTTTTCCGAAAACAACACGTCATCGGATACGAGTCGCCACGCTCCGTGCGACGTTTCATCTCCATGATGATCGGCGTGTATTCGGAGACCTTGGCGATCCGAAGACCTTTGGGGCCAAACTGTCCGCTGTTGGCTTGATCCTTTGTGAGTTTGATGTAGCCAGGAAGGATTTTTTGAACCATGCCACCCTGGAAGAACGCAAAATCCGACGTCCGATTAACCCTCCGACGAGCTTCCGGAACGGTCATCCCATGACGCGAGGCGGCGACGGACAACATCGCTTCCCAGTTTTCGTCCTCGGTGTCGAAGCTATCACCTGGCGCGATGACTCGCGTCTCGTGATCGACCGCGTTGAACACGAAGCCGGTCAAGTACGCCAAATTGCGGTGTGCTCGCGACAAATCTTCCATGATGACGAGATCGACGATCCCTTCGTCGATCTCATCCTCGGCCTCACGGATCGATTGACGCATGGGATCCATCCCGCTGCCACGCTCGCCGAGTTGCTTGATCTGAATCTCGCCGTCGTACAGATCTGCGATCATTTTCCTGAGCGGCACGAACGACGCATCGATATTCTCAATGTTCTGGTGCGGAGTTGAAATTCTCCCAATCAGCAACACATACAAAACGCCGTCAGGATTCTTGGGAATCATTTTCTTCTTGGAGTTGAATATGGCTAACTTCCTTGTAATTGCTGAGTCACGAAGTCCAATGACGCGGGCCAGGTCCGTAACGCGCGGTTAATCTCCCGAGCCTGGGTCTCGGGACGCGAATGCGAATAGATCGAGGTCATGCCCAACGCCCCTTTGCCTCCGGCCGGTTGGTGCCCCAGCGTGATCTGCCTGATCAACGGGTCGATGTTGCAATCTTGAAGCAGCGTCGCGAACGAGTGCCGCCAACTCTTCGGGCAAGTCGCACCGAGCAATTCGGCATGGGCCGCCACCTTGATGAACGACTTGCGGACGTGATCGGGATCAAGTGCCCCAGCGTCGCGCCAGACCGTTTTCGTGATCCTCAATCGTTCTTGGCGAGACAACTCCTGTGACGATGCCGCTGTGGCCTGCGTCACTCGGTGCTCCACCGCCTTCGCCATCTGCTGGAGATTCCGGTTCGCCAGTGCTGACTTCGCAACTTCGAACTTCAGACGTGGAAAAACAGGACCGGCGGTACGGTCACCAATGACACGACGTAAGACCGCGACGACTTCCGGAATCAACGGGATGGATCACTCGCTGCGAGTCTTGATCTGCCAGCCCAAATCGACCTTGTTCCGTACATGTAGCCAGCCGCCTGCCAAGTCGAGATCTTCGATCAGCGAATGGCACAACTCGCCGGATCGCATTCCCGACTTGGCCAGGATGAAGTGCAACCACCGCTCTGTCCCTTGTGCGGCACGAAGGAATTTCAACTCCGAGTCGGCATCAAAGAGGAAGATGGCCTTCGAATCCTCGATCCGCATCCGGTCCAGTTGCAGATCGCCGAAAGGATTCCCAAAGTAGGGCGGCAGGTGCCGTGACCTCGCCGCATAGGCATAAAGCGACCGGCATGTCTCCAAGACGAACTGGACTCCCTTGTCTCGCAGCCGTCGCCGCTTTGAATTGGCATGGCCGTTTGGAGCAACTTCACGCGTACGCAAAAATCCGACGAACCCCGCGACCGGGAGTTGGTGGACCTGGACTTCGCTCTTCAGAGTCGCGACGTAGTCCACCAAATGCTCGGTCGCGGTTCGGTATCGCCGAATTGTCGCCACCGACGACCTGCGGACCTGCTCGTGATATCGCAAGAATTCCTCACGCAAAGCACCGATGGTCAACGGCGTGAAGGCGAACATCGTCGAAGTCGCCGCCGAAAACTGAGCATTCACCTCGGCCGCAATCCGCTCCGCCGCTTCACGAGTCTCTGCCACTCGCCGCCGCACCGGCCGATCACTCTCGCGAAAGTACAACCACCACGCCCCGTGGTGCAGATAAACCGACACGCGCCCCACACGAAACCGGGCACGATCGCGACGCGATTTTCGCTGTCGCATGAAAGACCTCCAGCGCACATGATGTGCACCAATCGTGCACCAAGGCCGGTCTTTCAGAGCAAGAAAAACGCCGCAACTGATTGACCCTCAATCAAGTGCGGCGAGCAGCAAAACTTTTAAGCGGAGAGGGAGGGATTCGAACCCTCGGTACCCTTGCGGGTACACTGGTTTTCGAGACCAGCACGATCGGCCGCTCTGTCACCTCTCCGAAGTCAAGATGAGCCAGCATTCGTGACGGCTGGCGAAGGGGGCGGATAATAGCGGGCGTTTTGAGGAAACGCCAAGCGAGGTGTTTCTCGCGGCGCGATGGGCAATTCACCGTTCAGCAATCAGTTTGCGGAACCACTGAGGTGGGATGCAGAGGTTTCTGGGGAACGTTCATCGCCATCGCGGCCCATCGACTTGATCGACCCTCAGCACATGTTGCGGTCTCGTGTAAAGCGTCGGGCTGGATTTGAAGCGGTCGCGGTTTTCGGGCGAGGCGAACAAGAACAGTTCACCGTCGAAGTACGCTCCGAACTGCGTGCTGCCGGGAATGGCGCGGTCGGAATTCCAGAGAACGACCGGATCGCAGCCGAGCAGGCGCGGCGCGTATTTGGCCGGGTCCGCTTGAAACTCGCGATATTCCTCGGCATCGCACAGAAGGTAAACGACTCCCTGATAGACGAGCGCGAGGTCCGTTTTGCCCTTGCGCCATTGGCGATTCTTCGCCAGTGATACGGGGCTGTAACGGTCGAGACCGACGAGCAGTTTGACTTCTGTGGCAGGCTTGTCTTCACGAACCGGTTCGCGGCTTGGTTCGCTGACGCGAGCAGTTCCGGCAGCGCTGTCTTGAGCAATCCGCTCGTCCTGGACACGTTCCGAGGGAGTCTCTGGTTGCGGAGCGAATTGTTCGAGGACGTGTCGTAGCTGTGCGAGGTACGTCTTCCGATCGCGTCCACCTTCCGCCTTCAACACGACCACTCCATCGGGTGCGACGATCACATCGGTCGGCAAGCTCTTGATCTCGAACTGACTGATCAGATCCGGATGCTGGTCGCTGTCGATCATCACCGCCACGAACTGTCGAGACAGAACGTCACGCACATCGGCATGGTGCAAGACATCCTTTTCCATTTGGCGGCAAGGTGGGCACCAGGTGGCACCAAAGTGGATCAGCAGCGGTCGAGCCGCTTGCTTGGCTTCCTTGGCGGCGTCTGTGAAGTCGTGCTTCCAGACATCCGGCTTGTTCGCGCCGATCGCCGTCAAGCTGACCAACATCATCACGCCGGCCACAGCGGCCGAGCACCATAGAATTTGATTGCGTCGCATCTTCTCACCTCACCCAGAAACCGTCCGACGAGCGTCGTCCGGCATCTCTGGCCGTTCGTCCTGAACAGCTTGTCCTACGCGGGTACCCCACTTCTGGTTCTATCGACGTTGAGCGTCGAGAAAATCAAAACGGCTCTGCCGGTTCTGCCGAAGATGCCCACGCCGCTCGGCGTGCGCGGCCAGTTGGTGAGAGTGGGCAAACTTGGCAGCGCGATGGCCGTAGCCCGACTCTCTGAGTCGGGTCGAGCGATTCACGGCAGCGGCCCGACTCGGAGAGTCGGGACTTTTCGGAGAGTGCTCGACTCGGAGAATGATCGACTCGGAGAGTCAAGCTACGGCTTTGCTGGCTTCTGCGGACGTGACGATTACGATGTCCGGCATCCACATCGATCATCATGTCAACGAGTCGCAGCATGCCAGCAACGCCTCCGATCGCGGATGAACTCTTCACGGGGACCGAACGTTTCCAAATCGTCCGCAAGCTCGGCGCGGGAGGCATGGGCGTTGTTTATGAGGCGATTGATCGCGAGAGCGGCAATCGGCTGGCGCTGAAGACGCTCAAGAATATCGATCCCTCAGCCGTCTTCCTGTTCAAGCAAGAGTTCCGGGCGCTCACCGAACTGTCGCATCCGAATCTCGTGCCGCTTTACGAATTGATCTCGGACGGCGAGCAGTGGTTCTTCGTGATGGAGTTGATCGAGGACGCAGCCGATTTCTTGGAGTACGCGCGCGAAGCGCCAACCGTCGCCTTGGTTGAGCCGACGATCACCTCCGATCCAGCGCTGGCCGAGACGATGGCTCGGCAGATCGCGCCGTCCGACGCGGATTTTGGCGAGACGGTTGATCGGCCGAACGCTCAATTGCAGATGGTTACGAAAGCCGCCGTCGAACACGAAACGGTGAATGTTCCCGCCGCGAAAGTCAGCGAGGTCGTGCGGGAACAGGCCGTTCTCGAAACGCAGATGGATCCGATTGACGGCAGCGCGGCCGATGCGCCCACGCAAGTTCTCGCGAATAAAAATTCGCGATTCTCCGTTGAATCGAATCCAATCGACGCCGACGAATTGACGCAGCCGGATATCGAGCCAACCATCATCAACTCCGTTTCTGAGGCGGATGCCGGGTTGAGCGAACCCACGGTGATGGAGCCGAGCGTTGAGCCGGGCTCGGCGACGGCGGCGAACGAGCGCACGATCATTGGAGTCGACCACACGAGCGAGCAGACGATCATCGGCCCGTTTGCTTCGTCAGGTGGCGGTGAGGTGGAATCCGCGGCGGCTCCTCCGGAACGAACGGCCGCGAAGGTGGCAGACTTCACGCGGCTGAGGTCTGTCTTTCGACAGTTGTGCGCGGGGGTGCGAGCGTTGCATCAAAGCGGCAAGCTGCATCGCGATCTGAAGCCAGCCAACGCCTTGGTCTCGCGAAAAACGGGGACGGTCGTGTTGCTCGATTTCGGACTCGTCGCGGAATTGTCGCGACCGAAGGTGTCGGCGACGGACGGAGCGTCTTCTCGTTCCGCGGGGACTCATGAGATCGCCGGCACGATCGGCTTCATGGCTCCGGAACAAGCCGCCGGCCGCGAATTGACCGAAGCCAGTGACTGGTATGCCGTCGGAGTAATGCTCTTCCAGGCGATCACCGGACGCCTGCCGATCCTCGGCAAGGCTTCGCAGATTCTGCAACGTAAGCAGACTCAAGACGCGCCCCCGCCCGCCGACATTGTGATTGGAGTGCCCGACGACTTGAACGCTCTGTGCGTGAAGTTGCTGCAGCGTGATCCAGCCAAGCGGCCGCACGGTTCCGAAATTGTCGCGGCGTTTGCTTCGGACGAGACGAGCGCGGGTGAGGAAGACTCGTTCGCTCCGACGTCGATGCCCTTCATCGGACGCGAACGGCATCTCGAAGAATTGAATCAAACGTTCGAGGAAACGGTTGCCAGCCGCACCATCGTCTGTCGCGTGCATGGCCGGTCGGGGGCCGGCAAGAGCACGTTGATTCAACACTTTCTGGATGATCTGTCGCATCGTCAAAACACCGTCGTCCTGACCGGCCGCTGTTACGAACAAGAATCGGTGCCGTACAAAGGGATCGACTCGCTGATCGACGCGGTGACTCAGTATCTGCGTCAGCCTACGACTCCGGCGGCAGATCTCTTGCCGAAGAACGTCGCGGCGCTCGCGCGGATTTTTCCGGTGCTCAAGCGAGTGAAGCTGATCGAAAAGCTCTGCCGCGAGCAGGCGGTTTCGAGCGACTTGCGAGAACTACGGCGCGATGCGTTCCAAGCCTTTCGCGAGCTGTTGTCACGCATCGGAAAGCGGAAGCGGCTGGTGGTCTATCTGGATGACTTGCAGTGGGGAGACACCGACAGCGCGGCGCTGCTGACCGACTTGTTGACCTCGGCCGAGCCTCCGCGATTGCTGCTGCTGTTGGCGTATCGCAGTGAGTACATCGGCGTCAGCGACTGCCTGAAAGCGCTGACGGCGGCGGAAAGCAGCGAAAGTAGGTTGGGACTCCGTCCCGACCAGTCGCAGGGTCGGGACGGAGTCCCAACCTACTCCGCTTCGTGGCGCGAATTGAAAGTCGAAGCGCTCACGTCCGCCGAGACACGCACGCTCGCGCGGCGATTGCTACGCGACGACCTCCCGAACGTCGAAGCCAACGCCGATCGCATCGTCGAGCAATCGGGCGGCAGCGCGTATTTCGTTTACGAGTTGGCTCGGCACTTGAACGCGGGACTCGATCTGTCCGCGATTGGCGGCACGGGACTCGATGATGTGCTGTGGGCGCGAGTCGGTCGGTTGTCGGAAGAGGCTCAGCGATTCTTGCACGTCGTTGCGGTGGCCGGGCATCCGACCCGATTGAAGAACATTCTCGAAGCGGCTCAGTTGCAGCAGGTCTCGCCGCGACTGACGACGATGCTACGAGTCGATCACCTGATTCGATCCAGCGGTCCCGGAATGCAGGCCGAGGTCGAAGCGTTTCACGATCGCATTCGCGAATCGGTCGTCAATCATTTGGCGAAGGAGACGCGGAAGACGCATCACGCCGGACTCGCGGCGTCGCTGGAATCGACCGACGAAGCGAAGCCCGAAGACATCGCGCTGCATTTGGAAGGCTCCGATCAATTCGTGAAGGCCGGTCGCTACTACGTGAAGGCGGGCGAGCAGGCAGTGCAGGTGCTCGCCTTCGATCGGGCCGAAGACTTTTATCGCAGCGCGGTCCGGTTGGCTCAGTCGGACAACGACAAGGCCGATGCTTACGAGAAGCTGATTCACTTCCTGACCGATATGGCTCGCTTCGCGGATGCGTATGCCGTCGGCCGCGAGGCGGTGGCGCTCTTCGGCTTGTCGCTGCCGAAGGGTTTTATTCCGCCGCTGTTCATCATCGACTTCATCAAGGCCAAGTTCCGCATCGGCAAACGTCCGGCTGCCGAACTGCTCAATTTGCCGTTGATGAAAGACGCTCGGCTGGCAACCGCCGTGCGATTGACGAATGCGTGCGCGAAGGCCGCGTATCAGGTCCGTCCCGAACTCTGCGTTGCCGTCTCGACGAAGATCGTCAACGAATGTCTGAAGCACGGCAACACGCCTGACTGCGCAATCGCCTGGATGGTTTTCGGAGCGATCTTCCAAGGGGGCGTGATGGGCAATCATCCGCTCGGCGATGACTATGGCCGGTTCGCGCTGTCGTTGGTGGATCAGTACCAGCAGGAACGGCAACGGCCTGAAGTCAGTTTCGTCGTCGGCTACTTCGGCACCAGTTGGATGCGTCCAGCGACCGAAGCCGAGTCGTTGTGGCGCACGACGTATGAATCGGGCCGAGCCACCGGCGACTTGTTTCACACCGGCTGCTCGTGCGCGGGGACGACGCAAAGCCTGCTGATGCGCGGCGTGCCGTTTCCAGAGATCCTCGCGAAGTCCGATGAGTTCCTCGCGTTTCTGAAACCACTCAGCTTGCGCGAGCCGATTGCCGCGATCGAATCGGTGCGACAGACGATTCGCAATCTGCGCGGCGAGACACGCGGCCGCGACACGTTCAGCGACGGCACGTTTGATGAAGCCGCCTACGTCGCGAAGCTGTCGCAGTTCGGATCGCGGCATTTCACGCACTATTATTTCGTCAACAAGATGCTGACGCAGTATCTGTGGCGCGAATACGACGCGGCCTGGGTGACGTCGCAGGCGTCGGCGAAGTACCTCAAGGAATCGCCCGGCATGTTGCATTCGGCTGAGCATCATTTTCTCACGGGATTGATTCGGGCGGCACTGACCACTCGTGCGACCGGCTTCGCACGCCGCGGTCACGTCGCGGCGGTCCGATCGACTCAGAAGAAATTGGCGAAGTGGGCGTCCCGCTGTCCGCACAACTTCGCGCACAAAGAGCGGTTGCTCGCCGCGGAACTCGCGAGGCTGAGCGGCTCGCGCGACGCCGCTCTGGCCGGGTACGAAGCGGCGATGAAAGCGGCCTCGCAATTCGGCTACTTACAGATCGAAGCGATGGCCAACGACTTGGCCGCTGCGGCGAGCGATCCGACAGGATCAAGTGCGCAAGCCGTCTCGTACCGGAATCGAGCGGCGGAACTGTTCCGCCAATGGGGAGCCGCTGCGTATGCGAAATTTGTCAGCGGCGAACGCTGATCAGCCTCAACGCGCTAGTGCCACAGGTCAGAATTGACCTTCCACCAGAGCCATCGCTGGTGGCCTACTGATCAAAATGTAAAAATTTTGTTTAGACCGATGATCCCCGCGGATGGCATGGCGATACCACGGATAAAACAGGGCTTCTCGTTTTTCATCCGTGGTATTGCCATGCCATCCGTGGGGACTTTAGGGCTCCATGACAATTCAATTGCGATCTGTGGCGCTAGCGTCCGGTTAGTCGTTGGTTGATGTGTTCGATGTTGGTTTTTGTCTCCGAACCGGACGCTAGCGCGTTCCGGCTGAAAAATTCATCAAGGAGTCACTTCATGAAGGGCCGAAACCGTCTGGGTTGGTTGCTACTGGGTTGCTTGGTGCTGACGCCGATGCCGATGACCGTGACGGCACAGGAGGCGCAAAAGAAGCTGCAACGGCCGAAGGACTTTCGGTTGAAGCTGAAGGGGAAGGACAACATCCCTCCCGCCGACTTGGCCGAGGCGACGATGGACGCGTTCCTGATCGTCAATTGGCCCGCCACGCCGGGTGAGCGTGGACTGCCCGACGGCAAAAACCAGATTGGTGCTCCGGTCGCGACGGTTTGGGAATCGTGGAAGAACGTGTCGGAGATTTATCGGCCCGACGGCAGCACGCCGTGCGATTGGAACACCGTCTGCGAAATCCCCGGTGATCCCTCGAAGCAGCCGACGCTCGCGCAGCTCAAGCAGTTGCTGGGCCCCGTCGATTCGACTTGGATTCATTTCCTCTCCGAGAGTCGCATGATCGACGGCCAACAAGTCGTCGATCCCGAGTCGCGAGTCATCCGCTACGACGTCCGCAACAACCTCGAACATTTCAACTATGTGGCCAAGAACCCCGCTGGGTACGAGCTGTTCAACATTGATGGCCAGGAGCTGGCGCTGGCAGACCCGAAGTTCAATTTCAATTTCCCGGTTGAAGCGATGGAGGTCAAAGCGTCTTGGCGAATTCTCGACGCAGATGACGACACCTCGAAATTCTGGACGGCCTACGGCGCGTTCTACGACGACAACCAGCAACTCACCTACGCTCGGATTGGATTGACGGCGATTCACGTCATCAGCAAGGCGCTTCCCGATTGGTTCTGGATGACCTACGAGCAAGTCGATATCGCCAAGGACACATCCCGTTACTTCCTGCAACAGAAATCGAAAGAGCCGGTCGGGCCGAACCCGACGATGAATCCGATCGTTGGGCCGTACAACCAAAAGATGCAACAGTTGCTGGCCGGCACCAAGTGGGCGAACTATCAAATCATCGGCTGGCAGTACCAGTTCACGGACTCCAACAACCAGCCGACGTTGCTGGCCAACATGAATATCGAAACGTATTTCCCGCAGACGTCGTCCTGCATCAGTTGTCACGAGATGGCCAACATTGGCCCTCGCAAAATGCACCGGCTGAATTTTTGGGAGACGCAAACGGACGGCATCTGGGGCCGCGTCGGCAACGTGGATTTTCCGGCGATTGCGAAGCAGCTCGCGCCGAACATGACCTTCAAGCAGATGGACCACGTCTGGTCGCTGCGAGAAGCTCAGCCGAAGGCGAGCGCGTTGAAGAAGGGCCAAGGCCCACTCAAGAAGTAATCGCGGCACCGCTTGTGGCGCACGCGGCTCGCGTGCGTCTGATTCGCTTCACTCTCACAATTCACTCTCTCGCACGCGAGCCGCGTGCGCCACAAGGAATCTCTCATGAGCTACATCGCGCCCCCACGCCTGTCATTTTTTGGAACCGTGAAAGCCAACGCCGCCACCACCACCAACAATGATCTGGCGGACGTGTTTGACGTGGACAACGTCAAGCTCAAGCCGCAAATGACGCTGATTCCCCAGGGCAAAGCGGTGGCTCCGGCGGGGCAAGACACGTTTTCCTGGAGCAGTCCGCAAGACAACCCGAATCTGCGCAACTGGCTGATGGGCTTGATCACCACGCCCGGCGTCAACGAGGACTGCGAAGGAGGCGCTTGCTTCGGCCAGCAAGCTCACTGGAATTACTACGGCGATCACAACACGACGTTCGAGCAAACGACGATCAGCGGAGCCGTCCTCTCCAATTACCAATCGACACCGGGAACCGACCCGCTGCTCAAGGCGACGGTTGAGCTGCTGGGTGACGTCTTCTATCAGCGACGGCGCGGCGCGGTGCTGGTCGACGTTGATCCGTATGCCCTTGTCACCAGTCAGATCTTCTCGGGGCAGTTGCTGGTCTCGGTGATGCAGAACGGCAAGAAGGTGCCGGTGCTGGCGCTCAATGATCCGTCGCCCGCCTATGCCTACTACATCAATCCGCACAAGAACCTCAACCCGGCCTGCAAAGGCTTCGAGGGGGTTTCCGCCATCTTTCAGTTCTCGTGCCTCAACAGCTCGATTCAGTTTTTCGCGCCGGCAGGTTTCAATTCTCCCGCTTTGGATGAGTTGAAACAGAAGGCGGCGGCCGGGCAGGGGCTGATGGTCCGCTACTGTTTTTACGACGCGATCTTCAACGTCCCCGCGACCGATTTGCACAAGCAGTTTTCCGAAGGGCAATACGTCGCCAATCCGTATGTCGGCAACGTCCTCGGCTCGATTGGGGTCTGGGGGAAGAACGAATTGGCGTCGGCTCCTCCGGGCCGCAAATTGCAAATTCAGTTGCCGTACTCGTACACGCCTCCTTCCAATCTCTTAACGGTTGCTCAGCACTCGGCCAAGAAGAAGGCGACCGCCACGCTCGCCACCTACAAAGCCAAACGGACCGCGCCGTTGAAGGCCGACGACACTCAACAAAAGGCCGTCTTGGGGGTCTCGCTGGCTCAGGTCGATACGGCCAACAACGTCGTGTCGCTCGATTGCATCAGCACGTTCCCGGAGTCCGCTCCGAAGTCAGGGACGAAGTACTTCCTGGGGACGATGAATCTCGCTTTGTTCTACACCGATAACACGGGCGCGGAGCAATCGGTGACGGTCGGCACGATTCCCTACCTGGATGCCACGCTTTACCAGAATGGCGGAGGAGTGCTCGATATTCCCTACGCCAACAACGCGAACCGAGCGACCATCAACGCCAACATCGCGACCGGCCGGTTGGCCATCCAACAGGTGGGCTCCCCCACGAATAACAATCTGCTGTTGGAAGTCCCCAGCATCGACGTCCAAACCGACAACCGCGCCGTCTACTTCGACGCGCGAGTCCCGACTCCGAAATCTTCGCAACCGGGAACCTCGCAGGTCACGATCCAAGTCTTCGAAAAAGGAGTGGCACCGACGATGTCCACGACCCTCAATCTGGAGTACTGGATGTGCCAGAAGAATCTCATCAATCCCGACAAGCCACAGGTGCCCGTCGTCGATCGCTACTTCATGGTCGAGGGAGCCATGCCGATCACGCCGACCGAATATCCGTCGCCGTTCATGAATGGACCTCCCGGTCCGACTTATGTCCTCACCGATCAAATCACCGTGCCGCCGGGCGGGCGTCTGACGTTGAACATCACCGCGCTGCGCCCCGGCGTCAGCATGATTCGTTTCGTCAATCCGCTGATTCAGCCACCACCGCTTCCCAACTTCGGCTGGGACAACGTCGATTACACCAACATCCGGATTCTGCCGTTCGACGACTTCCGCCAATTCACCGACCAGCAAATCAACAACTGGGACTTCATCTATGCGAACGTCTTCAGCTTGTTTTCGGTGATGTACCCGATCATGTCGAAGGTCATCCCCTGGGGCCCGGACAACGCGCCAAATAATCCCGCAGAAGTCAAAGCGTTCGCCTCGAACATCCTGAACTTCACCGACGCCAGCAACTGGGGTTCGACGATCTACATGCCGATCACCCGCGACCTCTCCGGCGGCAAACGCGAACTGCTGCAACGTTGGTGCAACCTGCAACAGTGAAACCGCGAAGATCCGACAATGCGAGCACTTAACCAGGCAAAGATCAGCGACCTTCTGAAGTCATCTGAGTTCCTTCAAGTCACCAATGAGGTCGTGGCACGTCGTGGTAATTCAACGCCCACTCGCGCATGAAGCGGACTTGCTGTGGTCGGATGCGGTACACGATCAGAGCCGGGTTCTCCAAGCTGCCGAGGTACTGACGGAGCAGCGGATTCGCGTCCCAGATTTCTTTCAGGAGGGGCCGTTCGGTGACGATCTCCGCAACGCCGGTGATGCGGACTTGGTCATGCTTGTCATCGAGATAGCACAGCTCGACGTTCGGGTTCGCGGCGATCTCGGCCGTCTTGTGGTACATGCGGAGGTTCGCGACGTAGACGGTGAAGCCGTCCGTTCGCACAGGGGAAACCGGTCGCAC
This sequence comes from Planctomyces sp. SH-PL62, assembly GCA_945905295.1. Taxonomy (GTDB): domain Bacteria; phylum Planctomycetota; class Planctomycetia; order Planctomycetales; family Planctomycetaceae; genus SXKJ01. The sequence continues at coordinate 50,978 of CAMDPX010000006.1, read as the reverse complement.
CCGCGGTTGATTGCCGTCGATGGTGGCCAAGTACGGAAAGTGATCGGCCGCGATGACGGCACGGGCGAGGACCGGCAGCTTCACGGGATCAATCGGTTCCGGTTGTGGCTGACTCATGGCGATTCCTTTCCGGTCAAATGGTTGTCCAAGCATTTTGCAAAATCCCTCGTAAACTAACCCGCCGCGCCAGCGAGGGCGAATGCTTCACTGGTTCAATCTCCGAATCCTGGCCGTATTAAGCGTTCGCCCTCGCTGACGCTTCGGGTTAGTTCGCGCCGAACAGGATTTGTGGCCGTCGTCGACGGTTTTCATCAATTGACGGCTGCTGATATGACCGATACCGTCCTTCACCCACCAACCGAGATTTCCCGCCTTTTCCCGAACGAAGTCATCATGCTCACACTCTTCGGACGCCGCCAGAAATACTGTGATGGAGTCAACCGCCGCAGCTTTTTGAAGATCGGCGGTTTTTCGTTGGGAGCCGCCGGCGGCTTCAGCTTGGCCGACGTGATGCGAGCGACCGGCAGCGAGACCACGAATCAGCACAAGTCGGTCATCAATGTCTTTCTTGGTGGCGGTCCTCCGCACCAGGACATGTGGGAAATAAAAACCGACGCTCCGAAAGAGATTCGAGGCGAGTTCGAGCCGATCAACACCAAGGTTCCCGGCATCCAAATCGGCGAGGCGTTCCCTCGCATCGCGGCGGCGTTCGACAAGTTCGTGGCCGTTCGCGCCGTGGTCGGCTGCGTCGATAACCACGACGGCTATCAATGTCTGAGCGGTTGGAATCGGAACCAAGATCGTTCCATCGGCGGCCGGCCAAGCATCGGTGCCGTGGTGACGAAACTGCAAGGCCCGGTCACTCGCTCCATGCCGCCATTCGTGGCTCTCGCGGCCAAGACTCAACATGTGCCGTGGTCCGAACCGGGTGGTCCTGGTTTTCTCGGTGCGACCTGTCAGTCCTTCAAGCCGGACGGGCAGGGCATGGCCGATTTGACGCTCAACGGCGTGACGCTCGACCGTCTGCAAGACCGCAAGTCATTGCTCGGCGGACTCGATCTGCTCAAGCGCGAAGCGGACGCGAGCGGCATGTTGCGAGGACTCGATGCGTTCAATCAAGCGGCGTTCGGCGTGCTGACTTCCAGCAAGCTGGCCGACGCGCTCGATGTCTCGAAGGAAGACCCGCTGGTTCGAGCCAAGTACGGCGACGGCAAGCCCTACCAATTTCAGTACGACGGTGCTCCGACCTGCAACGATCACTTGCTGATGGCTCGCCGATTGGTTGAGGCGGGGGTCCGTTGCGTGACTCTGACGTTCGGCCGCTGGGACAGCCACGGGCAGAATTTCCAATTGGTCCGCGATCATGGTGGCAAGCTCGATCAAGCCGTCACCGCGCTGGTGCAAGATCTTGAAGAACGCGGAATGCTTGACGATGTGACGGTCGTCGTCTGGGGTGAGTTCGGCCGCACGCCGCGCATCAATCCGGGTGCGGGCCGCGATCATTGGCCGCAAGTCAGTTGTGCGTTGCTCGCCGGCGGCGGAATGCGCACCGGTCAGGCGATTGGTTGCACGAACCGTCTGGGCGAAGTCGCCAAAGACCGCCCGACGCACATGCAGGAGATCATCGCCACGATCTACCACAACCTGGGAATTGACCCCCGCTCGACGACGCTGATTGATCCCACCGGGCGGCCGCAATACCTGGTCGAGCACCGCGAGCCAATGCGCGAGTTGGTGTAGTTGGAATCCTGCCGTCGGCTTTCATCGTTCTGTGAAACAGGATTCTGTTTTGCCTCTTCGCGACGGCGAAACTCGTCTTTACCGGTTTGGGAAGTGCTGCGACATTCCGCCCCCCATTCCGTCCCTCTGGCGCGAGCACTTCTTCCGCGCGAGTCTTTCCATGTCGATTGCCCGATTTTCCAGTTGGTGTTTGCTGCTGCTGACATTGTTGTCGGGCTGCGCATCGTCGCGTCCGATGATCGTGTCGAACCCGGTGTTCGTGCCGGCGAACTCGCAGCACTCGGCCTGGGAGCGGACGGTCGATGCGCTGCATGACTTTCATTTCCCGATCGCTCGCGAGAACCGGTTGGATGGCGTGATCGAGACGGGCTATCGCGTCGGCTCAAACGTGTTGGAACCGTGGCATGGCGATTCGGTCGGCGCGTACAACCGCATGGAAAGCACGCTGCAATCCATCCGTCGCAAAGTCCGCGTGGATCTCACGCCGGTGGAAGGTGGCTACCTGGTCGGAGTCGAAGCGTTCAAAGAGCAGGAAGACCTGCTGGGCGTGGCCGAGAATACCGCCGGGGCCGCGACGTTCCGCAAGAACACGCCGCTGGAACGCGATCTCAATGTCGTCGTTGGGCAAAGCAGCCCGTCCGGTTGGATTGCGCTCGGCCGCGATGCGGATCTTGAGCAAGCGATCCTGGCCGAGATGCAACGCTAAGGCGTACCGGGGCGGGTCAGCAGGCAGACAAGTCGAGGACTGTCATGCCCCGTCGACGGCATTTACAGTGTCCCATGGCCTTTGTGGGAGCACTTGCAGATGACTCGTATTGCGATTCGTAGTTTGTTGGGGCTGTGCTGGATGGCAACGTCGCTGTCGGCGTTCGCGGCCGACACCCCGGAGTTGACGTTTGAAAAGCACGTCCGTCCGATTTTGAAAGCTCACTGTTTTCAATGTCACGGTGAAGCGGGCAAGACCGAAGCAAAGCTCGATGTCCGACTGAAGAGGCTGCTCGAAAAAGGTGGCGAGACAGGACCGGCCATCAGCCCCGGTCAGCCCGATCAAAGTTTATTGCTGAAGCGAATCGAATCTGGCGAGATGCCGCCTGTCGAACGCAAGCTGACTCCCGCCGAGCGAGATCTCTTACGTCGCTGGATCGCTGGCGGCGCGAAGATCGCCGCTCCGGAACCGGAGCGGCCCGAAGAGAGCCTCTTCACCGCGGAGGAACGAAACCACTGGGCGTTCCAACCGGTTGTTCGACCGCAGATCCCGCTCGCATCGCGAGACGGTGGGCGACGGCCTGCCGAGAGACCGATCGATTCGTTTTTGCTGTCGCAGTTCGAAGCCAAACAACTCTCGTTCACCTCCGAAGCCGACCGCCGCACGCTGATTCGCCGAGCGACCTTGGACCTGCTCGGTCTGCCCCCCACGCCCGATGAGGTGGAAGAGTTCGCCAATGACTCAGAGCCGGATGCCTTCGAGCGATTGATCGACCGACTGCTTGCGTCGCCGCGCTACGGAGAGCGCTGGGGACGGCATTGGCTCGACGTCGCCGGCTATGCCGACTCGGATGGCTATACCGACGAAGACCCGGTGCGAGCGTGGTCCTTCAAGTATCGCGACTACGTGATTCGCGCGTTCAACAACGACAAGCCCTTCGATGAGTTCTTGCTCGAACAACTGGCCGGCGACGAACTGGTGCCGCTGCCGCACGCGAACCTCTCGGCGGAGAACCTCGACAAGCTCGCCGCCACCGGCTTCCTGCGGATGGCTCCCGACGGCACCGCTTCCGGTGCGGTCGATCAAAACATCGCGCGAAATGCGGTGATGGCGGAAACGATCAAGACAGTCGCGACCTCACTGCTGGGGCTGAGCCTGGGATGTTCTCAGTGCCACGACCACCGGTACGACCCAATCACACAAGCGGACTACTACCGCTTCCGCGCGATCTTCGAGCCAGCCTACGATTGGAAACACTGGCGTGTGCCGAACGGGAGATTGGTGACGCTCTACACCGACGCCGATCGCACGAAGGCGGCCGAGATTGAAGCCAGCGCCGCGAAGATCGACGCCGATCGCCAGAAGAAACTCGACGAACACATTCAGCGCATCCTGGAACGTGAACTCCTCAAGAAGCCGGAAGAGCTGCGCGACTCGTTGCGAACGGCTCACAACACGCCAGAGGCCAAACGGACGCCCGAACAAAAAGCGTTGTTGAAGGATCACCCCAGCATCAACGTCAACGGCGGCACGTTGCCGCTGTACGACGGAAAGGCGGCGGAAGAGGTCAACGCCTTCAGCAAGCAAGCCACCGAACTGCGCGGCACGAAGCCTCCGGAAGAGTTTCTGATGGTCCTCAACGAAACGCCGAACGTGATCCCGCCGACGTTTCTGTTCTCGCGCGGCGAGCACTTCGCGCCCAAGCAGCAACTCGAGCCTGGCGAGTTGACGATCTTGGCCGAAAGCATTTCTCACAGGCGAGCGGGGGGCGTCAGCACCCCGGTGGTTTCAGACAGCGATCAAAGCACCGGGGGGCTGACGCCCCCCGCTCGCCAGATACCGGTGGACGACCCAGCGCTCCCAACCAGCGGCCGACGTCTCGCCTATGCCCGCTGGCTCACTACCGGCCAACACCCGATGCTGGCGCGAGTGCTCGTGAATCGCGTGTGGATGCAGCACTTCGGCCGGGGCTTGGTCGGCACTCCCGCCGACTTCGGCGTGCAAGGTGAGCGGCCTTCGCATCCCGAACTGCTCGATTGGCTGGCCAACGATTTCGTCGCGAGCGGTTGGCGGCTGAAGTCGCTTCATCGCCAGATGCTGTTGTCGACCGCCTATCGTCAATCGTCGTCGCGCACGGCTGCCTCAGACACCGTTGATCCCGACAATCGCTTGCTCAGTCACTTTCCGTTGCGTCGATTGCAGGCCGAGGAAGTTCGCGACGCGACACTCGCGATCAGCGGCAAGCTGAACGCCAAACTCGGCGGCAAACCAGTGCCGGTGATGCAGGACGAGATCGGTCAATTCGTGCTCGGCATCGACAACATCAACGGCAACGGCGTCCCCGACAAACTCGTGCCGCTCAACGGCGAGGAATTCCGCCGCAGTCTCTACGTGCAAGTCCGTCGCAGCCGGCCGCTCAGCGTGATGGACCCGTTCGACCCGCCGGTGCTCGACCCGAATTGCCCGCAGCGAAACTCTTCGACCGTCTCGCCGCAATCGCTCTTCCTGATGAACAGCGAGTTCGTGCAAGACCACTCGCACGCCTTGGCCGAGCGAATCGCCACCGCCGCCGGACCGGATGTGAAATCGCAAATCGTGCTGGCGTGGCGACTGGTCTTCGGAACCGATCCGACCGAAGCCGAATCCGCCGAAGCGGTCGCCTTCGTCACAGCGCAGACCGAGGTCTTCCGGCCGAAGACTCCGCCGCCAACGATACCGCCCAACACCGCGCCTCCCCCCGATCCAGCTCGGCAGGCGTTCGCCCTGTTGTGCCAATCACTGCTCAGTTCAAATCGCTTCTTGTATGTGGAATGAGTTGTCATGAACCCTTCGCTGAGACCTGATTCCTCGCCTCTCGTGGCGCGCCGGCATTTCTTTCGCGACTGCGGAATCGGCGTGGGCAAAGTCGCGCTCGGTGGCCTGCTGGCCGATGCGATGGCTCGTGGTGCTGTTGCTGGCGATACGAATTCATTCGCGCCGCGACAGGCGCACTTCAACGGTAAGGCCAAGGCGGTCATCCATCTCTTCATGGCTGGAGCTCCAAGCCAGCTCGACCTCTTTGACAATAAACCGAAGCTGGCCGAGTACGAAGGAAAGCCGATCCCTCCCGAAGTCGTCGGCAGCCAGCGATACGCCTTCATCCGCCCGGACTCGAATTGCCTGGGACCGCGATTCAAATTCGCGAAGCATGGAGAATGCGGAACCGAACTCTCTGAAGTGCTGCCGCACCTCGCGAAGATCGTGGATGACCTCTGCCTGGTGAAGTCGGTGCGCACCGATCAGTTCAATCACGCTCCGGCTCAAATCTTTTTCAACACCGGCTTCTCGCAGCCCGGCCGGCCGAGCCTCGGTTCGTGGGTCTTGTACGGCCTCGGTGCCGAGACCAGCGACTTGCCCGCATTCGTCGTGATGTCCACCGGAGCCGGCATCAGCGGCGGCGCGGCGAATTGGTCGAGCGGCTTCCTGCCGACCGTCTACACCGGTGTCCGCCTCCGCAATCAAGGCGATCCGATTCTGAACGTGTCGAGTCCTCCGGGCATCGATGCCAAGTTGCAGCGCGATTCGCTCGACCTGATCGGCTCGTTGAATCGCACGCGGTTGGAGAAAGAAGGCGATCCCGAAATCGCGACGCGCATCGCGTCGTATGAGATGGCGTTCCGCCTGCAAACGTCTGCTCCGGAACTGATGGATCTCAAGTCGGAGTCGGAAGCGACGCTCAAAATGTACGGCTGCGATCCGGCTCAGCCGTCGTTCGCTCGCGCGTGCTTGCTGGCACGGCGGATGATCGAGCGGGGCGTGCGGTTCGTGAATATCTACAACGAAGGATGGGACGCGCATTCGGACGTTGCCGGCAACTTGAAGAACAACTGCGGCAAGACCGATCAAGCGAGTGCCGCGCTCATCACCGATCTCAAGCAGCGCGGGTTGCTCAACGAGACGCTGGTGATTTGGGGCGGCGAGTTCGGTCGCACGCCGATGGTCGAAACCAACCCCGCGCTCGGCCGCAGTCTCGGCCGAGACCATCACCCGCAGGCTTACACGATGTGGCTCGCCGGCGGAGGCATCAAGCCCGGCCAGACCTATGGAACCACCGACGAACTCGGCTTCCACATCACCGAGAACCCAGTCCACGTCCACGACCTGCAAGCCACGATCCTGCATCTGCTCGGCCTGGATCACGAACGCCTGACCTTCCACCACGCCGGCCGCGATTTCCGTTTGACCGACGTGCATGGGAATGTGGTCGAGGCGTTGCTCGCGTAAGCGTTCGTAGTGACCCGATTCATCGGGTCCGGCTCTCGCCCCCATGAATGGGGTCACTACGAGCGCTCTCACCCACGGCCGATGATGTAGCGCTGCGGATCGACTTCATTCCGCAGAATCTCCAGAGCGGTTGGATCCGGAGCCGGTGTCGCTTCGAGCGGGTCGCGCACCAGCAACTCAAAGCCGGTGCGGTCGCGGACCTCTTGCAGAGTGACTCCCGGATGCAGCGACTCGACCTGCATCCGCTTGGTCGCGTCATCAAAGCCGAGCACCGCCAAATCGGTGATGACCTTATACGGCCCAGTTCCCGGCGGCAGGCCCGCGTCCTCACGAGCGCCGGGACCGGTCAGGTATCCCGGAGTCGTGACGAAATCGCAGCGCTCGACAAACCGCCGCTTGTCATGCGGAGTCAGAACGAGAACGCGCCAGCAGAACGATGCGAGATCGTTCGCGCCGCCGCTGCCGGGCAACCGCACCTTCGGATGCTGATAGTCGTCACCAATCTGCGTCGAGTTCAAATTGCCGAAGCGATCGATTTGTGCTCCGCCAAGAAACGTGTACTCGACCATGCCGCGCTGACACGTCTCCATGATGTCGGCCATGCTGGTCGCCATCAGGCCGCGATAGAACGTCCGCGAGTCCCCCACGCTGATCGGCATCCTCGGCAACAGAGGTCCGATGCCACCCGCCTCGAACAGCAGCGTGAGATTCGGCGCGGTGGTCTTTTGAGCCAACATCGCCGCCGCACACGGAGCACCGGTGCCGACGACGACCATCGCGCCGTCCTCCAGCCACCGCGCGGCCGAACAGATCATCAATTCCATGCGAGTGTATTCGGGCATCTCAGTCATTCTCCGGCGAGCCGGGCAGCGTTAGCTCCCGGACAAGTCGCGGTTTCGGAATGCGTCCGGGGGCTGACGCCCGACGGCTCGCCGATTCGACGGCGAGCCGACAGACTAAAGTCTGAACTCGGACACATCCACCAAGCCAACGCCTCGCTGCTTGGCCGAACATCGCCGATCAGTAGAATCGCCGTCGCACTTTTTTGTTTCGCACCCGATCGGATGTCGTCATGCCCAGTCAGGACTATGAAAAACTCGGAGTCTTTTATCTCGGAAAACACTTCGACCTCGCGGCTCAGCAGCCAAAGCCAGATTACCTGCTGTATGACGCGAAGGATTTGACGACTCACGCGGTCGTCGTCGGTATGACCGGCAGCGGTAAGACTGGGTTGTGTTTGAGCCTGCTGGAAGAGGCCGCGATCGACGGCGTCCCCGCGCTCATCATCGATCCGAAAGGAGACCTCGGAAATCTGCTGCTGACATTTCCGCAGTTGAAGGCTGACGACTTCCGGCCGTGGGTCGATGCGTCTGAGGCGACACGGCGCGGCCTAACGCCCGATCAATTTGCGGCTGAGTCGGCGCAGAGTTGGAAAGACGGACTCGCCGCGTGGGATCAAGACGGCTCACGCATCCAGAAGTTTCGCGAGGCGTGCGACGTCGCGATCTACACACCCGGCAGTCAGGCGGGTTTGCCGCTGACGGTCGTGCGGTCGTTTGGAGCTCCGCCGCAAGCGGTGCTCGACAACAGCGACGCGATGCGTGAGCGAGTCAACGGCGCGGCGGCCGGTTTGTTGGCGTTGCTCGGCATCGACGCGGACCCGATCCGCAGCCGCGAGCAGATCTTGCTGACCAACATCTTCGACCGTGCCTGGCGCGAGAAGAAAGACCTCGATCTCGGTCAGCTTATTCGGGAGATTCAATCGCCTTCGTTCAAGAAGGTCGGCGTTTTGGACCTCGACACGTTTTACCCGGCGACGGAACGCTTCACGCTGGCGATGACGCTCAACAACTTGCTGGCGTCGCCCGGCTTCTCGGCTTGGATGGAAGGGGAAGCGCTCGACATTCAACGCCTGCTCTGGACGGCGGACGGTAAACCTCGGCTTTCGATCATGTCGATCTCACACCTGTCCGATTCCGAGCGGATGTTTTTCGTGACGATCTTCCTCAACGAAGTGCTCGCCTGGATGCGGTCACAGTCGGGGACGTCCAGCTTGCGATGTCTGCTCTACATGGACGAAGTCTTCGGCTATTTCCCACCAACCGCGAACCCGCCCTCGAAGACCCCGATGCTAACGCTGCTGAAGCAAGCTCGCGCGTTCGGACTCGGCATCGTGCTCGCAACGCAGAACCCGGTGGATCTCGACTACAAGGGGCTGTCGAACTGCGGCACCTGGTTTCTCGGCCGCTTGCAGACCGAGCGGGACAAAGCCCGCGTGCTCGATGGACTGGAAGGGGCATCCGCTTCAACGGGACACAGCTTCGACCGATCCGCGATGGACTCGATCCTGTCAGGACTCGGCAAGCGAGTCTTCGTGATGAACAACGTCCACGACGACGCACCGAGCATTTTTCAAACGCGCTGGTCGCTGTCGTATCTGCGCGGCCCGCTGTCGCGAGACCAGATCGACTCGCTGATGCGAACACGCCGGGAGTCGTCGCAGCCGACCTCCTCAACCACGACTGCCGACACGGCCTCAGCGTCAGCCGACGGAGTCAGCGAACATCGTCCGGTGCTGTCACCAGACATCGTCGAGTTCTTCATCCCCGCGCGCCGCGATCCGGACTCCGGAGACAAGTTCGTCTATCGGCCGGCGCTGCTCGGCATCGCGAAGGCTCACTTCGTAAAGACGACAGCCGACGTCGATGTCTGGGACGCGGTTTCGATTCTCGCTCCCGTCGCCGATGAAGTTTCGCTCGATCCCTGGGACGACGGCGAACTCTCGCACGATGGCCCGCCTGATTTGGAAAAGACGCCCGCCGGCGGAGCCGCATTCGCGCCGCTTCCCGCCGATCTCGCGAAGCCCAAGAAGTACGCGACTCTGACTACAGCGTTGAAAGACCATCTCTATCGAGTCCACCGCTTGACCGTCTGGAAATGCAAATCGCCGAAGGCGGTCTCTCGCGCCGACGAAAACGAAGGGGACTTTCGTTCGCGACTCAGCCAAGTGCTGCGCGAGGAGCGCGACCTCGCCGTCGAGAAGCTGCGTCAGAAATACGCTCCGAAAGTCACCGCTCTGCACGAACAACTTCGCAAAGCCGAGCAACGTAAAGCCAAAGAAGAAGAACAAGCCAAGTCACAAACCTGGGGGACGATGCTCACCGTGGGATCGTCACTGCTGGGAGCGTTCCTCGGCAAGAGGACACTGAGCGTGACCAATGTCAGCAAAGCGGCCACAGCAGCACGCTCGGCCGGCAAGCTGGCCAAAGAACGCACTGACATCGGTTACGCCGAAGAAAATCTCGAAGCGGTGCAACAACGGTTGGCCGCGCTCGAGGCGGAATTCAAAGCCGAAACCGAGAAGCTCTCCGCTCACGTCGATCCCACCGCGATCGAATTGGAAGAGGTCACGCTGCAACCCAAGAAGTCTGACATCACGATCAGCCAAGTCGCCCTCGTCTGGGTTCCGTGGTCGATGCCATCCGACGGTGAGGCGACGGCGCTAGCTTAGCGTGGCCGACGCGTCTCGCGTCGGTCAGAAGCGAGACATAGCACCACTGACGCAGGCTCGCGCGCTACTTCTCGAGCACGATGTCTTGCACGAATTGTCGGACCTCACGCTTCATGAAGAGGTTGCAGTGATGCACTCGCACGGCGCGGACTCGTTGCGCGTTGGACGGTTCTTTGGTCGAAGCGGGCGTCGGGTTGTAGAGCAGCACCTGCGTGCCCGGCAGCGGGCCGGTTGTCTCCAGCATCTGTTGCGACTCTTTGCGGAACGCCCAGACGCCGTGCGTATCGACGACGAGGTCGTTCGTGACGTTGTAGAACGCATCGAAGGCTTCATCTAAGCCGACAGCTTTTAAGTGTTCGCCGATGCCAGTGAGGTCCGTCACGCCTTTGTCGTCGAAGGGTTCGTAGTTCGCGGCCACGCACCAATACTTCTTCTCTTGTCCTACTTTGAGTTTGTCGCCGTCGTCAAAAACCGTCGTGGGTTTGTGGTGCAACCGATGTAACAGCTCCCCCTCCTTATCTCGGTTAATGGGATTCTGTGCCCGCAATCCGGGGATCTTGCTGAGCTCCTCATGGACTACCACTTGAGCCAGCAAACCACTCATCCGCGCGAAGAAACCGAATTCGTCCAGGTGGGCTAAGTTCACCAAGAAGTCGGCGAGCCGACCGGCATTCACGGGGTTGGCCAACTGAGTGCCGGCGTTGGGTGTGCCCATGAAAATCACTCGGCGGACGGCCGCGCAACGTTGATTGACAGGAAATGTCCGTTCTTGAGCCGTTTCAAAAGTAAGTTCAACAAACGACCGAGCCACAAGCCCGCCGCGACTATGCACGATCAAGTCGAGTCGACCTGCATCGAGTAAATGCGGGTCGAGATCGTATAGGGCTTTCGCCATGTCCGCGGCATTATCGAGCGGCGACTTCGAGAGCGTCCAATGGTCGAAAGCAAGGACGCGCAATGTGGGCTGAACCTCGGTCTTGTTTTGCTTCGCCCAGGCAGTGGTGAGGTCGCGAAAGAATTTGGACGGTCGCTTCTCTGCGTCAAAGTCAAAGCCATTCACGGGAGATTTCGCCTGACTGAAAGTGCCGTGAATGATGAGGATCACTCGATCCTGAGGTCCGAGTTTCTTCCATTGTCCGGGCCTCAGCGTCGTGAGCGCGCTATCTTCGCGGACCTCGACCAGCCGTTCTTCCGGGACGATTCCCTTATCGAACTGCCGCGCGAGTTGCAGTTCGAGCGGGTCTTGCGCGGTACCTACCACCAGATTCACCGCCCACTTGCCGATCACTCGGACATAGTCGGTGAAGCCGCGATTACAGCCGAGCCGGTCCCGGACCACCGGACTTTCAACCTGAGCTTGCAAGTTGGACCCCGGCAGAGGGGATTTTAGTCCGGTGGCCGGATCGACAATTTGCCAAAATCGGATGCCGTTGACTTCGACGAGTTCAAGCGCCTTATGAGGTTGGATCCACTTGCCATCGCCACCGCGAACGACCGGTGCATCGCCAGCCGTGAGGCCCATTCCATTCATTTCATCCACAATCGAGCGAGCGGACGCTTGCTGAATGCGCGGCATGAATCGGCGACGACGTTGCTGTGGCTTCCAGCTTGTCGGAGTCCAACGTTCGAAATGATCATTCGATGGATCGTCTTGGTGCATGGCGTGAAGGTCTGGCTCGATTTCCTCAGCGGAAGTCGAACCACTCCAGAGCGATTGAAACAGCCGCTGCGTCGGTTCGCCGTAAAGCACCAGACTTGCCCAACTCAGTGCGACCTGCGCCGGCAACAGCGAACCTTGCGCCCGACCGTCGATGCCCAGCAGGCGGGTCTTCGCGTCTTGTTTGGCCTTGAAGAGTGCCTCGCCCAGACTGAATCGCTTAATGAGCAAACCGCGATAAAAGTCCGAGGCAATCTGCAATGCGACGTCATCGTTGATCGGCCAAAGCGGAGCTAGATAACCGCGAACTCCGTGATTGGTGAAAGCCGAGCCGAGCCCGCAGACATCGCCTTGATAACGCAGCAATCCGTCGCTGCGTGCCGAGTCGCCCCCTTCCATGCCAGCCTCGCAGGCATTGGCATAGACCAGCCACGGAGGCGTCGGGGTCCAATGCAAAGTGTTGCGAATCTCGCGGGCGTGCAGCAGTCCATCACTCAGCAGCCAAGCACTCCCTTCTGGGTCATCTTCGTTGAAGCAAGCATGCCCTGCGAAATGAATGATGTCGTACTGTCCGCTCCTGATCAGATCACGTACTTGACTGACGGTGATGACGCACTCGATATGCGCCTCGATCCACACCTCGACGACACCTTCGAGGTCATCGCGAAACTCGCGAAACAGATCGACAATGTGATGGGCCTCACGGACTGCCCCGGAGAGTTGATGGGGACGATTCTTATTCCAGAAGCCGGAATCGAACTGCGGATCACCTAGGATCAACACCCGCAGGGCCGTTTCCGATCGAGGCTGCTGACGGGGCAATCGCGAGCGAGTGAAGAACTGCCGGCCCATGGCAAACCGCTCGAATAACAAACCTTCTTGGTCGCTCATCAGCTCCCACGGATAGCGCATGAGGTGCATCGGAATCTGAAACCGCAGATGCGGTGCGACCGAGGTATCATTCTCCAGCCGTCTGCGTTCTTCCGACAGCGGCTCTCCGAGGTCTTGGATGATGTCTTCTCCCAACGACCGGCCGAGCTGTCTGAGTACGGCCATCGCGTCATCCACGGATTCGCCGCTGTTGAGTAGTCGTTCGAAACTTCGCAGCGCACTCTGCGTCGTTGAGCGATAAATCGGACAGAGGTTCTCCTGAATGCGGGGCGAGCCGTCAAAACTCTGCAATCGCACGATGAACTCTTCGCGGTCCGCAGTTCCGCGAAAGATACCGCCTTCGTCAGCGTCGGATTGCGAGCTTGATTCAACCGAACTCGCATCCAAGCTCAATGTAATGGCTAACTCCGACCGAAATCCTCGAAACTGCTCGGAGATGCCCGACAAAACATTGCTGGATTCGAGAAAGCGTCGCAGCGTCGAACTGCGAGTCTGCTCGTTCTGACTGATGAGGAACGAGTTAATCATCCGCCACAGCGCATGCGGCTTTTCGAGGATGAGTTGCAGTGCTCCCAGGAAATTCGTCCAACCGGCATCGCGGCAGAAGTCGAGCGAGTTGTAGTTGGACCCGCGAATGATGCTGGAAGACGTCTCGCGTTCTGCGTCTAAATTCTGTGACAGCGGAAGGACGATCAATAAACCAAAGCTGGGTAAGAGCGAGTACGTTTTGACCCACAACGGAATGACGTCCTTGTCATTCCCTTTGCAGCCGCCGAACCAACTCTCGATGGTCTTGACTTTGTTCAGCACCTGCGTGATTTCGGCGTCGGTCCAACGAGCATCCATCGCGATCGAGAATTCTTTGAGAACCTTGTGACTGATGGATCCCATGAAATCAGTCAACCGCCGCTTGACTAGGTTCAGGTAGCGTTGCGGAACCAATTCTAGGCGTGCGTTTCGAACCACTTGTCGCACATGCCGCAGTCGCATCAATTGACCGAATCTTGCTGGAGTTTGGGCCTCTTCGCTTTCGAGATGGGCTTCAAGAGTGCATAGCCATCGGAACAAGTCCGCTGAGGGAAGATCCCCGCTAGCGCCGTTAGGTGATGAATGCCACACGCCCAGTTCTGCTGTTAGCCGAATAAAGCTCTGTGTGCGGCGCACGGCATTGAGAACGTGCCAATCACCGAGTTGATTCAGTAGCGTCGCCGCGACGTAATCTACGAGTTGCACCGCTGCGGCTGTATGCTGCAAGTCGACGACGACGAGCTCCGGAGCGATTTCCTTTGCGGGATACTTCGCCTTTGCGGCGACCCGCCCGATGACTCGTGAAATGATGATGGCGACACGCTCCGGACTCCATTCGGAAGGCACCTTTGCCTCTTGGCCGACCTTCGCGATACGCGTCCGTTCGAGCCGTTCGATCTTTTGGATGAGCTTGTTGCAGCTCCGCAACACGTCGAGATAGGGCAGACCGGAATCCGGCATCAATCCGCGCGGAGCCACCATAGCTAGCGCGACGCTTCGGAGCTGATAAGCAATTTCGATGAATGCCGTGCAGCCCGCATCGAACACGACCAAATCAACCGGACGGTCGAGCAACGTGGTGACGGCTTGCAGGATGCTCTTCAACTGAGTGACGTCGAGTGCATCCCGATGCACTTCATCGTGACAGATTGAGAATGAGTCCGAGATTTCGAAGGGACTGTCTTGATTTTTGCTGGTTGCGGATCGGCCTCTCACAAAGAGGTCGCGTTGCTGAAGTATCTCGAACGCGTATTTCAAGCGAATCCCCTGCCCGGAAAAGATTACGGCCACGTGCCGCGATGGAGCGAGTTTCAAGCCCCACGTCAAAAAGTCGATCGCTTCCTGGGGGTCGCCGGTGTTGACTCGCACCGGATCAGCTTCGTTGATCTTGACCCATTGACCGTCCGAGCCAATGTAGCGCCGTGCTCCTCCATCGGGTGAATCGTGCTGCAAAACCACATGCACTTGATCGAGACCCGCTTTGCACGCCTTCGCCACTTCCAGGACATCTTTTCGAACTTCCTCCCTCAACGCGCTGGTATCTCCGCAGAAATACAGCAGGAAGGTCCAAGGTTTGACCTTCAGTGGTGCCGGATCGGCTTGCTCGATCGCGGCCACTGGAATGGGTTTCGGCTTTCTGTTCGCAGTTCGTCTCTTCGCCATGTTTCGCCTCTTGGATATCCGGCTGCGGCATCGCATTTGATCCGGTGTTCGAACGCAGTCACGCGTGACTCCGAACTGTTCGTATTGCTCGCAGGGAAGTTCTTCTACCTAACCGCGCAGACGCTTCGCCGCAGCATGTTTATGGGAAGGAATGCGTAGCCTGGACCAGGTCGGACCGCGCATCGCGCACGACCTGCATGACCTGCGAAATCAGAACCGCTGTCGGGCGTTACAGTTTGCTCCTCCGGTGTCCTTTCGCAGAACGAAAGGCAACAATCGCCACGCCAGTCATTACTCCACTCCGACGGAAGGGAAACGCCATGCAACGCTTATTGATCGGTCTCACGACGCTCCTGTTGATGGTTTGGACCGAGTCGCCTCTCACAGCGGATGGACCGATCGACATTGGCTCGCGGCGCGAGCTGTTCGTCGACGGCCACTTGATCGAGTCGCTCAAGGACGCGCGGCGGCAGTTGCAGCATCCGACACCGCGCGACGTGGCCATCGTCCATGATGCTCCGTGGGAAGGGGCCGGAAGTGGGTATCACTCGATCATTCACGACGGCGATCGTTACCGGTTGTATTACCGAGGCTCGGCGCTGGGAGTTGAAAACGGGCGGCTCAAGACTGGCCGCGAGGTCTACTGCTACGCCGAGAGTCGCGACGGCGTCACCTTCACCAAACCGGAACTCGGGCTGCATGACATCGACGGCTCGAAGCAGAACAACGTCATCTGGACCGGAGTCGGTACGCACAACTTCGCTCCGTTCCTCGATTCGCGAGCCGACTGCCCCAAGGAGTCGCGTTACAAAGCGTTGGGCGGAACCGCGGATCAAGGCGGGCTGTTCGCGTTTCACTCCGCCGACGGCATTCATTGGTCGCTGATGCGCGAGCCGCCGGTTGTCACCGAGGGAGCGTTTGATTCGCAGAACCTCGCCTTCTGGGACGCGACGGCTGGTGTCTATCGGGCTTACTTCCGCACCTTCACCGGCGGTATCACGACCGGAAAGGTTTGGAAGCCCGAAGGCTTTCGAGCGATCCGCACCGCGACCTCGCGCGACTTCTTGAAGTGGGAGCACGAAGCCGATCTCACTTACAAAGACTCGCCTGCCGAGCACCTCTACACGAATCAGGTCGCACCGTACTTCCGAGCTCCGCACCTGCTGATCGGCTTCCCGACGCGATATGTCGATCGCGGCTGGTCCGACTCGATGCGAGCCTTGCCGGAGCTGGAACGTCGCGAGCAACGCGCAACAGCGAACCAGAGATACGGCACCGCGTTGACCGAAGGCTTGCTCATGGCCAGTCGCAACGGAGTTCATTTCGAGCGCTGGAACGAAGCCTTTCTGCGGCCCGGTCCGGAGCGACCGGCGACTTGGCTTTACGGGCATCAGTTCATCGCGTCGCAGGGCGTGGAAACAGCGTCTTCATTGCCAGGAGCTCCGCGCGAGATGTCACTGTATGCGGCCGAAGGCTCGTGGCACGGCAAAGGGAATTCGCTGCGTCGCTACACGCTGCGTCTGGACGGTTTCGTTTCGATCAATGCCCCGCTGAGCGGCGGAGAAGTCATCACCAAACCGCTGACCTTCACCGGCGACAAGTTGACGCTGAACTTCGCGACGAGCGCCGCCGGCGACATCCGCGTCGAGCTTCAAGACGCGGCCGGCACGCCGCATCCCGGCTTCACGCTCGAAGACTGCTCACCCCTTTTCGGTGACACGCTCAACCGCACCGTCACCTGGAAGACCGGTAGCGATGTCAGCCGCCTCGCCGGAAAAACCGTCCGCCTGAGATTCGTGCTTCGCGATGCAGACCTCTACGCCATGCAGTTCGTCGGCCGCGCCGCCGACCGGTCAACGGCGAGCTTAAACGTCACGACTCGGCAACAAATCAAAGTCGAAGGTCAGCCGGATCAGTTCCGGGTCGTTGAGAAACAGGAGTCTTGGAATCTCGCAAAGACCGCCGTCATCATCATCGACATGTGGGACACGCACAGTTGTCGCAGCGCTGCGCAACGCGTTGTCGAAATGGCACCGCACGCCAATCGCACGATCAGCGCGGCGCGCGACAAGGGGGCGCTCATCATTCACGCTCCCAGCGATTGCATGGAGTTCTACAAGGACGCTCCCCAGCGTCGCCGAGCACTCGACGCGCCGCTGGCCGAGGCGTCGGTCAAGTTTCAGTGGAACTACTTCAATCCGGATCGCGAAGGTCCGTTGGCTGACAAGCTGGAAAAGGGAGGCTGCTCTTGCGACACCCCCGAACCTTGCGGTCCGTCGCGGATTGTTTGGCACCGGCAGATCGACACGATCAAGATTCACGACTCGGACGCGATCACCGCCAACGGACAGGAGGTCTTCAACCTGCTTCAAGAGCGAGGCATCGACAACGTGATCCTCATCGGCGTCCACACCAATCGCTGCGTCCTCGGCCGACCGTTTGGGATTCGGCAGATGGTCTCTCTGAAGAAGAACGTCGTTCTGTGTCGCGACCTGACCGACTCATTTCATCGCGATCCCGGTCACCATTTCGAGGGTCTGGACCAGATCGTTTCGCATGTCGAAAAATACTGGTGCCCCACCATGACCAGCGAAACTCTGACCGGCCAGCCACCGTTTCGATTTCAACAAGCAGGCGCGGCGAAAGTCCCGTAGCCACACTCGCCAGAGTGTGGGTTCCCAAGTTCTGGCGAACGTGGCTACGTAACTATCCGGGAAGCACCAAGTCCGCACGTTCGCGACAGCCATCGGCCAGGATCTCAAGTGAGTTGATCCGGTCGTTCGTCAGCGCGCGGTGGCGGGCTTCTGCCTCGGAGTGCGAGATGCCGCAGGCCAGGTGTCGCAACGTCAGACGCTCGGTCGCGATGTCGAGATCGCAGTCGAGGAAGACTCGCAGATCAAACAAACGCTCCAACTGCCAATCGCGCATCAGGACGTAAATTCCCTCGACGATGATCAACGGCACGGACGGCGTCACCCGAATCGTGTCGGGCTTCGGATCTTTCTCCGCATGATCGAAGGTAGGGAACAATCCTGATCGTGTCTGTTTCAGTCGTTCCAAATCCGCTCGACAGCTCGCGGCATCAAACGTGTATTGAGCACCGCGACGTCGCATCCCCTCCGCATCAAGCTGGCACCGAGGCAGATGGTAGCCGTCCATCGGCAGCACCACGGCGTCGGGCCGACGGCTCTTGAGCACATCGCACAGCGTCGTTTTGCCGGAACCGGGGATGCCGGCAACCGCGACCAAATAGGCGTCGGGGCGTTGCCGCAGCGATTCGAGAATGGCCTCCGCGCGAATCGTGGCGGCGGCGACTGGTTCAGTCAGCATCGTCGGATCAGTGAGTGCCATGAGATGCCCATTTGCTGTAGCCGAATTCGTGAGAATTCGGATGTTTCTCACCACACCTCCGAAGTCTCACGACTTCGGCTACGAAGAACGATGCCGAATCTTGTCGAGCAGCACCGCTCCGAGAATCACGCCTCCCAGGACGACTTTCTGCGTGTAGCTTTCGACGTTCGTCAGGTTCATTCCGTTTTGGATGACGGCAATCGTGAAGGCTCCGATCAACGTGCCGAACATTTTTCCTTCGCCGCCGCTGAGACTGGTGCCGCCGACAACGACTGCGGCGATGACATACAGTTCGTACATATTGCCGTAGGTCGCCGAGCCGCTTTTGAGCTGCGACGCCATGATCACTCCGCCGAGTCCCGCCAGCAGAGCACTCGCGATGTACGCGAACATCAACACGCGCCACACCGGCACGCCGGACAGCCGCGCCGCCTCGCGATTGCCGCCGACCGCATACAAATGCCGGCCGAGCCGCATTCGCGACATCAGCACGTGCGCGGCTCCGTACAGAATCGCCATCAGCAACACGGCGTTCGGGATCTTCCACAACCCTTCGCCTCGACCGAGCCACACGAACGAATCGGGAAGCTGATAGATCGACTGACCCGCCGCGAGGATGTAAGCCAATCCGCTCCCCACCAGCATCATGGCCAGCGTGACGATGAAGGGCGGGATGCCGAACACCGTGATCATCCCGCCGGAGAATGCTCCGATCATCCCACAGACCAGAATCGCTGCGATGCCGGCCAGTGTCATGCCGAGTGCGGTCGCTTGCTCGGCCCCCGCGTAGTCGCGAATGAACCGCGAGGCCAGCACCGCCGACAGCGCGATCAAGCTGCCGACCGAAAGATCAATCCCGCCGGTGATGATCACCATCGTCATCCCGATCGCGATGATCGCGATCACCGCAATCTGATTGGCGATGTTGACGAGGTTCTCCGACTTCAAAAAGTTCGGCCATTTCTCGGTCCGGGGCTGCACCAATTGCGGATCGCCGAGCTTCGGGAAGTCGGCCTTCAAATCCGCGAAGACCAGCCACGCCGCCGTCGCGCGCGTACCGGCGATCGCGTCGAGCGACTCACCCGACGCCACGATTTTCTGGAGCTCCGCGCGAGCGTCCTTCGGCTCCCCTTTCACGACAGCCAACACCTTCGCTCCGCTGCTCGACAGGGCTGCATCGAGCTTGCTCGCAAACAACGCTTCGTCCGCTTGATCGCGAGCCACGATCAACACGCGCGGTGTCTTGCCAAACTGTGAATCGAGCGTCTTCGCGACTTGCCGAGCCGCCGCTTCACCGGTCGGAGATTGTTCGCTGTAAGTCGCCACGCTGAAGAACGCGCACAGCAACGCCAGCACGAAGATCATGCCGTAGTCAGTCAGCAATCGGGACAACGTGCGAGTCATGGGCATCATCTGAGATGTGATGTTCTGTCGTTTTAACCCTGGCGGCACTTTGGTCCTTTTCGTCCCTTCCGTCCCTAGGAAGGGACGAAAAGGACCCAAGCGACCAAAATGATCCAATCGAGAATCGAGGTTTACGCAATCGCGAGCTTCATAATCTGTTCCTGCGTCGCACCGCGAGCGTCCGCGATCTCGCCGGTCACGCGGCCTTCGTGCAGAACCAGAATTCGGTCGGCCATTCCCAACACCTCCGGCAATTCGGAACTGATCATGAGGATCGCCTTCCCCTGCGCGGCCAGTTCGTTCATCAGCAGATAGATCTCGTACTTCGCTCCCACGTCGATGCCGCGCGTCGGCTCGTCGAAGATCAGCACGTCGCAATTGCGAGCCAGCCATTTCGCCAGCACGACCTTTTGCTGATTCCCTCCCGACAGAGTGCCGGCTCGCTGCTCGCCACTGGAGGTTTTGATCCGCAGCGTCGCGACATACCGAGCGAATTCGTCTCGCTCGCGGCGAAGCATGACAAACCCTCCGCGAGTCAGCCAATTCAAGTTCGGCAGCCCAAAGTTCTCTCGCACCGAATGACCGAGCACGAGTCCTTGCAACTTGCGATCCTCGGTGAGCAATCCGATTCCGGCGGCAATCGCATCGCGCGGCGACCGAATCGCCAGCAAGCGACCGTCGAGCCGGATCTCGCCCGCTTCGCGCGGATCGGCTCCGAAGATCAGCCGCACAGTTTCCGTGCGACCGGCTCCGACCAATCCGGTCAGAGCCAAGATCTCACCGCGCCGTACCGAGAGTGACACATCGCACACGGCACGTCCGCGCCGCAGGCCGGTGACTTCCAATCGTGGCGGGCCGATCGTGGTCGAGCGTTTCGGAAACTCATCGCTCAATTCGCGGCCGACCATCAGTTCGATCAGCTCTTGCCGGGTGACTTGTGCAATCGGCCGCTCGCCGACGTTCAGGCCGTCGCGCAGCACGGTGACTCGGTCGGCCACGGTGAAGATTTCATCCAGCCGATGACTGATGTAGACGACGCCGATCCCTTGCCGCTTCAACTCCTCAATGATCGCGAACAGCCGGCTGACCTCGTGAGACGTGAGCGCAGCGCTCGGTTCGTCCATGACGATGATCCGCACTTGAAACGCGAGTGCCTTCGCAATCTCAACAAGCTGCTGCTGCGCCGTCGTCAGCCGCCGGCACGGGGCGTCGAGATCGACTTCGACTCCGAGCCGCTGAAACAGCTCGGCCGCTTGCCGCCGTTCCTGTGTCTGTGCGACGAAACCCGCGTGAGTCGGCTCTTGGCCGAGAAAAATGTTTTCGCAAGCGGTCAGGCCGGGGACGAGATTGAACTCTTGATAGATGACGGCCACTCCGGCCCGTCGAGAGTCCTGCGGCGAGTTGAAATGTTGGGGGACTCCGTCGATCTCGATCGCACCCGCGTCAGCTCGGAACGCACCTCCGAGAACTTTCATCAGCGTGCTCTTGCCGGCTCCGTTCTCGCCCAACAAAGCTAGGACTTCACCGGCTTTCAGCGAGAAGTTCACGCCGCGCAGCGCCTGCACTCCAGGAAACGACTTCACGATGCCGCGCATGTTCAAGAGCGGTGCGGAAACTGTCATCGTTGGTTCTCGTCTCGCCAACAGAGGCCATCGGAAATCATCTCGATGGACGATGCTATTCGAGAAATGTGGATTATTCACCCACGTCCGATTAACTTCGCCTGCCGCGACACCAACGGAGACATGACATGCAGCCAGCCATTCAAGCCGATCTACGTCAGTTCCGGGAATTCCTCAGTCAGCAGGTGGATGGCGATGCGGAGGATTTGACTCCCGAAGAGGTGTTGGATCAGTGGCGTGCGAGTCACCCGCTGCCGGGCGAATTGGAAGCGAGTGCCGCGGAAATTCAGCAGACACTGGACGAGATACGTCCGGAGACGGGCATTCTGGCCCGCGACGCGAGCGCTGAAATGCGGCAATCTCTTGGCTCACGAGCGAAGTCATGAGTTTTCGAGTCATCCTGGAACCAGGAGCGCATCGGCAATTCAAAGCGATTGCTCGTTGGCTCAACGACCGGTCTCCTTCGGGAGCGGATCGTTGGTTGGATGCGTTCGACAAGGCTCTCGACCAGTTGGAACGAAATGCAGACGGCTGCGCACTGGCACCGGAGAATTCGCTCGTGAAGCGCGAGATTCGACAAACGCTCTTCAAGACTCCACGCGGCCGCATGTACCGGATGGTGTTTACGATCGTCGAGTCAGACGTCCGAGTTCTGGCGATCCGTGGCCCCGGTCAGGCACCGCTGAAGCGACGCGACTTGCGGTAGCCGATGCCACTGCGACTCAAATACCCAGCGCCTGTTCCAAACCTCGCCGCATCACCGCCGCGTCCGGTTCGATGCCGGTCCAATACTGCACGCCGACGATCCCTTGGTTGACCAGCATTCCCAATCCGTCGAGCGCCGTGCAGCCACGCTCGGCCGCGTCGCGGATCAACCGCGTGCGCGGCGGATTGCCGATCACGTCCGCGACCACCATTCCCGGCTTCAGCGTGTTGACATCGAGATTCAGACGAGCCTCTGCGTCGTAGAGTCCGATCGATGTCGCGTTGATCACCACGTCGGTCCCAGCGGGAATTGAATAGTCTCCGCTCCACACGACCAGCTCAGCGTTGAGCTTCAGCTTGCTGCGCAGCAGATCGACCAATTCAGCACCGCGCGATTCGGATCGGTTCACCACGGTGAGCTGCCGGATGCCGGCCAGTCCCAGCTCGACAGCAATCGCTCGCGCGGCTCCGCCGGCTCCAAACATCACCACCGATTTGCCGCGAGGGTCGGTGGCCGACGTCAGCGATTTCAGAAATCCTTTTCCATCAGTGTTCTCGCCAATCAGTTTGTCGCCACGACGGACAACACAGTTGACGGCTCCCATCACCGCGGCCGATTCGCCGAGTCCGTCGAGGTGCGAAATGACCGCTACCTTGTGCGGCAGACTGCAATTGAACCCGCGAAAGCCCAGCGCGCGAGCACCTCGCACGGCCGCGCCCAAATCTTCGGGAGTCACCTCCATGTTGATATACCGCCAGTGCAAACCGTGATGAGCAAACGCCGCTTCGATCATCGCCACCGTCGGATTCCCCGCCGCTCCCTGCGACATCGAGCCGACTAATTCATGCAAGAAGTTGTGTGGATCTCTCATGAGGGCCATTTCTGAAATCGGGGACTCGCTGATTGTTCTTCAGGTTGATAATCGCGCGATGCCTTTGGTCGCTTCGGTCCTTTTCGTCCATTCCAAGGGACAAAAGCGACCAAAAGGACATAAGTGCCGCGCGAATATCAATCTGAAGTTTATTAGGCGACTGACTACTTGAGTTCGGGATCAGCCTCGGCGTCCGCTTTGCGATACAGGCTGGTCGGGATCAGCATCTGCGGCGGAAGTTCCTCTCCCTTCGAGTGCTTCACGATCGCGGCGACGATTTCGACTCCCATCTTGTCGGGAAACTGAATCGGGTCCGCGTAGATCTTTCCATCCTTGATGGCTTGTTTCCCTTCCGGCTGACCGTCAAAGCCGACGATCAAGACTTGATCCGCTTTGCCGGCCTTCTCCAACGCGGCTCGCGCGCCCAGCGCGGCGGGATCGTTGATCGCGAAGATGCCTCGCAGATCGGCGTGAGCTTGCAGCGAATCTTCGGCGGCCTTGTAGCCCATGTCCTTCGCTCCGCCGCTTTCGAGTTCGGTCACGAGATCAATCTTCGAGGCGGCCGACTTGTTGTGTTCGTCGATGACCTCGCGAAAACCCTTCACGCGGAGCAGACAGGATTCCGCCTGCTTGAAGTGCAAGATGGCGACCTTGCCTCCCGCTTCGCCGAGCGCCTCGATCATCGCGTGTCCCGCCTCTTTGCCGCCGCCGTAGTTGTCGGTCGCGACTTGCGTGGCGATCTTCACGCCCGGTTCGTTGCAGGGGATATCGACGGTGAAGACCGGAATCCCCGCTGCGTTCGCCTCTTGAATGACGGGGATGATCGACTTCGAATCGCACGGACTGAGCACGATCGCGCTCACCTTCTTGACGATGAAGTCCTTGATCTGATTGCTCTGCTTGGCGACGTCCTTATCGCCGCTGACCACGATTGTTTCGTAGCCGAGCTTTTTTCCCTCGGCGGTGATGCTGTCGCCGATGACTTTGAAGAACGGATTATCGAGCGTCAGCAGAGAGACGCCGATCGTTCCCTTGGATGTCGTGGGAGTGACCGCGGGCGGTTGTGCGCCTGACGGTTTCGCAGCTTCATCCGACTTGCCGCAACCGAGTGAGCAGAGCAATGTGCTCGCGAGCAGAAACCAAAGCGTGTTTTTCATGGTTGTTCTCGTTTGAGGTTTCGGATCCGGGGTCGGGTGTTCGGTTTTTCGGAATTGGCGGGACGACGCTTGGGTTGCAAGTGAGACTTCATCCCGCCAATTCCGAAAAACCGAACACCCGACCCCTGACTTGGGACTACAGCTTTCCGGTTTTCAAAAACTCGTGTCGTACGGGCGCGGTCACACGCTGGCCGGTTGCTGATACGAACGTGACTTGTCCCGGTGCGAATTCGAGCGTCTTGACCATCTCGAACCCGTCGGGAATTTTGACCGCCCCTTGGATGTAATTCACCGTCGTCGGCTGCGACCCCTTCAGTTCGATCGACGTGGCGATTCCCTCTTTGCTCAGAATGTTCTCGCGAGTGGAGGCCGCCAACCCGTCGGCAAAGTGAGCCGTGACATCTTCGAGCCCGAGGCAATTGTTGCGGCCGTTCCAGGGATGTCCGTGGCGGCCGTGGTTCTCGATCCAGAAGACCGTGCTGCTCAATACGGCCGGATCTTTCAGAGAGAACCAGAGGTATCCGGATTCGGTAAACGTCGCGGTCATCCAAGCGGGGCCGTTTGTTTTCTCCCACGGTTCATTCACGAGCTGAATCAAATCGGCATACCCCTGCCGAGCCGGCAACTTGGTGAGATCCGCATCCGGCTCCCCTTTCCAAGCGAGCGAAACTTTGGTCAGCGTCGTCCACTTCGCACCCGGCAGCAGCGATTGATACTCCCGCTGTTTCGGATCGCTGAACGTGCCGGGATATGTCATGCCGAATCGAAACGGACTGGCCGCGAGCCGCACGGTTCCCTCTTTGTCGGGCATCGCGAGTGTCGCGTGATGTCCGAGCGGCACGCGACCGGCAAAGCCGTCAATCGTGTGCCGCGAGTAGATCACGTTCTGAGCCTCGATCAACGAGAGTTCCTTGGTGACTCGGCCACGACGCACCTGTGTGTCGATCGACATCGTCAGCGTGGTCACGTCCCCCGATTTCTTCGTACCGATGTGTTTCCATTTCGCGCCGACGATCTCGCCATGCGGCGGATGTTTTTCACCGGCGACCTCGTCCGAGTTTCCTCCGAACGGCATACAGAAGAAGTCACCGCGCAACGGCACCAGCACTGGAGCCGGCATGGCCAACGGCTTCTCGTCCTGCCACGGGCTGACGTAGTAAGGCCGCACCGGCTTGTCGGAATCACAGAAGAACGACACCGGAGCCATATGCCCGCCCAATTCGGTGACTGCCAACTCCACCTGCTTCGTCGAAACGACAAAGCTCGGCTGAGCATGAATTCTGCGCACGTTGGCGTCCTCGGCGAAGCAATCCGTCACGGCGAGAACAATCAACAGTGCCAAAACCTGGCAACAAGTCCGCGGCAAATTCATGGAAGGTCTCCTCGACAGATTTATCGCCGTCAATCGGCTGGGGCACAATTATGATTCCACCAGCACATTGCAACTCGCCGCTGGAGACAAGTGCTCGTCAAACCGGTGAAGCGTCGTCATGTGGCCGCTTTGGCCTTTTCTTGTTTCAGAACCGCCAGCGAGTGTGTCTACGCCAGGATGTCTTGAATGACTTGTTGCGGTTCCACTCCGGTGAGGCGTTGGTCGAGTCCTTGGAACTTGAACGAGAAGCGTTCGTGGTCGATACCCAGGCAGTGCAGCATTGTGGCGTTGAGGTCGTTGATGTGGCACGGGTTCGCGACAACGTTGTAGCTGAAGTCGTCGGTCTCACCGAAAGTCATGCCCCCTTTGATGCCGCCGCCGGCCAGCCACATGCAGAAGTTGCGCGGGTGATGATCGCGGCCGTAGTTCTCTTTGGTCAGCGTTCCTTGTGAGTACACCGTCCGACCGAACTCGCCGCCCCACACCACCAGCGTGCTGTCGAGCAAACCGCGTTGCTTGAGATCCGTCAGCAGCGCACCGATCGGTTGGTCGGTGTCGTAGCATTGCGAAGTGATGTCGCGCGGCAGATTGCCGTGCTGATCCCAACCGCGATGCAGGATCTGCACGGCTCGCACGCCACGCTCGATCATGCGCCGCGCCAGCAAGGCGCTCGCGGCGAACGTCCCCGGCTTGTGGACTTCGGGGCCGTACATGTCGAGCGTCTCTTTCGATTCGGTCGCCAGGTTGGTGAGGTCCGGAACACTCGATTGCATGCGGAAGGCCATCTCGTATTGAGCGATTCGCGTTTGGATTTCGGGATCGCCCAGTTCTTCGAAGCGGCGTTGATTCAGTTGCGACAGCGCGTCGAGCATCACTCGGCGATCGCGGGCTGCGACCCCCGGCGGGTTCTGCACATAGAGCACCGGATCGCCGACACTCCGCAGCGCGACACCGTTGTAGCTCGATGGCAGAAAGCCGCTGCTCCACATCCGCGTGAACAGGGCTTGCGCCGCCGCCCCCGAAGACCAGATCGGCGTCAGCACCACGAAGGCGGGCAGATCGTTGCTTTCGCTCCCCAAGCCATAGGCCAGCCACGAACCGAGGCTCGCTTTGCCGGGGACTTCGCTGCCCGTCATCACGAACGTGCAAGCGGGGTCGTGATTGATCGCATTGGTATGCACGGACTTGATCACGGCGATGTCATCGACGTGCTTCGCCGTAAACGGCAACAGCTCACTGACCCACGTCCCGCACTGGCCCTGCTGAGCAAACTTGAACTTCGACGGAGCGACTGGCAGACGCGACTGCCCGCTGGTCATCGTCGTGATCCGCTGTCCCTTGCGAATGCTGTCGGGCAGGTCTTTGTCGAAATGCTCCTTCAAGACCGGCTTATGATCCCACAAGTCGATTTGCGAAGGACCACCATTCATGTGGAGATAGATGATCGCCTTCGCCTTCGGAGCGAAGTGCGGCAGTCCCGGCAACGGCGGCAGCATCTGCGGAGCCGCGTTGGCCGTGCGAGTCGCGGCGTTGGCCAGCATCCCGGCGAGTGCTGTTCCGCCAAGCCGCAGACCGGTCGATCCAAAGAACTGGCGTCGCGTTTGATGTCGCTGAGATTCCAGAAAAGGGTGCATGTCTAAGCTCCGATACTTGGCGAGCCGGAGGGCGTAAGCCCCCGGACATCGAAGAGACCGTCCAGGGGCTTACGCCCTCCGGCTCGCCTGTCCAAGTTCCAATCAATTTCGCATCACGGTTTCATCGAGGTTCAGAATCAGATTCGCGATCAACGTGTAGGCCGCCAGTTCGGTGTCGGGATGGTTTGTCTTGCGCTTGGATTCGCCGACCGAGATAACTTGTTTGGCGGCAGCCGAGTCGTCTCGATAACGCTGTAGGTATTGGTCCAACGCGCGTCTCACAACGGCCAGTTCTTCGGGCTTCGGTGAGCGGGACAACGTTGCTCGATAGGCGAACGTGATCCGCTCATCCGCCGTCTCGCCACCTTCTGAGAGAATGCGTTCGCCGAACGCGCGGGCCGATTCGAAGTGTTGTGTGTCGTTCAGCAGTTGCAGCGCTTGCAGAGGCGTGTTGCTCCGTTCGCGGAGCGTGCAAAACTGTTCGCGGTTCGGGCCGTCGAAGTTGCTCATGAACGGTGGCGGAGCGGTTCGTTTGAGGAACGCATAGATGCTGCGCCGGTAAATCGCCGGGCCATGATCTTGCAGATAGAACCGCGTGTTGCTGTCCGAGTATCCGACCGGTTCCCAAAGATTGGGCGGCTGATAACTCTTCACGCCGCGGCCCCCCATTTCCAGATTGATGAGACCGCTGACGTAAAGCACGTTGTCGCGAATCTGCTCCGCATCGAGCCGAAAGCGTGGGCCGCGTGCGTAGAGCCGGTTCTCTGGATCAAGCCGCAGCAGGTCAGCAGCGACTCGCGTGTCTTGGCGGAACGTCGCAGAGGTGACCAGCAGCCGGACCAGAGCCTTCGTGTCCCAACCGTTCTCGCGATACCAAATCGCCAGCCAGTCGAGCAGTTCGGGATGGCTCGGCGGTTCCCCTTGCGAGCCGAAATCGTAACTGGTCTTCACCAGTCCCGTGCCGAAGAGTTGTTGCCAGAAGCGATTCACCGTGACGCGAGCGGTCAGCGGGTGATCGGGAGCCAGCAGCCAATTCGCGAGATCGAGCCGCGTCGATCGAGACTCTGTCGTCGGCTTCTTCAACGGTGGAAACACGGCGGGGACGTTCGGCTCCACCTTCTCGCCCGGCTTGTCGTACTGGCCGCGCAGCATCACGAACGCTTCGCGCGGTTTGTCGAGGTCTTTGAAAATGAACGTGCCGGGAATCGCTTCTTCCAGCAACGTCTTGGCCGAGTTCGCCGCGAGCCACGCTTGCTGATGCTGCTGAAGTTCCGCGTCACTCGCGCGAGCGACGAACGCCAAATAGAACTGTCGCAACTTGTCTTTGAGCTCGTTGGACTTCTTGTCTTCGGGCTTCTCCTCGCTTGCGCTTCGGGTTAGTGTCGGGCCGGCTTTGAGAAACGCGGCCAATTCGCCGGGAATGCCGGGTGTCTCTTTGCCGGCTCGGTCTTTCCACCAGGCGGTGAATGACGAGCGCAGGTCCGTCGCGGGATATGTGTCACCCGTGATGATTAAGCCGTCCCACCACGCCACGCCGCCGAATTGTGCGAGAGACACGCTGCGGACGGTGTCTCCTGGTTGCAGGTCCAATTTGTCGGCGGCAACGACGAGTTCAACCCACTGATTCGATGGCGGTGCTTCTCCGAGCCAACTCTTGTCGGTGGTGGCCGCTCCGTAATTCTTCGGATTCCCCCAGAGGAAACGGCGGTTACCTCGGCTGGTGATCAATTCCAGCGACAGGGTTTGCGACGGTTCATATTCGTCGAGACGGACCCACACGAAGAGTTTCGGATTCTCCGGAATCACAAACGGCTGCAACGAGTTCTCGAACTTGTCGTGATAGTTCGAGGCTCCGAATTGTTTGAGGGCTCGACGGCCCAGCGGCGGATCGACTTCGGGAGCCGTGGCCCACACGGAATTGTTTCGCGAAGAACAAGTCACCTTTGAGCCATTCGGAAACACGTCATCAAGCCAGACATCCCTGACCGGTTGCTTGGCTGGTGGCGGTTGAGCATCGGCCGGGTCCGCGTAAGCGACGCGCGCGGCGATCGCTTCAAGCTGCTGCTTGGCGACAGTCTCATCGGCCTGCAACTTCGTCAGCGCGGCTTTTTGTTCCGCGGTCGAGAGCTTGAAGAACGGATCGGTCGTGTTGGTGTTGCGATCCATGCCGGGATCGGCGGCTGAGTAGAAGAACGCATACAGCGAATAGAACTCACGCGCCGACAGCGGGTCGTACTTGTGGTCATGACAGACGGCACATCCGCCGGTCAGCCCCATCCAGGTTTGCACCGTCGTGCTGGTTCGATCCACGGCGTACCGGTAGAGCCACTCGGCTTCGATCGCTCCCCCTTCGCTGGTGGTCACGTTGCAGCGATTGAATCCCGTCGCGATGAGCTGGTCCTGAGTCGGGTTCGGCAGCAAGTCCCCCGCGAGTTGTTCGACGGTGAACTTGTCGAACGGCTGATTGGCATTGAACGCCTTGATGACCCAATCGCGATACGCCCACATGGAGCGTTCATTGTCGAGATGCAATCCGTGCGTGTCGGCATACCGCGCGACGTCCAGCCAATGCCGGCCCATCTCCTCGCCGTATCGCGGTGACTGGAGATACCGATCGACCATCTTCTCGTAAGCCTGCGGCGACGAGTCCCCTTCAAACTCCGCGACCTCTTTCGGCGTCGGCGGCAACCCCGTCACCGCGAAGGCCACGCGGCGGATCAGCGTCGCACGACTCGCCTCCGGCCGCGGTGCCAGCCCTTCCTTGTCCAATCGCGCGAGCACGAAGCGATCAATGCTGTTCTTCGCCCATGCTCCGTTCTGCACCGGCGGATCGGCGGTCTTCGTCGGTGTCTCGAACGCCCAGTGCTTCTGATACGGAGCACCTTGCTCGATCCATTTCCGAATCGTCGCCTTTTGCTCGGCCGTGAGTTTCTTCTTCGTGGACGGCGGAGGCATCACGACATCGGCATCCTCTGAGATCAATCGCCGCCAGACTTCGCTCTTGGCAAGGTCGCCCGGCTTGATCGCCACATGGCCGTCCCGTTCCGCCAATGCGCCGTCCGCCACATCCAGCCGCAAGTCCGCCTTCCGTTGCTTGGCATCCAAGCCATGACACGCGAAACAATTCGCCGACAAGATCGGCCGAACATCCCGGTTGAACGAAATCTCCTCCGCGCGCGCCGACGCACAGGCCGCAAACCACAGAGTGAATACCACCAGCGAGGATCGTTTCATGGCCCTGTCTTCCAAATCGTTCTCGGTTTTCAGCAGCGACTCCGATGAGTCATCGAAGCCTCAGGAGGTCCGGGGTCAGGCACCGCAAAATTCAAAATTGGCGGAGCTACGTCCTGAGTACTTCCAACGCTTGGTTCCGCCAATTTTTAATTTTGCGGTGCCTGACCCCTGCCGGATTTCTTGGCGTTCCTTGTTCCGACAGCCAATCTAAGAAAACATGCGTGAAATCGCCAAGACCCCAACCAAACGGTGCTTAATCGTCCCGACTCGATTTTCACGTTCGACGCGCGGAGTCGAGCCACCTCAGGAAGACTCGCATGAACTCGACTTGTAACAAATTGCTCTCCGTCGTGTTGTGCATTCTGGCTGAAGGGACCGGCTGGGCCGCCGACCGAGTGCAGTTCAATCGCGATGTGCGGCCGATCTTGTCGGACAAGTGCTTTCACTGTCATGGTCCGGATGCCAAGAAACGGAAGGCGGATCTGCGTCTCGACGATCGTGACGTGGCGGTCAAGTCGCGAGCGATCGTGATCGGAAAGCCGGACGAGAGCGAACTCGTGCGGCGGATTCTCAGTACGGATGCCGATGAGCACATGCCGCCGTCGTCATCGAAGCTCGACAAACTCACGGCGCAGGAAATCGGGACGCTGCGACTCTGGATCGAGCAAGGGGCCGAGTACGAGAACCATTGGTCGCTCATTCCGCTCAAGCCCGGTCCCGCGACGGGCATCGACGCTTTGATTCAGGGGAGCCTCGCCAAACGTGGGCTGCGGCTGCAACCGGAAGCGAATCGCACGACGCTCATTCGACGACTCACCTTTGATCTGACCGGGCTGCCCCCGACTCCGGCCGAGGTCGAAGCCTTTCTGAATGATCAAGCACCCGGCGCTAACGAACGGCTCGTCGATCGGCTGCTGGCGTCCGAGCATTACGGCGAACGGATGGCGACCGATTGGCTCGACGCCGCGCGGTATGCGGACAGCTACGGCTTTCAGGTCGATCGCGAGCGGGAGATGTGGCCGTGGCGCGACTGGGTCGTGCGGGCGTTCAACGCCAATCAACCGTTCGATCAATTCATCACCTGGCAACTGGCCGGTGACTTGCTGCCGGACGCCACCGACGAGCAGATCCTCGCGACCGCTTTCAATCGCCTGCACCAGCAAGAGTCGGAAGGGGGCAGCGTCGAAGAGGAGTATCGCGTCGAGTACGTCGCCGACCGCGTGCAGACTTTCGCGACGACGTTCCTCGGCCTGACCTTTGAATGCTGCCGCTGCCACGATCACAAGTACGATCCGATCTCGCAGCGCGAGTATTATCAGCTCTTCGCGATGTTCCAGAACATCGACGAGGCGGGGCTGTATTCATACTTCACGCAGTCGCCGCCGACGCCGACGTTGGCGCTGTCCGATGTCCCGACCAAGCAGCGTCTGGTCGTGCTGCAAGAAAAGGTCGCAGAGCTTGAGCGGCACGCTCCGAAGCTGCGGGAGTCGCGGCGCGAGGCATTCGACAAGTGGTTTGTTGATCGTCAGGTTGATAATCGCGGAAGCCGTCCTGTGAGCGGCAAGGCGCTAGCCGCCGGTCCTCAGCAAACACCGGCGGCTAGCGCCGTGCCGCTCACGAAGACGAACAATGCCAGTGTGATCGGGGAACTCGCGCGCTTCCGGTTCGATGTGGTCGATCAAGGGAAGCTTGCCAACGAAACGAAATCAGGCCAACCGGCAACGCTCCGCGGCGAGAACAAACTTGTGTCTGGGCACGACGGACAAGCGATCGAATTCACTGGCGATGATCCTGTCGATTTGCCGCTGGGGAACTTCGGCCGGCATCAGCCGTTCTCGGTCGCATTGTGGTTGCAGACGCCCGATGTGAAGGACCGTGCCGTCGTATTTCATCGCTCGCGAGCGTGGACCGATGCTGGGAGCCGAGGCTACGAACTGCTGATCGAAGAGGGACGCTTGAAGTGGTCGCTGATCCATTTTTGGCCGGGCAATGCGGTCTCGATCGCAGCCACGGACAAGCTGCCGCTCAACGAATGGATGCACGTCGTCGTCTCTTCGGACGGCAGCAGCCGTGCGGACGGATTGAAGATGTTCATCAACGGTCGTCGCTTGGCTCGGCAACCGGGTGTCGAGATCGTGAAGGACAAACTGACGAAAGAAATCACCGGCGGCGGTGGCGACAACATCTCGCTGGGCGAGCGGTTCCGGGATCGCGGGTTCAAGGGGGGCATGATCGACGACTTCCGGGTCTTTGGCCGTGAGCTAACGGATCTCGAGGCCGAAGCGGTGTCGCGTGATGACGAGATTCGTGAGGTCGTGAATCGCCAAGCCACACGCGAGAAGCTCTTCGATTATTACCTCGCGACCGCCGATGCCGAATGGGCCGTGTACCTCGCCGCGTTACAAACCGCGCGGGCGGAGCTCAACAAGCTCGGCGACGGCATCAAAGAACTGATGGTGATGCGAGAACTGCCGCAGCCAAAGAAGGCGTATGTGCTCTTCCGTGGCGAGTACGCGCAACGTCGCGAGGAAGTGCAGGCCGGCACTCCCGCGTCTTTGTCTCCGTTCCCCGAAGACGCGCCCCGCAATCGGCTCGGCCTCGCGAAGTGGTTGACCGATCGACGGCATCCACTGACGGCTCGTGTGACGGTCAATCGCGTTTGGCAGAGCCTCTTCGGACGTGGGCTCGTGAAGACGTCGGAAGACTTCGGCAGTCAAGGGGCGCGACCGCTTTATCCGGAGGTGTTGGATGCGCTGGCGCTCGACTTCATCGACAGCGGTTGGGATCTGAAGCGGCTCGTGAAAACGATCGTCCTCAGCCAGACGTATCGGCAGCGGAGTCTCGCTGACGCACAGACGATGGCCGACGATCCAGACAACGAATGGCTCGCGCGCGGGCCGCGATTCCGATTGCCGGCGGAGATGATTCGCGACAACGCACTCGCGGCGGCTGGACTGCTCAAGAGGCAACTCGGCGGCCCGCCGGTGAACCCTTATGAGATGAGCGAATCGTTCAAGCCCGCCGCACCGACTGCCGGTGACGGCGTCTTCCGACGCAGCCTCTACACGAACTGGCGTCGCACGGGACCGCCACCAGCAATGGTCGCCTTCGACGCGCCGCGCCGAGCGGTCTGTATCGCCAAACGCGAACGGACCGACTCACCGCTGCAAGCCTTGATCCTGCTCAACGGAGTCCAATACGTCGAAGCCGCCCGCGTACTCGGAGAAGCTCTGCATCGCGACGCGAAGGGCGAACTGCCGGCGATGATCGAACACGGTTTCCTGCGTTGCTTGAGCCGCCGCCCCGATGCTCGCGAAGTGGAGATCGTGACGAAGCTCTATCGCGAGCAACTCGATCACTTCACGCAGCACGCGACTGAGGCCGAGCAACTTCTGAAGATCGGACAGACTCCGCGCGACACAACGATTCCAGTTCCTCAAGCGGCCGCCGCCACGGTGCTGGCTCAAGCATTACTGAATCACGACGAGTGCGTCGTGAAGCGATAACCGTCAACGTAGTCGTAGGGTGGGACCAGCGAAGCGCCGGCCCACCATTTTTCAATCAATGCGGTGGGCCGGCGCTCCGCTGGTCCCACCCTACATTTTCTGAGCACGAATCATGTTTCATTCACAGCAATCATCGCACAGTTCAGCGACGTCGCCTCGTCGCGAATTTCTGACTCGCACTGGCTTCGGACTCGGCGGGATCGCGCTGGCCGATTTGCTCGCTCAGGATACCGCGAGTGCCGCCGCGCCCGATCGCGGGGTCTTGCGTGAGCCGCACTTTCCTCCGAAAGCCAAGCGGATCATCTACCTGTTTATGTCCGGAGCTCCATCGCAATTGGACCTGCTGGATTACAAGCCGCTGCTCAACCAGCGACAGGGCGAGCAATTGCCGGACTCGATTCGCGGCGGGCAACGGCTGACGGGGATGTCCGGCAATCAATCGTCGATTCCGCTCGTCGGTTCGCCGTTCAAGTTTCAACAGCACGGGCCGGGCGGAGCCTGGTTCAGCGAACTGCTGCCGCACACGGCCGGCATCGCCAACGAACTGTGCGTCGTCAACTCGATGTATACCGAGGCGATCAATCACGGTCCTGGTGTGACGTTTCTGCAAACGGGGACTCAGATCGCCGGCCGACCGAGCATGGGTGCCTGGCTGAGCTACGGACTCGGACAGGAGAACGCGAACCTGCCATCGTTCGTTGTCTTGATCACGAAGGACAAAGGGGGTCAGCCGCTCGGCGCGCATCTCTGGGGGAGCGGCTTCTTGCCAACGAAGCATCAAGGCGTCCTGTTCCGCGCGGCGCAGGATCCGGTGCTGTATCTCGGCAACCCGGCGGGGGTGAGTAGCGGCAGTCGCCGGTTGATGCTCGATCGCCTGCGCGAGCTGCACGAGCATCAGCTTGAAGCAACGCCCGATGCCGAGATTCAAAATCGCATCGAACATTACGAGATGGCATTCGCGATGCAGACCAGTGTGCCGGAGGCGACCGACATCTCGCACGAACCCAAAGCGGTCCTCGAATCCTACGGGCCGGATGTCACCAAGCCCGGCACGTTCGCGGCCAATTGCCTGCAAGCTCGGCGACTGGCCGAACGGGGCGTGAGATTCATCCAGCTCTATCACCAGGACTGGGATCATCACGGCGGCTTGCCCGGAGCGTTGCCCAAAATCTGCCAAGAGACCGACCAACCAGCCGCCGCGCTGGTGAAAGACTTGAAGCGCTGCGGCTTGCTCGAAGACACGCTGGTCGTTTGGGGAGGCGAGTTCGGTCGGACCAACTATTGCCAAGGGAAGATTCAGCCGAACTTCGGCCGCGACCATCATCCGCGCTGTTACAGCCTCTGGATGGCCGGAGGGGGTATCAAGGCCGGCACGGTTTACGGCGAGACCGATGAGTTTGGCTACAATATCGCGCGTGACGGTCTGCACATCCACGACTTGCACGCGACGATCCTGTCGTTGCTCGGCATCGACCACGAACGTCTGACGTACAAATTTCAGGGTCGCCGCTACCGTCTGACGGACGTGCATGGCGAAGTGGTCCCAGGAATCTTGGCGTAATGGCATCCGAACGATTGACCTTGTGCAGGAGAACTCTTCCATGAAGCTGGCCAGCATTCCTGTTTGTTTTCTGATTCTCATCGCGAGTGGCCCGCAGGCGATCGCGCAGACGAATTGGCCGCAGTTTCGCGGTGCGGATTCGCGTGGCGTCGCGAGCGGCAACAACCTTCCCGATCGCTGGTCGGCGACGGAGAACGTGGCTTGGAAGCGGGACATTCCAGGGCGCGGCTGGTCGTCGCCGATTGTGTGGGGCGACCGCGTGTTCCTCACGACCGTGATCAACTCGGGCAAGGCCGAGGAGCCGAAGAAGGGACTGTATTTCGGCGGCGATCGACCGAAGCCGGTGGACGCGGTCCATCAATGGAAAGTCTTCTGTCTCGACGTGAAGACCGGCGAAGTCCGTTGGGAGCGGCAGGTCCACGAAGCGAAGCCGGAGACTCCGATTCATTTGAAGAGCAGTTACGCCTCCGAAACTCCGGTCACGGACGGCGAGCGAGTCTATTGCTGCTTCGGCAACGTCGGAGTCTTCTGCTTCGACCTCGACGGTCAGGAAGTTTGGAAGCACAAGCTCAAGCCGCAGGCAACGCGAAATGGCTGGGGCACGGCCGCGTCACCGGTGCTGCACCGCGATCGACTCTATCTTGTGAATGACAACGATCAGGATTCTTATCTGCTTGCGCTGGATGCCAAGACCGGCGAGCAAGTCTGGCGCACGCCACGCGACGAGAGGAGCAACTGGGCGACGCCGTTCGTCTGGCAGAACGGTCAACGCACCGAGATCGTGACGCCGGGAACTGGCAAAGTTCGGTCCTACGATCTCGATGGCAAGCTGCTCTGGTCGCTCAAGGGGATGTCGAGCATCACGATCGCGATGCCCTACGAATACAACGGGCTGCTCTATGTCAGCTCGGGCTATGTGCTCGACCTGACAAAGCCGATCTACGCGATCCGGCCCGGAGCGACCGGCGACATCTCGCTCAAGGGAGGCGAGACGTCGAACGAGTTCATCGCGTGGTCCCAACCGAAAGCCGCTCCCTACAACCCTTCGACCCTGATCTCCAACGAGCGGCTGTATGTGCTCTACGACATGGGAATGCTGCGCTGCCTCCAAGCCAACGACGGCAAAGAGCTGTTCGGCCAACAACGACTGCCGAACGGCCGAGCGTTTACGTCGTCGCCCTGGGCCTACGATGGCAAGGTGTTTTGTTTGAACGAAGACGGCGTCACGTTCGTGTTGAAGGAGGGCGACCAGTTTGAAATGCTGCGCACGAACGAACTCGCTGCCGACGACATGTGCATGGCAACTCCGGCCATCGCTGGTGACCGGTTGCTGATTCGCACGTCCGCCCGTGTGTATTGCATCCAATCCGGAGCAGGGGTCTCTGCCGGAACGTCGCCGACCACAATCAAACCATCGGAGAAGACACGATGAATCGGCAACTTCTTCTGTTGTCCGTCATCTGTTGGACGTTCGCGTCGCACGGGATGGCTCAGGAGCACCGACCATCAGAATCCGAGCCGCAACAGCAAGGTCCGAAGAATCTCAATCAGCCGAAGGGCACTCGCCCCAGTTCGTAACGGCTCGAACCGGACGCGAGTGCCACAGATCGCAATTGAACTTTCATGGAGCCGTAAAATCCCCACGGATGGCATGGCGATACCAAGGATGAAAAACGAGAAGCGTCGTAATTATCCGTGGTATCGCCATGCCATCCGTGGGGATCATCGGTCTAAAAATCGCGTTTTGATCGCAGGTATCCAGCGATGGTTCTGGTGGAAGAGTAATTCAGATCCTGTCGCGACAGCACCACAGCCGACTGCCTGAGATTCTTCGTCGGTTGGCGAACGCTGTTTCGCCTTCGCTTTCTGTTTCGCGCCGCCGCCATCCGCGCCGGGGAGATTCGCGGCATCGGTCTTGGGCAGCCAATTGGCGAGCTCGCTCGTGCGGGCAGCGTGTTCCGGCCGAGATGACCGACCCAGTGATTCAGGTCGTCTTCGTGGAGCACGTTTTCAACGTGCTCGAAAACAGGCTGATTGGGCACGTTGAAAACGTGCCCCACGTCATTTATTCACAGCCTCGGGGAGCCTCTCAGTTCTTGAGGAGACTTCTGGTGTCGAGCCAATGCGCGGCGTGATCTGGCCACGATGAGATTTGGGAACCCGTGACGGGGCGGAGGCCATAGCCGTGACCGCCGTTTCCGTAAACGTGCAACTCCGCCGGAATGCCGTGCCGTTTGAGGCCAGCGTAGAACAGGACCGAGCCAAGCGACGATGAGCGATCGTCGTCGGTGTGGACCAGAAACACGGGCGGGCAATTCTTCGGGACCGACGCCCCTGCGATCAGTTCGCCCCGCTCGCTGTCGTAGATGTTCCACGGGTAGATGAGCAGCGCGAAGTCAGGTCGATGCGGCACGTCGTCGGTCTTGTCGATGCGCTCGTAGGTCAGACGCCCGGACGCGCTAAGCAGTCGCGCGGCGACGTTGCCTCCCGCCGAGAGGCCGAGCAGTCCAATGCGATCCGGCTTCAAACCCCACTCGTTCGCTCGCGAGCGAATGAGCGCGAGGCTGCGTTGAGCATCCTGCAACGGCCGCGACCAACCGGGATCGTCGGCACCGGACTTCGTGCGATAGCTCAGCACAAACGCGGACACACCGATCCGGTTCAGCCACTCGGCCACTTCCGTTCCTTCCTTATCGGGAACGACCTTTCCGAAACCACCGCCGGGCAGAATCAGCACTCCGGTCCCATTGGGTTTTGGAGCCAGGTGAACTGTGAATGTGGGCCGTGTGATGTTGATGACGCGCGTGACCGGAGGATTCTCATTCGCCAGACGGGGCTGCGCTTCACCGATCAGTCGCGTCGTCTCACCGGGAGCGAGGTCCGGCCAGACATCCAGGCGTTCCTCGGCGAAGCACGGACGGCTCACCAGCAGAGCTACCACAAACAGCAGTTGTTTCATGATCGAGTTCTTGTAGACGTAGCCACGTTCGCCAGAACGTGGGCTTTTGAGAGATCACCCACGTTCTGGCGAACGTGGCTACGGAGGCAAGGTCACGCGAAGAGATCCGTCACCACGCGAGCTGGCTCGACGCCGGTCAGCTTGAAATCGAGTCCTTGAAAACGGTGCGTCAGTCGCTCGTGGTCGATGCCGAGCAAATGCAACACGGTCGCGTGCAGGTCGCGAACGTGAACCGGGTTCTCGGCCGTGTTGTAGCTGAAGTCATCCGTCGATCCGTAGGTGAGGCCCGGCTTCACGCCGCCACCGGCGAGCCACATCGTGAAGCATCGCGGATGATGATCACGCCCCGCTTCGGGACTATCCCATTGGCCTTGTCCTGCGACGCCTCGTCCGAATTCGCCGCCCCAGATCACGAGCGTGTCATTCAACAGGCCGCGCTGTTTGAGATCGGTAATGAGACCCGCCGTCGGTTGATCCACATCGCGGCACCGAGCGGTACACCATGACGGCAACCGGCTGTGATGATCCCAGTCGGGATGGAACAGTTGGATGAAGCGCACATCACGCTCGGCCAGTCGTCGGGCGAGAATACAGTTCGCCGCGTAGCTCCCCGGGCGTCGCGAGTCGGGACCGTAAAGCTGAAACGTGGCGTCGGTCTCGTCGCTCAGGTCGATCAGTTCCGGGACGCTGGTTTGCATGCGATAGGACATCTCGTACTGCCGGATGCGCGTCGCGATTTCCGGATCACCGGTCTCGGCCAGATGCTGCTGATTCAATTCCGCCAGTCCATCGAGCATCCCTCGCCGCAGTTCGCGCGGCACACCGTCGGGGTCGCGAAGATAGAGCACCGGCTCCCGCGCGTTGCGCAGCTTCACTCCCTGATAACGGGACGGCAGAAAGCCGCTCCCCCAGTAATGATCGTAGAGCGGCTGATCGCTCGGCCGCTGCATCTTCGAGATCATCACCAGGTAGTCCGGCAGGTTGCGGTTCTCACTGCCGAGTCCATAGCTGACCCAGGTGCCGATGCTCGGCTTCCCCGGAATCTGATTGCCGGTGAGGAACTGAGTCATGGCGGGCGCGTGATTGATCTGATCGGTGTGCATCGACTTGATGAAGCACAACTCGTCGGCGACCTTCGCCAAGTGCGGCAGCCACTCACCCACCGTCGCGCCGCTTTCGCCGCAACGACGAAACCTCGCGCGGGAGGGCATTACGAGCTGCTTCTGGCTGGCGGTCATGGTCGTCAGTCGCTGACCCTGACGCACCGAATCGGGCAGCTCCTTCCCAGCCCATTTCATCAGCTCCGGTTTTTCGTCGTAGAGCTCAAGCTGCGATGGTCCTCCAGATTGAGTCAGGAAGATCACACGCTTCGCACGCGCGGCGAAGTGAGGCAGGCCGAGCACCGTCGAATCGTTCGCAGCATCCCCAGCGAGACCATTACGCGCGAGCAATTGCGTCAGCGCCGCCGCGCCGATGCCGCGACCGAGAAAGTGCCGGCGAGTCATGTCGAGCGCGGCCTGTGTGCAAGCCGGGGTCAGGTCTTCAAATTTCATTTTTGGCCCCACAATCCGCCCCTGACTCAGATTCCACATCACCATTCCAAATCACATCACGTCTCATTCGCGAGGCCAAAAATGAAATTTGAAGACCTGACCCCTGTCCCATTGCGACATTCGCAACGAGGTCATTCATGATTCAACGCTTCGTCCAAATTCAAAATCAAACTGGAAATCAGCGTGTAGGCGGCTAACTCGACATCGGATTGAGTCTGCTCAGAATGCTGATAGTTGGTCTGACGTAAAAAACTCTTTGCGTCGGCGGGATGCGCGCGGTAGTGGGTCAACGCCCGATCGAGTTCTCGCTCCAGGATCACGGCCTCGCGTGTCGTCGGCGGACGTGAGACGACTCGGCGTGTGATCTCGGCCAGACGAGTTGCCGGATCAGCCCCCGCTTGCAGCGCGTGAGCGGCCAGCGCACGGGCTGCCGCGAGGTAGTTGGCATCGTTGAGCAGCGTCAGCGCCTGCAACGGAGTATTCGTGCGCGAGGGGCGGACTTCGCAAACGCGGCGCTGGGCCGAGTCAAACAAAAATGTCGGCGCGATCGCTCGCCGCCAAAAGGCATAGAGGGTGCGGCGATGCTGTGCCGCGCCTTCGCTCGGTTCGTATTTGAAGCGGCCCATAAACATCTCTTCCCAGACGCCGTCTGGTTGGTACGGCCTTACGGGTGGACCACCGAGCGCCGAGTTCAACAGCCCGGACGACTTCAACGCCGCGTCACGCAACATCCAGCTCGGCAGACGGTATCGAGACCCGCGAGCCAACAGGCGATTCTCTGGATCGCGTGCCAACAGCCCGGCCGAGACCGACGAACTTTGCTGGTACGTTTCGCTGGTGACGATCAGCTTCAGCAGTCGCTTGATGTCCCAGCCGTGCTCCATGAAATCGACCGCCAGCCAATCGAGCAACTCCGGATGCGTCGGCCGTTCTCCCTGCAAGCCGAAGTCCTCAGTGGTCTTGACCAACCCCGTGCCGAACAACATCTGCCAGAAGTGATTCACGATTACGCGCGCGGTCAGCGGGTTATCGCGCGAGACAATCCAATGCGCGAGTTGCTCCCGCGTGCGAGGTTCTTCGGCCGACCAGGGCGCGATCGCTGCCGGCACATCGCGCGGGACGACTTCGCCCTTCTTGTCCCACACACCGCGTAAGAGCACATGCGTCGGACGCGGCTCCGCCCGTTCGGCGAGCACCATCACGTCGATCTTCTTCGCTCCGTTCTGAACTTCGCTCAACTGCCGCGTCGCGCGATCCAACGCGGCCTTCTCGATTTGATACGGCTCGTGATCCGCGAGGAACTGGTCGAAGAGTTTTGCTCGGAGCTTCTCATCCAATTGTTTCAGGTCAGCGAGCTTCGCCGCGGCGAGTTGCTCCAGCAGCGGCGTGTCGATGCTGCGCACGGTCGCTCCGGCCTGATCGGTGACAGAGACGCGGAACCGGCCGATGTTCGCATCGCCGTCCGTCGAACGGTGACGCAACTCGAAGACGAGTTCCTCATCCGCCTCCAGTTCGAGCGGCTCCGCCAGCGCGAACACGGCGAAGTGAGGGTGCTTGGGATCGTGACTCTTGGTGGTCCAGCCGTTGCGTGGGTCGTCGTCGAGTACGCCTTTGACATCGCCGTAGCTGCGGGCATCCTTCTGCTCGGCCGAAACATCCGCGACGGCGTTGGCGACCAGGAGATCGCGAATCTGCGAACTGCCGCGCCGGCGGACCTGCACTTTGATATCCGTGAGAATGAACTCGCCCGATCGACCGCGCGACAAGCCACCGCCGGTGTGCGACTCGTGCGGCAGCACTTCCAACTTCAGCCCCGTGACACGCGACAACTTCACCGTTGCGGCGAGTCGATAATCGTCCTGACGCGGATTCGCTCCACTGGCCTGCACGGTTCCGTCGGGTGTTTGCGAGAGCTGCGTCCCTTCGATGGATTCGAGTTCGGCATTCACCAGCGGATGCCAGGCTTGGAAGCCGTCTTTCACTTCCGCCGCGCGAGCGACGAGCCAGTCCGCGAACGGTGCCTCCGCCGCTGTGCGTGCCTGCGCTTCGCGCGGCTTGCACTGATCGACAAGTTCCTGCGCCTCTTGAACAGCCCGCGCGGCCAACGGCGATTGATAGGACAGGTACGGCTTCGCGGCATTGGACGCTTTACCGTCCTCGTCGATGGAATTGAAGAAGGCGGTCAGCGAGTAAAAATCGCGATGCGTGATCGGGTCGTACTTGTGCGAATGACACTGGCAGCAGCCGAGCGTCAGCCCCAGCCAGAGCGTGCCGGTCGTGCTGACGCGATCGATCACATAGTCGATCCGTGACTCTTCGGGATCGCGGCCCCCTTCGCCGTTCGTCATGTGATTGCGATGAAAACAAGTCGCCAGCCGTTGCTCCGGAGTCGCGTTGGGAAACAGATCCCCCGCGAATTGCTCGATGGTGAATTGATCGAACGGCAGGTTGAGATTGAACGCACTGACGACCCAATCGCGCCACGG
Organism: Planctomyces sp. SH-PL62; assembly: GCA_945905295.1. Taxonomy (GTDB): domain Bacteria; phylum Planctomycetota; class Planctomycetia; order Planctomycetales; family Planctomycetaceae; genus SXKJ01. Next base: position 8,604 of record CAMDPX010000006.1, on the reverse strand, counting down.
CCAGTTCGTCCGCGTCGCATCATTTTGAAACCCGTCCGTGTCGGAATAGCGGGCCGCATCGAGCCACCACATCGCCAACCGCTCACCGAAATGCTCCGATGCCAAGAGGCGATCGACCAAACGTTCGTAGGCGAGGTTGGAGTCGTCTTTCAAGAACTCATCGAGTTCACTCGTCGATGGAGGCAGCCCCGTCAGATCGAACGACACGCGCCGCGCGAGTGTGTGTCGCAATCCGCGAACCGCTGGTGCGAGTCCTTCCTCCGCCAGCCGCGCGCGGACGAACGCATCAATCGGATGAGCGGCGATCTTCGGCGGATCAACCTGCACCGGTCGCTCGAACGCCCAATGCTTGCCCCACGGTGCTCCCGCTTCGATCCAGCGGCGCAGCGTCTCCACTTGCTTCGCGGTGAGACGTTTCTTGTGCGATGCCGGAGGGGGCATGACCACTTCGTCATCCGTCGAAAGCACTCGCGCCAGCAATTCGCTCTCGGCGGGCTTCTCCAGCGAGAGCACCGTCAGGGCTCCCTCGCGCTGATCGAGCCGGAGATCGGCCTTCCGCTGCGACTCGTCCGGGCCGTGGCACGCAAAACAGTTCTCGGTCAGGATCGGCAGCACATCGCGACTGAACCGCACACGCTCCTGGGCCGCTAACGGAGCGGCCAGCAACAGACAGGCGAGAATGGCCAGAAGTTGTTTCATCATGGGGCGCGTGGCAGTTCGTTGTGAGTTGTTGTCACTGACGTGGTCGTAGCCTAATTGACCGAGAGTGAAAAGTGTCGATGCTACGAGCCGAAATCCGTCAGACTTCCAGACGACCGCGCCGCGCGCAGTGCGTTCAACACGGCCAGCAAGTCGATGACTTCTTGAGCGATCGCGCCGGCGACCGGCGGCAAGTGACCGGACGCGGCGAGAAGCATTCCGACGAGGCTCAGCAACATTCCGCCGACCGCGCTTTGCAGCGCGATCCGCCGCAGACGTTTGCCGATGTGCAGCAACTCGTCCACTTTGCTCAGCGAGCTGTCGAGGATCACGGCGTGCGCGGCCTCGGAGGTGATGTCGCTGCTGCCGCCGAACGCGATGCCCACGGTCGCGATCGTCAGTGCCGGTGCATCGTTGATCCCGTCGCCGACGAAGACGGTGTTGGCTCGTTGCGTTTCGGCCCGCACGATGGCCAGCTTTTGCTCGGGCGATTGGCTGAAGTGGACTTCGTGGATGCCGACAAGATCGGCGAGATAACGGACCTCCGACTCGCGGTCGCCGGAGACGATCATCACCCGCTGGAAGTGATGGTTCGGCGCGAGATGTTTCACGAACGACGCCCCATCCGCTCGCGGCTGATCGCGGAACCGCAAAGTCACCGGGATCAGGTCGTCGATAATCGCAATGCACTCCATCCCGGCCGCCTGCGGCGGGAGGTCGACGGTTGTAGGTTGGGACTCCGTCCCGACCAGCTTGCCTCGGCTAGTGATGCGAATGCGGCGACCAGCGACAACACCGGTCAATCCTTGGCCGGGAAGTTCGTGAACTTCAGTGGCGTCTTGCAGCGCGAGGTGTCGCTCGCGAACGACGTTCAGGATCGCCGCCGCGAGCGGATGCTTTGAGTACCGCTCGACGCTTCCGATCAGCGACAACGCTTTGTCCGCAGAAAGGGGTCGGGAGTCTTTCTCAGGTCGGCCATCCAGTTCGCGATGCAATTCTGCTGACATTGGGCCGACCTGAAAAAGACTCCCGACCCCGTCTCCGACGATGATCTCGGTCAGCGCCGGTTGCCCGTACGTCAGTGTGCCGGTCTTGTCGAAGATCGCCGTGCGACAGGTCTCAATCCGTTCGAGTACCGACGGATCGCGAATGATGATGCCGCGTCGAGCCGCCAACGAAATCGAACCGATGATCGCTACCGGAATCGCGATCAGCAGCGGGCAGGGTGTCGCGACGACCAACACGGCGAGGAACCGATGCACGTCACCGCTTAGCCCCCATGCCAGCAACGCGAGTCCGACCGCCAGCGGTGTGTAGAACGCGCCGAGTTGATCGCCCAAGCGACGCAGGCGCGGGCGACGCTCTTCGGCCGCGCGCATGACGTGCATGATCTGAGCGTACCGCGAATCGACCGCGAGCTTGTCCGCTCGGATCGTCAACGCCGCTTCGCCATTCAGTGCGCCGGAGATGACCGTCGAGCCGGAGGACTTCGGCATCAGATACGGTTCGCCGGTGAGGAACGACTCATCCATCGTGCCGTGCCCGTCGAGCACCGTACCGTCGACCGGACACACTTCGTGCGGAAACACCAGCAGCGTGTCGCCGACGACGACTTGATCGACCGCGACATCGTGAATCGTCTCGTTTGTTTTGCGATGAGCTTGCGACGGCATGCGCCGGGCCAACGCGGCGAGGACCGACGACGCGCTCCGCATGGCATAGGCTTCGAGCGCCTCGCCGCCAGAGAGCATCAGCACGACGAGCGTCCCCGCGAGGTACTCGCCCAAAACGATCGACGTAACGATCGAGATGCCGGCCAAAAGGTCCGAGCCGAACTCGCGACGTACCAGTTTCCAAGTCAGCTCGGCCACCAGCGGCAGACCGCCTCCCGCCAGCGCGGTGATCAACGGCCATTCGGTCAACGTGAATGGGCCGAGCGAGTCATCCGCGTGGCCGCCGAATCTCACGACCAGATACCCGCTGATCGCGATCAAGGCCAGCAACGCGATCCACTTGTCAAAGCGATGCTCGTCGCCCGGCTGAGTCGTTGCGGTTGATGCAGACTTGTTGTTGGTCATGCCGGTCTCTGCCGTTCATCCGCGGCCGTGTCTGAATTGCAGAAGGCTATTCACGCCACGATGCCGGCAAATCCCGCTTCGTGTCGAGCAGGATGGCGAGGATTGTCTGGCGATCCTCTTTCGACAAGTGCTGGTACGTTGATGATTGGTCGATGCCGGTGAGCACGTCGTGCAACTTGCGATAGACGATCGCTTTCAACTCCGGCGGCAATCCATCAAAGGCTGCGGAGTAAATCAGATAGCTGCACGAATACTGAAAGATGCGTGTTCGCAGATCGAAGTCGCGCAGCGAGCGGCCACGTTTGTCGCGCGGGCCACGTTGGGCGAATTGTTCGGCGAAGCCGGATGTCCCTTGGATGCGGTCCGTCAGCGCCGCTTCTTCGACGAAGAGGAAATGTTTCAGCACGAGTTCGGCGGAATGATCGAGCCGCCGCTGAATACTTTCCGTGCGTGGCAGGTTCGGTTCTTTGCTCATCGTCCGCAGGATCTCTTCATCGCGGAGCGCGAGCTTGGCTTGATAGTTGGCCAGCGTCAGCGCGTTGTGCGCCGGAGCCTGATGCTCGAAGACGAGCAACGCGACGACGTCGCTGTGTGGCGTGAGATACGGCTCGACGTTGATGAGTTTGGAGAGATCGGTCACGTTCGCGCCGGCGTCGGCGTCGAAGGCTTCCGGCTCGCGCGAACTTTTGGCGATCATGTTTCCCATGTGCCGCTGCTGGCCGTGAGTGCCGCTGACATACCAGCCGCCCCACCGCTGCTTGAGCGGGCTTTGCGACGTCGTCCGGTACGTCGTCGTGCTGAGAATCGGATTGCCGACGCTGTCGGGAAACACGGATCGAATCAAGTGGCCAGGGACTCCTTGCGTGACCGACGAGGCATGGCACAGCGTGCAAGTGTCGGTGTGCCGCGAGAACTTCGGATGGTCCACTTCCTCTTGGTTCAGCGAATAGAAGTTGCCGCCGAGTTGCGGATCGACGGCCGAGACTTCCACAACATCGCCGTGTACGCACCAGCCAACGTAAACGTCGTCGCTGAAATAGATCGCTCGCGGCGTGCGCGGGTTGATGCGGCTGCGCTGGAAGCTCGTCTTCGAGAAGACCAGCATTTGCGAGGTCTCAGAAATGTTGAGCGTTTTGAGCACCGAGGCCAGGTAGCCGCTTTTGTCGTCGAACGTCAGCCGGACTTCGTCGGCATTGATTCGCTTCTGCAACTGGCTGATCGGATCGGATAGCGGCGACTTGAGATAGTTGACCGGCTCGCGTTCGATGTCGAACTGTGCGGAAGCGGACAGTGGGGCGGCGGCGATGATCAGAAAGAGTGCGAAACGGAACATGACGGTGGGCTTTCGATGGCGGGACGTTGTTTCGCAGAGTGAATGGCAAACCGCATTCCGCCGATGCTCGAAGAGTTGCGAGGGCGCTCCACCGACCCCGGCTCGCGCGGTCACGCCGCTGGCAGTGTGATGAGGATTTCAGTCCCTTCCGTTTTCATCTCATTGACCGCGATCGTGCCGTCATGCTCGTCGATGATGCGTTTGCTGATCGCCATGCCAAGGCCGGTGCCGGTCGGTTTCGTCGTGTAGAACGGCTCGAAGATTTTTTGGCGTTGTTCGGGGGACATGCCAGGGCCGTTGTCGGCGAGGGAGAGTTGCCAGGCCGGCCGGCCGTTGAGTTTCGTCGGTTTCCAAGTGATGTCGATTCGCGCGGGATCGGCACACGCCGCTAATGAGTTCTCGAAGATGTTGCGAAAGACTTGTTCGAGTCGATTGGCATCGACCGAGCAGCGCGGCGACGTGCCTGACTTGGGAAGATTGAACGACACATTGCGGCCTTGCCGCGACCAGACCAGGTTCTCCCAGGTTTCTTCGAGCACATCGCGAAGATCGTGATCGGTCCGTTCCAATTTGATCGGGGCCGCGTAGTTGCGGACCTCTTCGAACAGCCCGTGCAGTTTCTTCTGAGCCTTTTGGACGCGCGCCACCAAGTCCAGCGAGTCCGGTTGCCCTTGCAGATTGAGGCTGAGCATTTCCAAACAAGCTTCGCCCCGTTGCAACGCGTTGCGGCTTTCATGGACCAGGCCGGTCATCATCTGACCGATGGCGGCGAGCCGCTCGGCTTGCAACATGCGCGCGTTGGCCACCTTCAAGGCGAGTTCGGCTTGCCGCTTCTCGGCCAGTTGCCGCAACCGCGAGCGTAGCGTGTCGGCATCGACCGGCTTGATGAGGTAGTCCGAGGCTCCGTTGCGGAGCGCGGCGATTGCTCCGGTCAAATCCTCGTAACCGGTGACAATCACGATGGAAGCCTGCGGCGCGAGCTGTCGCAATTGCGGCAAGAAATTCTCGGAGTTTCCGTCGGGCAGTTTGCGATCGAGCACAATTGCGAAGTATTCGTCCCAACGGGCTTCGCGTAAGGCTTGTCCGAAAGTCTCGGCGGCCTGCACGCGGTAGCCGTCCATTTCGAGGATGTCGATCAAGTTGCTGCGCGTGTCGGGATCATCTTCGACGACCAGCAGCGACAACGGCCCCAACGCATCGGGAGTGGGAAGCTCGACCGAGTTTTGAGGCATAAGATGAATCCGTGGTGAGGAATTGGGGGCAAGACTCCGTAGCCTGACTCTCCGAGTCGGGAATCGTTCGGAAAAATCCCGACTCGGAGAGTCAGGCTACGTTTTGAAACGGCGTCTAACGAATCGCCCAGCGTTGCAGCGTATCCAGAAACGCAGCCATTTCGAGCGGCTTGTAGAAAAAGACATCCGCGCCGGGAAGCGAGTTCTTCTGCAATTGCTCGGTCAGCTCGTGACGATGTCCGGTCAACAGCATGGTTCTCGCCTGCGGATGTTGGCTGTGAATCTCTTCTAAGAACTGCAAGCCGTCAGCGTCCGGTAGCCGCCAATCGACCAATACGATCGGGAACTCTTGGCGGCTCAATTGCAGTGCGGCCTCTTGAGCCGTCCCCGCGATGCCAACGCGGAACGAGCGGTCGCGCAGCACGTCGAACAAGCTGGCACAGAAGTCGGAGTCGTCATCGACGATCAAGAGCAGCGGTTGCTTCGCCGCTTCGGAAATCAGAGGCAAGAGCGCCGGGACATCGACCGGTTTTGGCAGGATGCGCCACACGCCGAGTTGTTCGGCTCGCTGGCGCGTTTCGGCGTCTGCGTAGCCGGTGATCAAGATCGCGACGGTGGACGCCGAACGGCATTTCAGTTCGCGGTAGAGTTGCAGGCCATCCATGCCGGGCATCTTCAAATCCAACAGCACGACATCGAAGGCGCGCTGATCCATCGTACGCAGTGCCGACGTGGCATCGGAAGCGGTTTGCACGTCGTAGCCGATGTCCGACAGGATGTCCGACAGATTGGCACAGGTGTCGAGGTCGTCATCCACGACCAGCAAACGAGTCGGCCGCTGAGGGGTCGCAAGTAAGTTGTTCATAGGAGGACAGTCTGGTTAGTCGAGCCGTGCGCACGCGTAGTTTGAAGACTCGACGCCGCACCAACAACTCGCGAGGCGGAATGTGTTTCGGAATGGGAGTGCCGGAGAAACCCAGGCGGGTGAAAATCGGAGCCAGGCAGGTCTGCCGGATTTGGCAGTTTACAGGGGGGGGTTGTGAGATTGCGAAGAGCGTGCCAGCGCCGTGATGTTGAGCGAGACGTGTGCAAGGCCGCACGTCATGAGCGCGAATGGCACAGATCCCCGTAGCCGAAGTCGTGAGACTTCGGTGACAGCCAAGATCGGCGTCCTACGATTTCGGCTGAGAATCCCGTGAATTGCCTCGAAAGAACGACCATTGTCGGACACCGGAGCGTGTTCTTCAAAGAGTTCTCAAGTTCGGCACGTCCTTCGCGACCGGCAGATTCTGCCAGGCCACGAACGGTTCGGTATCCCGACAGAGAAGGTGCGAGGCTTACAAGGAAGAAGCCAGTGCCTTCGCCGATCCGCCGCCAGCAAGGAGCACGGCCATGTTAGTTCTCTCCCGTAAGCTGAACGAGGAAATCCGCATCGCCGAAAACATCGTTGTGCGAGTGATCGGCATCAAGGGAAACCAAGTCCGATTGGGGATTGTGGCACCGGCCGAGGTTCCGGTCTTGCGAGAAGAACTCCTGACGAAAGTTCCGTCCGTCTCGCGTGAGCCCGGCCCTCGAACGCGGGTCTTGAAGTGTGCTCACTGTTAGTGTTGGTAGGTTGGAACTCCGTCCCGACCAACCGGGTTGGGGTTGCATCCTGGCCAACTGGGTCGGGACAGAGTCCCAACCTACAAAACAAAAAGTGCCTTGCCGCGCGAAACTGGTTACCGCTGGGACAGTCAAAGGTTCCTGGGGGATGGGGGACTGGTTTCGCGCGGCTATTTGTTATTCTGCGACGTCGGCCGGTTCGCCTTTGGCGGATTGCTCCTCGACCAGAGACGGGCAGGAGTGCCCGTCCCTACTTGTTTGGGCCAATGAAAGGTCCGATTGTGGCGCTCGATGTACGAGTCGATGAATTGTTTGAGCGGTATCAAGAAATCCAACGCTACGTCGGCTGGACGCAGGCCGACGCAGAGCGGGTTCGTGCCGCCGCGCCGTTTGTGGAGTCGTCGTTTATCGAACTCATTGACGACTTCTATCGCGAGATCGCCGAGCATGAGGGGACTCGCAAGGTCATCACCGGCGGCGACGCGCAGGTCGAACGCTTGAAGGGGACGCTGCGAGCGTGGCTCAGGGAGCTCGTCACCGGTCCCTATGACATGGCCTTTGTCGAACGTCGCTTTCGAGTCGGCTATCGGCATGTCGACATCGGCCTCAAGCAAATCTATGTTGAGGCGGCCATCTCGCGGTTGCGGAACGGACTGCTGCGAGTCCTCCGGCAGAACTGGCCAGGTGATGGCGACGTCAACGAACTCGCGGCCACGATGCGGTCGCTGACCACGCTGCTGGACCTCGATCTGGCGATCATTCAAGACGCTTACGAGACCGCCACGAACGATCGATTGATGCGCTCTGAACGACTGGCCGCGATCGGACGAGTCGCGGGCGGGGTCGCTCACGAGTTGCGGAATCCGCTCAACGTGATGCGCACTTCGGTGTACTTCCTGCGGAATTCCAAAAACGCCGTACCGGAAAAGATTGCCGAACACCTGCAACGCATCGAACGGCAAGTCGCCGTGTCCGACTCGGTGATTACGGCGTTGTCCGAGTTCGCGAAGCTGCCGTCGCCGAACCTGCAACCAATTTCAATTCTCAACTGCTTAAAGAATTCGGCACCGCTCGACTCGTGGCCGAACAATGTGGAGTTGATCTTTCAGGTTCCGAATGGCCTCCCCAAGGCCCTCGCCGACGACAAGCAAATGGCCATTGTCTTCAGCAACTTGATCCGCAACGGCTGCGAGTCGATGCCCGGCGGCGGATGTCTGACGCTGTCGGCACGGCACGTGCAAGATCAGATCGAGGTGTCTGTGACCGACACTGGTTGCGGAATCGCCGCGGAAGATCTCCCCCGTATCCGCGAGCCATTTCGCTCGACGAAAGCCCGCGGCATCGGATTGGGTTTGGCACTCTCACAGGCAATTCTCGAAAAGAACCGCGGCTCGCTGAACGTCTCCAGCGAAGTCGGTCACGGCAGCACCTTCACTGTGGTGCTGGTGGCGGAGAAGGCTTGAAACCATCGGCACCGTTTCGGAACCACAGGCGAGCCGGCGGGCGTTAGCCCAATGGCACTTACTTTGTCGCATTGGGTTTGGTCTTTCGAGTTCCACTGGTGGATTTTGAACGTTTTGGGAGAGCTTGTCTGGGATAGCTGCGGTGAGGACGGATCGGGAGTTTTTTTTGTTGGGCGATGTTGAGGGTGAGTTGG
>CAMDPX010000005.1 GCA_945905295.1 Planctomyces sp. SH-PL62 | reverse complement strand
CCGGTTCATACGGTGTAACCGGGGCTAGCGCCGCGCGGCTAATTGTCGGAACGCGTCTCAGAGTTGTTCCACATTCACGTTCCATTTGATTCGCGCTGTTCCAAACATTTGGCCGCGCGAATCAAGCGAAGCGAGAATGATCCTGCGGTCACGAAGGTTTCCCATTCGCCGTCTCCCAAAAAATCGCTGTCGGGATCGGCGAGAACGATCCGTGAATCTGCGCTGATTTCGCACGGTTGTTTCGAGGCGAATCATCACGGGAGCCAGAACTGAAGATTTCGGAGTCATCCATATCTGAGCCTGCTGATCCTGAGAAACGCCGCCAGCACGACACGTCGCCCGTCGACAGAGCGTTGGCGAGCGCATTCTGCGGATGGTCCACGGCACGACTGTTTGATGGCCATCCGGGATCGTCGCTGTTCACACGACTCGGAACTCGGACGACCGCAGCATGACGACAGCGACAAGCAGAATCGCGAGACCGATTAGGATTGGCGTCGGCATCGGAAGACGGTGATGAGCGTCATGCTGGACAGTCCGATTACTTCGGCATCGGCAGAATGATCAGGGCATCTTCTGGGAATGATGCCTCCCCTGCTTTGCCGTTGATCTTGTATTGGATTTTCAATTGCTTGACGGTGTTCGGAGCCGGGTCGCCGCCGAAGTTCGTGTTGTAGCTGGGCGAGGCGAGAGTAATCAGAGGCAAGTCGCCGGCTTGTTTCTGGACCACGGCGGTCACGTCTTTTTGGGTCGCCCCCGAGCCGTATTCGGCTTTGACGATTTCGACTTTCACTTTTTCAAAGCCGGCTTTGCTGAGTTGTTCGCTGACATTGATCCCTTTGGCTCCAAGCTTTTGAGCGACAAGCAGGGTCGTCTGCGTCGCGTCTTCTTTGAGTTCGGGAACCTTCATGAACTTGATGGTCAGTTTGAGCGTCTCGACGCTGGGTTGGATGCGGCAGACATCCAGAACCAGTTTTTGTTCTGCCGGTTCTTTGCAGAGATCAAACGCCTTTTGGCACATGTCGGCTCGCTGTTCGTCCGGCATGGCGAAGCGGCGGGCGAGACTGATGTAACCTTTCAACGCGCGGTTGCGGAACTGAGCGGCCGGAGCGGTCTTGGCCAAGTCGAGCAGGACAGGCGCGGCATCCAGGCTGCCCCACTTACCGAGAACTCGGCTGCCGGCGTCTTGAAGCTGGGGGCTATTACTCTTGGCGGCGGCGCCGAGAGTCTTCAACGCTTTCTCGCCGCCAACGTCTCCCAGGATGTCGAGCAACAGAACCTTCGAGGCCGCAGGAGCTTTCTCAAACGCGGTGGCGAGTTCGGTCGCGCACGCTTCGCGGTCGGGCATACGAACGCTGGCCGACTTCAACGCTTGCTGAGCCGTCGCGGCATCGTCGGCATTCTTTGGGCTGATGGCTTGCGTGATCAGCACCGGCAGATTTTTGAGCGAGACCGTCTCACCCAGCGCGATCAACGCGGCGCTCCGCACGTTCTTGTCGGAACTGTCGATCGCCTTGAGCAACGCTGGGGTCGCTTCGATCCGACGCTGGCCAACGAGTTCGATCAGCAGCGGGTACGTTTTGCCCTTGGCGTTGGGGAGCATCGCGGCGATTTGCGCATTGACCTTATCTCCAGGCAGATCGGCGAGCGTCGCTTTTGCGGCGAGGGCCAAGTCTTCATCTTTATCGACGGCCGTCTCCAACAGTGCGGTCACGGACGACGCATCGCCGACTTGGCTGAGGGCTTTGATCGCAGCCAGGCGAACCGGCTTCGGCCCGCTGCCGGCGGCCTTCGAGACGGCAGCAACAATGACGGTCTCTTTGCGATCGGCCATCGCTTGAACGATCAAGGCCCCTCGTTCGGGAGTCGCCTTGGCCAATTCTGCCGCGAGAGCCTTGTCGACTTCGCTGCCAGGAAATTCGCGAGCGGTGAACAATGCGAGCTCAAACATCTTCTTGTCGGCGGATTGGAATTGTTCCAGCAGCAGCGGGATTCCTTCGTCCTTGCGAGCGAGGATCGCGCCGCGAGTCGCTTCGACAATGCGTTGCTTCGGGAGTTCGGCCTTGCGGACTTCGTCGTACAGCGCGACCGCGTCAGCAGACTTGCCCGCGGAGTGCCATTGTTCGGCACACAGCACGCAGCCTTCGGCAGCGGCCGATCGAACTTTGGCGGGACCGCTGGTCAACAGCGGTCGCAGAGACTTCGCGGCGGCTTCGCTTCCGATTCGGCCCAAGGCGACCGCGGCGGCCGACGCGACTTCTTCGTCTTTGTCGCTCAATCGCTTGGTTAAGGATTCGACCGCGTTCGCATCGCGACGAACACCGATCGAATTCAGCACGCCGACCAACAGTCTGCCTTCGAGAGACTCGGAAGCTTTCCGCAACGCCTCATCGGGAGCTGTTCCCGGAATCGCTTCCAGCGCGATTCGCGACCACGAGGCCAATTGCGGATCGGAAAGCAACTTCGCCAGATCGCCAACCGATTCGCTGGACCCGTCGATCGCCAGCTTCTTGCAAGCAATGGCCTTGTCTTGCGGCGGAGCGTCGGATCGCAGGACCGCGATCAATTCTTTTTCTTTCTCCGGCGAGGCTTTGAAGCCGTCGGCGGCGCGGGCTGAGGTGACAGCCGCGAACATCAATGCGGCAACAAGAACTGAGCGAGCGAAGCGTTGAGTCAAAAGCATGGTTGCGGTCCTGATCGTTGAGGACGATGTGGTGGAAAGTAGGACGGCCACTCTTGGCCGTCGAAGCGGGGACGGGCAAGAGTGCCCGTCCTACGATTTGATTTACAGACGCCAGGGTTCGCGGAGCGCTTCGGAGCGCATGCGGTTGGCGGGTTCGTCGTCGATGAAGGTGTTGGTCTTGTTGTCGTATTTGACTTGCCGGTTGAGATAGAGAGCGACGTTCGCCGCGTGGCAGGCGATATGAGCGTTGCAGGCCGCGAGCGCGTTCGTCTTCGGCTGCGAGCGAGTCTTCACACAGTCGAGGAAATCGCGAACGTGGAACGTCGCCGGATAGCCGCCGATCTCCAGGACCGTGCGACCGGCGAGCAACTCCGGCGAGCTCAGCACCATCTTGCCGCTGTCGCCCGCTTCGACCCAGCCGGTCTCTCCCTCGAATCGCACGGGGCACGAGCCGAGCGGAATCCAATCCTTCTCGCGGAAGATCAGCTCAGCACCGCTGGCGTACTTCGCGACGAGGTGCCCATCCTTCGGCGGGTTGTATTCAATGGGGGGTTCGCAATCTCCCATCGCCCACTGGCAGAGGTCCACACAGTGCGAACCCCATTCGAGGACGCCGCCACCTCCGAACGCGCCGATGAATCCGCCACCCTTTTCAAAGTGGAAGCCGGCGAGCAGTGCCTTGTTGAACGGTCGCCACGCGGCCGGGCCGAGGTAATTGTCGTAATCGATGATTTCCTTCTCCGGTTCCGGTTCGGCCGGCAGCCAACCGCTCAGCATTGATGTCATCCCGGCCGGATGAGCGAACACTTTTTTCATCTTGCCGAGCTTCCCGGTCCGAGCCAACTCGCACGCGAACGCGAAGTGCGGTAGGTTGCGGCGTTGGGTTCCCGCCTGAAAAATTCGCGCGGTCCGTTTGATCGTGTCCCGCAGGATCAGGCTCTGCTCGATGTTCTTGGTGCAAGGTTTTTCGCAGTAGATATCCTTGCCTGCCTTCGCAGCGGCCATCGACATCGTGCAGTGCCAGTTCGGGCCGGTCGCGATCAACACCGCGTCGATATCGCTGCGGTCGAGCAGTTCGCGATAGTCGCGGTGCATGTCACAGAGGGTGGTGCCGTACTTCTCATCGACCATCTTCTTGACCAGCGTGCGGCGAGCTTCTTTCACATCGCACACGGCGGCGAATCGAATGTCGCTTTGCTCCAGGAAACAGCCGAGGTCGTACAGCCCCCGGTTTCCGATGCCGATGCCGCCGACAATGATCCGCTCGCTGGGAGCAACCGCGCCGTCCAGGCCCAAGGCGGAACTGGGAATGATTGTCGGTGCCATCACGGCGGCGCTGGCCACCGAAAGTGCCGTCTTCAAAAATTGACGCCGAGGAAGCTGCGTTCCCTTGTTCGACATGACTGCTCTCCTGATCTGGGTGCTCGCCGAACCGACAGGACATCGCTCGCGAATCTGAATCGTGTCCCCGGTCGGGCGGGCAGCATATCCCCACGGCATTGCCCGTTCCACACACCGCAAGGCGTTGTCGCAAAATCGTGCGTCGTCTCCGAAAAGTCGGTGACGATCATTCAAACGGAAACGCGGTCGCGAACAATTCGTCGATGATTTCGGCCGTGATCGCATCGCCCAGATCGGCAACGCCGTTTCCGAGGCGAGGCGTTCCGCTCTTCCCCTGTCCGCCGAGTGCTCGGTCTGTTCCCAGTTCGCCGTTCACCACGTCCACGCCGAAGCCGCCGATGAGCGTGTCGTTGTCGGCTCCACCCAGCAGCGAGTCGTTATCGAGGCCGCCACTGAGTGTGTCGAGACCGGCTTGCCCGAGGAGCGTGTCGTTGCCAGCTTGTCCCGCCAACGCATCGTTGCCGAGACCGCCATCCAGCAGATCGTTACCGGCACCACCACGAATGGTGTCGTTGTTGGCTCCACCGTTCAGGATGTTGTCGGCACTGTTGCCGACCAGTGAGTCCCCCGCGGTTCCGCCGGTCGCGTTTTCAAAATTGAGCGATTGACCGGCGTTGGTTCTGACCGTGCGGCCGTTGTGTCTGCCGAGCGCCGCGTCGTCGCCGAGATTCACGGTAACTTTGCTGATCACCGCACTGAAGTCGAGCCGGTCGAGACCCTCGTTGGGCTGTTCGGTGAGCGTATCGGTTTCGGTCGTTGTATCGGCGAGGAAACGATAGTCGTCATTGCCGTCGTTGCCGATCAGCGCATCGTTGCCGACACCTCCGACGAGTGTGTCGTTGCCGAGTCCACCGCTAAGAATGTCGCTGCCAGCGGCCCCGTCCAACAGATTGGCGGCGTTGTTGCCGGTCAGCACGTCGGCCCCCGCGCCACCAAAGGCTTGTTCGAGATTCGCGGCGAGTCCCACCGGTGCGGTGATCGTGCGGTTCGTGTGAGCGGCGAGCGACGCATCGCTCGTCAGATTGATCGTCACCGCGACTGTGGCCGTCAACAACTTAAAGTCGAGCCGATCGGTCCCCTCGTTGAAGAGTTCCGTGACAACGTCCGCCTCGGCCGCACCGATGAGCGTCGCAAAGACATACGCATCGTCGCCCAAGCCACCGAGCAGCGCATCGTTGCCCAGCCCGCCGATCAGTTCGTCGGCTCCTTCGCGGCCCTCCAAGCGATTGCTGGCGGCGTTGCCCGTGAGTTTGTCGTTGCCCGAGCCACCGGTCGCGTTTTCGAGATTCACCGCTTGCCCTGTCGTGGCTTTCAGCGTGCGGTTCGCGTGCGTGGCGAGTGTGGCATCCTTCGTGAGGTCGATCGTGACCGGTGTCGTGATCGCGGCGAACTCGACGGTGTCGGTCCCTTCGCTGGCCCCGGCGAGTTCCGTGATCGTGTCGACCTCGGCAGTCGTGGCCGTCGAGAAGAAATAGATGTCGTTGCCGCTGCCGCCGATCAGCGCATCGTTGCCGCCGCCGCCGTTGATCGAATCGTCCCCTTCGCCGCCCGATAGCGAATCAATCAGCGAGCCGCCGAACAGCGTGTCATTGCCGCCCAGACCGGTGAGCGTGACGGCGCCCGCCGTGAATTGCCGGGCATCCATCAAATTGTCGGTCGCGTCACCGGTGAGCACGACTCGTTCAAAGCCGCTGATGGTGTCCGTCCCCAATCCGGTGAGCGAGGAGTTTGTCAGCGTTTGCGTGGCACTCGCTGTTTGACGCAGTTCATCGGTGCCGAGGCCGGCTTCGAGGACGTCGTCGGACGCTCCGCCGGTGAGCGTGTCGTTGCCGGCATTTCCCAGCAGTCGATTGGCGATTGCATTGCCGGTCAGCGAATCGTTTCCGGCACCGCCCATCGCGTTCTCGACATTCGCGGCCTGGCCGGCATTCGCGGCGAGGGTGCGGCTCGTGTGCCGCGCGAGCGACGCATCGTTGCCGAGATCCAACGTGACGGCGATCGTCGCCGCCAGCGCGCTGAAGTCGAGCGTGTCGATTCCGGAGTTCGCCGTTTCAGACAGCGTATCGGTTTCCGCGATCGTTCCGGTCACCGCTTGGAAGAGGTACGAGTCGTTGCCGTCGCCCCCTTCCAAAAGATCATTGCCGTTTCCTCCGGTCAGGCTGTCGTCGCCGAGCAGACCGCGCAGCGCGTCGTTGCCGAGGCCGCCGATCAGGCGGTTGTTTGCCGAGTTTCCGCTCAGCGCATCCGCTCCCGCTCCGCCCGTCACGTCTTCGAGGTTTGCCGCTTGTCCGGCTGCCGCCGTGCTGATCGTGCGATTGGCGTGGGTTGCCAGCGTGGCGTCGTTCGCGAGATCGACCGTCACCGGCATCGTCGCCAGCAACGTCGAGAAGTCCAAACGATCCACCCCCTCGTTGAGCAGTTCGCGGATCGTGTCCGTTTCCAAAGACGTGGCGGCCAGGAAGAGATAGACGTCGTCGCCAGCTCCACCGAAGAGCTGATCATTTCCCACGCCGCCGTTGAGGGTGTCGTTGCCGAGGCCGCCATCAAGCTGATTGCTCAGCAAGTTGCCAAGCATCTGATCGTTGCCGGCTCCACCGAGGGCATTCTCAATGTTGACGGCGAATCCAGCGCCGGCCTTCACGGTGACGTTCGTGTATTTCGCGAGCGTTAGATCCTTGGACAGGTCAACGGTCACTGCCAGGTTGACCGCGAGACTGCTGAAGTCGAGCACGTCGGTCCCTTGATTCGCCAGCTCAGTGATCGTGTCCACTTCGGCCACCGTCACCGCCAGGAAGCGATAAACATCGTCACCGAATCCACCCAGCATGGAATTGGTGCCCACTCCCCCTTCGAGCGTGTCGTTTCCGTCTCCGCCCTCAAGCATGTCGTTGCCAGTTCCACCGATCAGCAGGTCGAGACCGCCCAAGCCAATCAGCCTGTCGTTGCCGGCACCGCCATCGAACCGGTTGGCGAGGGCGTTGCCGGTGAAGAGGTCATTCCCCGCGCCACCCGTGGCCTGTTCGATGTCGCTGGTCGCTGCGGACTCGGCGCGGACCGTGCGGTTGGTGTGCGTCGCCAGCGTGAGATTGCCGAGATTGACCGTCACGGGGACCGTTGCCGCCAATCCGCTGAAGTCGAGACGATCGATTCCATCGCCGACCGACTCGCGAACGACGTCGTTCTCGAGCACCATCGCCGCCGTGAAGACATAGACGTCGTCGCCAATCCCGCCGGTCAGAGTGTCGCTGCCTCCCGCACCGTTGAGCGTGTCGTTTCCTGCGGCTCCTTCCAGGACATTCGTCGCGCCGTTGCCGGTCAGCGAATCGTTACCGAGTCCCCCTTTGGCGATTTCAAAGTTCGCGAACTGTCCCGTCCCGGCTCGGACCATACGGCCCGCGTGTATCGCCAGCGTGTCGCTTCCGAGAGTCACCGTGACGGGAACGTTCGCGGGCAGATTTGAGAAATCGAGACTGTCACGACCTTGCGCAGCGACCTCGCGGACGTCGTCGATTTCTCCACCTGCGTCGGTCGTCGCACCGAAGAGATAGACATCGTCTCCCATGAGGCCGGTCAAGCTGTCGCTTCCCTCGCCGCCATCGAGGATGTCGATCCCGTTGCCGCCAACCAGCGTGTCGTTGGCACCAAGTCCTTGAAGCGTATTCAAACCGATCGGAGTGAAGCCGCTGATGTCGAGCCGGTTCGCGTCAGCTCCGCCGGTCAGGCTGGCTCGTTCAAAGCCGCTGAGCGTGTCCGTCTCATCGACCAGTCCGAAGATCCCTCTCAGTTGAGAATTGGTGAGCGTGAAGTTGGTGTTCGCGGTTTCGCTCAGGAGATCAGACAAGCCGCCGCCGGCCGCGAGCGTGTCGCGTCCTCGGCCGCCGCTGAGCGTGTCGTCTCCCTCGTCGCCGGTGATCGAATCGTCGAACTGACTTCCCAGAACGCTGTCGTTCCCCGCACCGCCATGCACCGTGACATCGACTCCGGCAACATTCGTGAATGCGGCGTCCGACACTCCGCTCAGGTCGATGACGTTGTCGCCGTCACCGCCGTTGATCGTGATTGTCTGCACGCTTGCGGCCAGAGCGGCGCTCAGTTGAGGGTTGCGCACGCCGTCGATCAGAACTTCGAGTTGATCAGCGGCGGAGCGAACGAGCACGTCTTGTCCGCCAATCAGATCAATCTGCAAGTGGCCATTGAAGAGTGTTTCCAGCGTGAAGCTGACGGGCTCCGCTTCGATCGCATCGACGAGGCGAACGGTGGCGGCTCCCGCGACCAATTCGTTCGTCAGGACGGAGACTCGCTCGCTGTCCTTGTCGGCGACGATCAAGTCGGGGTCGCCGTCACCATCAATGTCTCGCGCGGCGATGGAGAATCGGAGCGCGCCGGAACTTTCGTTGAGCACGCCAGCGGATTCCGGCGATGAGAATTGTCCTGCACCGTCATTTCGCAACAAGCTGACATCGGGAGTGACGGCATCGCCGGCGCTGGCCTGATGCGTGACGGCCAGATCGAGGTCGCCGTCTCCTTCGAGATCAATCGCGGTGATGGCGGCCGGTCCAATGTCGGCCGCGAAAATCCGTGGAGAAGAAAAGGTGCCGCCGCCTTGATTCAAAAAGACCGCGACCGAGTTGGAGAGAAACCGGGTGACGGCGAAATCCTGAAGGTGTGACGGATCGCCGTCGAAGTCACCGGCCACAATGCCGAACGGAGCGTCGCCGACCGACACTCGTTGATGGATCGCAAAGACGCCGCTGCCGTTTCGGCTCAGGATCGCGACCTGCTGAGAATCGCGCAGCGTGACCAGCAATTCAGGATTGCTGTCGCCGAGCACATTGGCCGCGGCGATCGCCAGCGGAACGGTCTCCAGTGACACGGACGTCGCCGTAAACGTGCCGGACCCGTTATTCGTCAGAATGGAAAGGTTGCGGCCGAACTCGTTGGTGGTCACGAGATCCAAGTCGCCGTCCCCATCGAGATCGCTGGCAATGATCGACCGTGGTCCGGAACCAATCGTCACATTCACGGGGGCTGCGAACTGTCCTTTGGTGTTGCGCAGGATCGAGACGTTCTTGGTAAACGTGTTGGCGACGGCCAAGTCGTCTCCGTCGTTCAAGCCATCGAAGTTGCCAGAGATCACGGCGAACGCTCCGAAGCCGCGGTTCACTCCCAAGTCGATTTCCGAAGAACCCGATTGGTAGCCAGCGAGCGTTTGTTGCAGCAGGCTCACGTTGCTGGTGTCTTCGTTGGCCACCGCGATTTCGAGCAGCGCGTCTCCATCGAAATTAAAATTGCCGATGGCGACCGCTTGCGGTCCACCTCCCGCGACCAATTCCGTCCGGTCGAATTGGCTGGTCAGCGGCGACGTCTGCCGCATGCCTGTGCCGCTCGTCACCACGCGGACCTGGTACGTCCCGGCCCGGAGGTTGAAGAGCGAATAGCTTCCCGCTTCATCCCCCGATGTCGTCGTGTTGTCGGCGAGCGTTGTCGTGCGCGGTTCCCGTCCGTCGAGACGTCCATCTCCGTCGCGGTCTTCCCCCGCATCGAGTCGCCCATCACTGTCGAGATCTTCCGCCTCGTCGAGCCTGCCATCGTTGTCGAGATCCAGATACACGAGGATGTCGGCCACTCCCTCATTCGGATCGCGGACGCGGTCTTCGTCGAAGTCTTCAAACACAAAGCCCTGGATGAAGGCCTCCCCCGACTGTCCGCCGGTCAAAGTGTCGCCGACACCGAAGTGGACGTTGTCACGAATCTCGCCAGCGTCGAGCGTGAAAGTGTGCCGGCCGCCGTTCGTCCCCGGTGCCGTGACCGTGAATCCGGTTCGAGGCATCAGCCCGACCGAGTAGCTTCGCAGAGACTTCAACTCGCGGAAGACATACTCGCCCGCCGGACTGCTCGGGTTGTTGGGATCGGCCGCACTGGAGACTCGATTCGGTTCGGGATCGACTGTGTCGGCATCGCCGTCGATGTCTTGATCGAAGACGCCGTCATTGTCGAGATCGAGGAACACGGTCCAGCCGGGCGATCCCAACTCGGTCGTGTCCTGTTCGCCGTTGCCGTTCTCATCGGCGAAGACGACGCCACGAATCTCGCCCGCCAACGCGCGATTGCCGAAGTTGATTCCAGTCACGACATCGCCCGGACTGAGCATCACCGTGTGTCCGAGTTGCGGCGCACTCAACACAACCCGTGCGTTGTTCGAGCCACCGTTGGCGCTCACCAGATCGATTCCATTGAGTCCATCGAAGTCCGCGACCGCAAGACTGATTGGCGAGGTTGCCCCGGCACCGAGCGACACAACGATCGGCGGAGCGAATAGTCGCGTTGCACCGGCACTGCCCTCAGGATCAACGCCCACCGTCAGGGCCGCACCAAGCTGAATCTGCGAAGCATGTACGTTCTGGCTGGAGCCGTCCGCCTTGCGCACGGTCGATTGTTCGTCGCCGGTCAGATCGAGTGCGAATGTTTGCAGACCCAATCCGGTCGCACGGAATCGAGCAGCACCGACTCGGCCAAACTTTCCAGCAGTCTCCGGGTCCGGGTCCGAGCCGAGAATCTCGCCGCGCAGGTTGTTGATCAGCCCGCGCAGATTGTTGACGGGCGCGGCGTCCGGATCGACCGGGTCCGAGGACGCCGTGCTGAAGACACCCGACTCGACCACTTCCAGGAACATCGACAAGCTGGGGTCGAACCGCAGATCAACACCAGCCGCGAGGATCCCTTCCGTCGCCTCGAATTCGTTAAGCGTGATCGGGAAATCGGGATGACCGACGACCAGCCGGTCGCGGACCCACACCTCAACAAAGTAATCCGCTCCCTCAAGCACTGAAGTCAGCGACGTCGGCAACGTCTCGGCCGTGACTTGCGGCGTGATGTCGCGCGTGATCACGAGCGCGTACTCGAACGTCTGCTGCGGCGCGACCGTGACGGTGAACGTGTCCGCGACCTGCAAGCCGCCAGCGTCCGTCGCTCGCACCGTGACGGTCGCCGGGCTGCGGTTCTGGCCGGCAGAATAGTCGAGATACTCGAACGACAATTCATGGCCGTTAATGAGCCGCACATCGACGAGCGCCGGATTGGTGCTGGCCACGAGGCTGAACGTCAGCGTGTCGCCGTTGTCCGGGTCCACGAACAGCGGCGACAGGTCAACGGTCTCCGGTTCGTCCCCGTCGCGCCGCGACCGATTATCGAGTCCGCTTCCCACCAGCACGGGCCGCTCGTTGACGTTCGCCACGTTGATCGTGATCACCGCGTCGCGGAACAGGTCTGCCGTGTCGGTTGCTCGCAGCGTCAGCGAGTACGACGCATCGCCTTCAAAGTCGAGCGGCGTCTTGACGAACAGGTCGCCGGTCACGGCATCGAACGTGAAGTCATCGCGGTCGCCGTCCGTGATCGCGATCGAACGCAGATTGCCATCCGGATCGCCGAAGGCCACGCGGCCGATCAGCGTACCCTGCGCCGAGTTCTCATTGATCGTGAAATTCTGCGCCGCGAGCGTCGGTCGCCGATTGAGCGGCAACTCGAACGCGCCGATATCGACCGTGGCCGTGCCGAGATCCCGGCCATCAACGTCGCGTGCAAATCCGCGCTGATCGAATTGCGGCGCATCCGTGTCGTCACCGGCATCGACCGCCGGACTGAAGACGACGGACACCCCGATTTGCCGAACCTCCAGCGCGTGCGTCCTGGTCGGCCCGCCGTTGTTCGCGAGATCGAGCAGCTTCGGATCAATGACCGCTCCCGTTTCACCGACCAGATCGCCGTTCTGCCCGGCAGTGAAGCTCGTCACCAGTCCGCGATTGCCGATCAGGTTGTGTCCCAGCGAGGTGAAGACGCCATGCACGTCCGGGTTGCTGGTCGTCGCCGTGTTCGTGGCGATCAGCGAGTTCTTCACGCTGGCCGAACCGCTCGCGACAGCCACACCACCGCCATTCCGGCCGGAGACATTCCGCGCGATCGTGACATGATTGAGCGACAGCGTGCCATTCTGATGAAACAACCCGCCGCCGTCGAAGTCCGCCGTGTTGGTCGAAAACGTCGAGTTCGAGATCGTCGCCGCGCCGCGCGTCCACAAGCCGCCGCCGATCCGCGTAGTTCCGGTCGCTCCGGCCGCCCCGGTCGCCGTGTTGTGATCGAACGTGCTGCCCGTGATCGTGACCGTGGTGCTCGTATCCGCCGCGACACCACCCCCCGTCGATTGTCCGCTGCCGCGCGATGTCGATGAGTTCTGTGAGAACGTGCTCGACGCGATCGACAGCGTCGTCCCCGAACTCATGAAGATCGCTCCGCCGCGCGACGACTGATTCGTGCTGACCGCTTCCGCGCGGTTCGACTCAAACGTACTGCCGCTGACCGTCAGCGTCCCGGTGCTGAAGATCGCCCCGCCAGAAATCGCCTTGTTGTTCTGGAACGTGCTGTCAGCGACGTTGAGCGTGATGCCCGCCCCAGACGTCGCGATCGCACCACCCAACCCCGTCGCACCCGACGCGGTGTTGTCGGTGAACATCGCTTGAGACACCGTCAGTGTCGAGTTCGCTTGCAAGAACAACGCCCCGCCCGTGCGTGCCGTGTGCCCGACGAGTTCCGTCTGAGTCAGAATCAACGTGCCCGACGAATCGACCGCAATCGCACCGCCGTCCTGAGTATCGCCAAGCTCGCCGTTACGCAGCGTCACGCCGACCAATTCCAGCGTCGCACCATTGCGGACATGAAACACGCGATCGAGATCCGCCGCATCAATGATCGTGAGTCCCGCTCCCGCACCACGAATCCGCAAGTAGCCGCTGGTCACGTCGAGATCGCCCGACGCTGCCGCCTCTTCCGAGCGTGTCCCCAACGTGAACGTGAACGTGCCGGCTGGCAACACGATCTCGTCGCTTCCCGCAATTTGATTGGCGGTCATGACCGCCGCTCGCAAAGTGATCTCGTTGGCCACGCCCGTGTTGACGACACCGTCGCCGGCGGTGAGATCCACTTTGTCCGCGGTGCTGTTCACTCGCAAATCGGGGTCGTCATCCAGGATTTCGAAGTTCCCCGAAGCGGCACCGTCGGCCAAAGTGAGGCCATTCGGATTCAGGAGATCAAGTCTGATCGTCTCGGACAGACCTTCAAAAAGGAGATCCCCAATGACGGGCAGGAAGATGTTCTGAATCGTTTCTCCCGGCAAGAAAGTGATCGTGCCGGAGGTCGCGATGAAGTCGACGCCATCACCGTCAGTGGGAGTCGCATTGGCAAGGAACCTGTAATCGACGGTCGCCACACGCCCGCTGGACGCGTTCAAGGCTACTTGGAACGCGCGATTGACGGTGCCTATATCGCCTTCAATCACAGACCGATTCACAAAGCTCAACACCGGCGGGGCGTCGTTGTCGAAAATCACGCCCGTGATCGCCGCACTGGATGGAGGAACCGCGCCCGTCACGTTCGAGAGTGTGACGATGACTGTCTCATCGAACTCGTCGATCAAGTCTGCGGGGACCGCATAGCTCCAATCCACGTTCGTCTGTCCGGCCGGAATGACGATCGTCCGCTGCACGACGCTCCGTTCGAGAACATCGGTGCCCACAGTCGCCGTTCCCCCCGTGATCGTCGCCACGAACGTGACATCCACAGGTGCCGCCGTTGATAGCTCCGCGCGGAATGTCAGGATCGCCTGTCCCGAATCACCTTCTGTGACTTCAGCGACCGATGCGGTGCTCGCCGTCCGGTCCGTGATTGTCAGCGCTGCTGCGTTGCTGAAGTCCCCGAACGACGCCACGCCGGAGTTGACTCGCAGCGCGTGTGTTCCGCGCGGAGCTTGACCAAAGACGAGATAGACTTTGCCGGGCGTGTTTGCCCCTGGAGTGTCCGGAGAGGCCGCGCTGACCAAGAGATCGTCCAAGCCGTCGCCATTCACGTCACCTGCGTTGGCGACAAAGCCCGCATGATCGCCGTTGCTGACGCCGGTCAAAACAAAGCCCGGCAGTGGCGACTGGCCGGTGAGGTACGCGGTCGTGGAATCATCGAACGGGGTCAAACTGGCCAGCGGAAACTGCGCGGCCAATCCGTCGGACTTTCCGAAGACGACAAAGTCTCTGCCGACGCTTGAGAGATACGCACCAAGCACCACGTCATCAAAACCGTCTCCGTTGAAGTCGAGCGTATCAAGCGAAAACCCCGTCGCCTCAAATGAGCCGGGGCCTGTGAATCGCGTCTGCCGAATCACGCCCGTGCCGTCGAGCGGAATGCTTGCTGAAAAGCCGTTGGCCTGACCATACACGACGAAGACCTCGCCTCGCGCATCGCTAAAGCTGGGGCCGCCAATGACGACGTCGCCGAAGCCGTCACCGTTGATGTCGCCACCGCCGATCGCTTGACCGATCTGCGAGTGCGCCGTGCCCGCCAACTGGAAACCGTTCGTGCCGTTGAGCGTCGTGACACTGAAACTCGCGGCGAACGGAGCGCTCTTGCCGAACACGACATAGCCGGCTCCATTCAGACTATCGGCGAGACGCGCTCCAAAACCGATGTCGTCAAACCCATCCCCGTTCACATCGCCAACCCCCGCCACTGCCACTCCCGAATCGAGCACGCCAGTGACGCGGAAGCCGTTGGTTCCATTGAGCGAGCTCACATTGAAGTTCAGGTTCAGCGAACCCGCCGTTCCAAACACGACGAACACTGAGCCGTCGTTGGTGAGTCGAGCCCCACTGAAGAGCAGATCGTCGATCCCGTCGTTGTTCATGTCGCCCGCACTGCCGATCGCGATGTCTGTCAGGCCACCGTTGCTGTTATTGCCGCTACTGGGGACACCGACGATCCGCGGAATACTCATGCTTGCCAGATCGACGGTGCTCGCGAAACCGGAGGAGCGTCCATAGACGATGCTCACGAATCCGCTGTTTGCCGTGCCCCCGACCTGGCCCCCCACCGCGAGGTCATCAATGCCATCATGATTGAAGTCGCCAATCCCGGAGATGCCGCGTGTCAGGACTTCGTTGGCCCCCGTCGTAATGACCTTGAAGCCATTCGTTCCATCGAGCGCCGTCACATCAATGTTTGCCGGAAACGCGGTGCCGCGACCGAACACGACATAGTGCGTCGATTGATCGGTCGTGAAGACCATGTCGTCAAAGCCGTCCGCATTGAGGTCTCCCGCGCTCGCAACTTCCCGACCCAAGAATGCCCCCGTTGGAGCGCCGTTGAAGAGCACCCCGCGCGAACCATC
The DNA here is from genome assembly GCA_945905295.1 of Planctomyces sp. SH-PL62. GTDB lineage: Bacteria > Planctomycetota > Planctomycetia > Planctomycetales > Planctomycetaceae > SXKJ01. The sequence continues at coordinate 50,032 of CAMDPX010000005.1, read as the reverse complement.
GCCGCTTTCGATGCGCGACAGCGGGAACGATTCGGGATCGGGATGCTGCAACCCCAGCGGCGTCGTGAAGACCGTGCCAGCGGGAGCGACTTCGCGGACGAGATACCCGCCCGGAGCAACATCATCGAAGACGTAAGTCCCTGCTTCATTGACCCCCGCCGTCGCCGGGTCATCCGCCAAGGTCACGGTGCTGCGTTCGCCCGGATCGAGCACTCCGTCCCGATCCGCATCAAGGAACACCGTTCGCCCCACGATTCCCAATTCGAGAGTCCCCGGAGTCGTGAGCTGCACGTTGTCAAAGCTCTGCGCGGCGTTGCTGAAGAGCGCCATGCGGCCGGAGGTGAATTGCGAAGTCGTTAGCGTCGTCACCGGAGTCGCGCTACCGTCGAAAAAGACCGAGTAGTTGTCGCCAGACACCGTGACGCGGATATGGGGGTCGCTCACGCCCGACGTGAACACGTTGAAGACACGATTCAACGCCGGTCCAAAGACTCCATCATGCACGATGTGCCAATAGACTTGCCCCTCGGAGAACGCCAACACAACGCCGTTGTCCGCCGACGGCGAATGCAGCACGACACCGCCGTCTTGCAGATTCGTGGCATCAAACTCCAAAGTGAAATCATTCAGCTCAAACGGCAACGAACTGAACGCGATCGGATTCCCCGACGGTGCCAGTGCGACATACGCGCCGCCGGAGGCAATCCAACCCCCGCGTTCGTTCCCCCACAGGGCCGACGGCCCGGTCGTGAAATTGTCCGTGAAGCTAAGATTCTGGAACCCATCCCCATTGCCGTCATAGAAGACCCGCCCGCTCAACGCCCCTGCAAACTGCTCGACCGCGCCGATATCAACGGTCGCCACGCGATCCGCATTCCCATCAACCCGCCGAGCCAATCCACGCTGATCGAGAGCCGATACCCCGGTGTTGTCACCGGCATCAATCAACGGACTGCCGAGCCTCGGCAACATTGTCATTGTCGGCCCGCCGTTATCCGACAACGGACCAAGTTTCGCGTCGAGCGGATTCGACGTGCTCCCCACCAAATCGCCATTCACGCCATTCGTGAAGCCGGTGGCTCCGCCAATCACGCCGATCAGATTGTGTCCCTGGGAGGTGAATGTCGTTGCCGTCAAATCCGACGCGGCCGGCGTGCTGGCCGAGTTGCCGACGACGACCGTATTGAGCAACAACAAGCTTGCTAAGCCACTCCGCGACAACCCGCCGCCCAATCCGGCCGTTGAGTTGCCGCTGACCGTGACGTTCCGCAGTTCGACACTTCCGCTGTCGGCATGTATGCCGCCACCGGAGGTGTCGGCGAAGTTCCCAGAGATGGTCGAGTTCACGACGAGAGTGCCCGCGCTCTCCGAGCCGAGGTCGCGATTGAAGAGTGCCCCGCCTTGCAAACCTGCCGTGTTTGCGTCGAGCAGGCTCTGTTCAATGAGCACGTCGATCTCGAACGAAGAATTGCCGCGGTCGATGGAAACGCCACCACCACTGCCGTTGGTGGCTTCATTATGTGAGACTCGACTGCGGAACAACTCTAGCCGTCCGCCATCCACCTCGAATCCGCCGCCAGCAGCGACGGCCGAGTTGTGGTGGATCCACGAGTCTTCGACCCGCAACACTGCGGCGATCGTTTTGTTGTCGAAGAATACACCACCACCACCTTGTCCCGCAGCGTTGTCGGAAATCTCAACGTCCACCAACAGGCCACCGATATCGACATACAAACCGCCGCCCAAATGACTGGCGAAGTTGTCCGTGATTTCGACCCGCGTCAGCGCCGCAGATGCTCTCATCCGGATGCCACCGCCATAGGCGGAGACGTCGTTGACACCACCGCCGCTGGTCCGCCCGCCGCGAATCGTGAGATCCGAAATCTGCGTCGAGGCGGCTCCGCTGATGATTTCGAGTACGCGATCCAGTCCATTGCCGTCGATGATCGTCGTCCCGCGCCCGTCTCCGACGATCACGACCGGAGCCGTGACATCCAAATCGCCCGTTGCCCCAAAGTCCTCGCCCGCACCCGCAAGCGCGAGCTGATACGTCCCGGCCGGAATCACGATCGTCTGCACGCCGGCGAGCGCGTTCGATTCCATGATCGCCGCGCGGAGCGTGGCTCGGCCGTTCGCATCCGCCGCGATGCCGTCGCCAGGGTTCGCATCGACGCTGTCCGCCGTGCTGTTCACGAACAGCAGATTCGCACCGACTTCAAACGCGCCGATATCCGTCGTCGTGCCTTGCGGACGCGGTGCGCCGCGCTGATCGCGAGCCAATGGATCGCTCGTTGCCGCTGCCGCGTCAATTGCCGGACTGCCGGCCAACAGCGCGTGCGTCTGCGTCAAACCACCATTGAACGCCAGCGGGCCGATCTTCGGATCAATCGGATTAGCACCGGTGCCAACGAGATCACCATTCGTGCCGTTGACGAAACCACCACCGGTTCCTGGCGCGACACCAATCAGGTTGTGCCCGCCGCTGACAAAAACTCCTCGTAAATCCTGCGCTTGGTTTCCCGCGCTTCCCTCAGTGTTTTCCGCGATCAGCGAACCCTGGATGAAGATGTCGCCTTCTCGCTCCAAATGGATTCCACCCGAAAAGCTCGCACCGGCTGCCCCAAAGGCCCTGTTCCTCACAATCGTCGACCGCACAACGTGGACCGTGCCGCCGGGTTCCACATTGATGATCGCCCCACCATCCGCTTCAAAACCGGCGGTGACGGAGTTGCCGCTCAGCGTGGAATCAAAGAGGAAGATCGATCCGCGGCGATTGAGGATCGCTCCGCCGCCGACACCGCTGGTCGGTCCAACGCCTATCGCCCGATTACCGGCCAACGTGCTCTGCCGGATCACCAATCTTGCAACGCCATCGTTAGAGATCGCACCGCCAAAAGCAGCCACGCCTCTGACTTCGTTCTCAACAAACGTACTTTGTTCGATGGTGGCATCGACGGTTCCGAAATTCAATAAAGCTCCGCCGCTGAAGCCCGTCGTCACGTTGTGCTGAAACAACGTCCGACGAACGACGAGCGCATCCTCGTTACTAATCGCACCACCGCCCCCTCCGCTTTGATTCTCCAGGAACGAGGAGTCCTCAATGATTGTTCTCGCATCGACAACGAGCGCTCCACCCTTTCTTCCCGATCGATTGCCCTGGAAGGTTGACCGCGTGATCGTGGCGTTTGCCGCAACACCGTCGATAAAGACCGCACCTGCCTCGTCAACCGAGCTGTTCCCAACGAACGTCACGGAGTCAAGAGTCAATGTGGCATGGAATGCGGCGATGGCACCAACAACTCGCGCACTGTTGTCGGTAAACTGACTCGTGGCGATGCTGACCTCAAATTCGCCATCGGCGTGAACCGCACCGCCTCGGTCGGCTGTATTTCCGGAGAAACTGCTGGTCTCAATGTTCAGAGAACCTGCAGTGGCATCAATGGCTCCGCCGTCTCCGGTCGCGTGACTGTTCGTGATGACGGCGTCCCTCAGCGACAGCGTCCCAGAACTTCGAATCGCTCCACCACTGTTCCCGCCATCGACTGCTCGGCCATTGGTCAGCGTCAAACTGCTCAACACCAAAGTGCCACTCGCGGCGACATCGAACCAGCGGTCGAGGGATCGAGCATCCAAAACGGTCGCAGCCGTGCTCGCACCCACCAGGCGGATCGAACTCGTGATATCGAGGTCACCTGTGGCCGCCGCGCCTTCGTTGGCACCAGCACGAGTGAGTTGATAAGTCCCCGCCTCGACGTAGATCGTGTCCGGCCCCGCGAACGCATTGGCCTCCATGACCGCCGCCCGAAGAGACGTCTTGCCGATCGCATCGAGTGCGAAGCCGTCGCCGGGATTCACATCGACTGTGTCGCTGGTCGTGTTGACGTAGAAGTACCGTTCGACTGCTCCGATATCGGATTGAGCGATCCCGTCGCCGTTGTTGTCGGCAAACCGAGGTCCGCCACGCTGATCGTGTAGTATGGATGCCCCGTCCGTGACCGATCCTGCATCAATCAACGGACTCCCCAGCAACGGTGCGTGCGTCAACGTCGGCCCGCCGTTATCCGCCAACGCGCCCAGGTTCGCGTTGAGCGGACTGCCCACCGTTGCCACCACATCGCCATTCACACCATGCGTGAAGCCGGTGATGTTGAACGAGACCGCGCCGATGAAGTTGTTTCCGCCCGAAGTGAAATTGTCTGCGTTCACTCCGCCCGATTGGTCCTGATACAGGTCCGGTGAGCTTATGCTCGACGTGTTGCCGGCCACGACGGTGTTGGTCAGGAATGTGTTGGTCGGTTCGCCGGAGGCATTGGCCACGCCGCCACCTCGCGGCGCGATATTCAACGTCACCGTAAGATGCTCCAAACGCACTTCGCCACCGTCATTGAAGACAGCGCCGCCCTGTTGGTTGGCCGTGTTTCCCGACAGTGTCGACTCCGCAATCGTGAGCACCGTGCCGGATTCAACGACGATCGCGCCGCCCGTTTGAGCCGCCTGGTTATTCACGAACAAACTGGAGTCGATCGTGACGTTGCTATTCGTGAGCGCTCGGATCGCACCACCGTTCTGCGTGTCGGCTCGATTGCCGTCAAACGTCGATCGGGTGATCGTCACCTGCGATGCGTCGATCTGCAGGGCACCTGCGGAATTGGTGGCGACATTGTTCAAGAACTGGGAATCGGCGATGGTCGCGGTGCTTTCTCTGATGAACATCGCACCGCCTTGACCAGCAAATGCGTAGTGATTCGAGAAAGTGCTTCCTGAGATCGTCAGCATCGCGCCGCTGTCCACACGCAATGCCGCGCCGCTTCGGCCTTGATTGCCGTTGAACGTACTGTCCGAGACGCGCAGCACCCCACCGCTGAGTCCCTGGAATGCCCCGCCAAACACCTGCACTCCGCCTGTACCTTGCGCCGCATTGTTGTCGAATTGTGAGTCACGCACATCGACTGTGGCGCGGAAGCCATAGATCGCGCCGCCGTCGCCGAGTTGCGTGTCCGCGACATTGGCCGTGAAGCGACTGTCCGCGATCAGCACTTGTGAGAGCGTGTCCGCGAACAAGCCCCCGCCAAACGAGACCCCCACACCAAAGAACGACAATCCGGCGTCGTCGCCATTGGTCGCGAGCCCGTTGCGCACCGTGGTGCCCACCAAGTTGAAGGCCACTCCACTCTGCACATGGAAAGCGCGGTCCAATTGGTTGGCGTCGATGATCGTGCTGTCCGCGCCAGCTCCCAAGATGCTCAACGGACCGGCGACATCCAGATCGCCCGTCGCCGCCCCGTTCTCCTTCGACCCGGCAAGCGTAAGTAAATAGGTGCCCATCGGAACCAGGATCTGATCCGGCCCCGCGAGCGCATTGGCCTCCATGATCGCCGCGCGCAGAGTCGTGCGTCCCAGAGCATCCGCCGCGATTCCATCCCCCGGATTGGCATCCACGCTGTCCGCCGTGCTGTTGACGGTGAAGAGCTTGAAGCCCGACTCGAACGCCCCGATGTCCGAAGCCGTTCCCGCAGACAGCAACGCTCCGCGCTGGTCGTATTCCAGCGTTGTCGATCCAACTGTCGTTCCGGCATTGATCGCCGGACTACCCGTCAGCAGCGCGTGCGTCTGAGTCGGCCCGCCATTACTCGCCAATGCTCCGAGCTTCGCGTCGATGGGACTGGCCAACGTGCCGACCAAGTCGCCGTTGACGCCGTTCGTGAAGCCGTTCGCCAGTCGGGCATTGCTGATGAGGTTGTTGCCTAACGAGATGAAGGTTCCTGAGAGATCCGACACCGTGCTGCCAACTTGATTGACCGAGCCGGCAACGAGACTGTTCTGCAACGTAACCGTGCCGCCCGCACTCGTGATGACGCCGAAATCGGTGGGGAAAATATTCCCGGTATTGATGACATTGTTCGCCACCGTCGTGTGATTGAGCAGGAGCGAGCCGCCAGACACACGCAAGACGCCGTCCAAACCGGACGTGTTCTCTGAGATCGTGCTGTTGCGGAGTTCGACTTCGCCCGTCGGCACGAGGATCGTTGGGAATCCCGACGAGAATCCCGTGAACGTCGAGCTGTCGATCAGCAAGCGGCTTCCGAAATTGGGCGTATCAATGGCGGAACTGCCGGGCACGTTGTTCCCGACGAAGACGCTTTCGCTAATCGTCACCGGCAAAGTGAGCGCGCCCAACGTGGTGATGTCGGTGCCCGCGACTGTCCCAGTGTGCTCGAACCGCGCCCCGTGAATCGTAATCGGACCCCGGGTGGATCCGTCGGCGAGATGGATTGTCGTCCCAGCAGTATCGCCGTTGATGTTTCCGTTTCCGGAAAAGACCGTGCCCGTCGTGCCGTCCGGCTCAATCACCAACGGCTCTTCGATCAGCAGGGCTCCACCGACGCCATTGGCTCGGTTGCCCTCGAAGCGACCGCCGCGAATGGTCATGATCCCATGCACGGCCCGGATCGCTCCCCCGGACCCAGCCGTCGAGACGTTGTTCTCAAAGACCGTTCGCTCCAACGTGGTATTCACCCCCGAGAAGATCGCCGCCCCGTGAAACGGCGACGTGTTCCCCACGAACGTCGTGTCACTGATCACGGCGGTGGAGCCGCCGACTGATATCGCACCACCGAAGGAATTCGGTCCCGTCGTTTGATTGTTCTCAAAGCGACTGCCCGACCCGATGGTCAACGGGGTCTGATTCGCAAAGATCGCACCACCATCTCGCTCGGCACCGGTGGCGGTGCCGGTCACCGAATTGCTGGTGAACCGCGAGTTGTTGATCGTGAGCGAGCCGCCGGCCGACGAGTAAATCGCACCGCCACTCCCTTCCGCCGTGTTCGCCGTGAACACCGCGTTCGACAGCGTGAGGTTGCCCGCATTCAGAATCGCACCGCCCCCGACAAACGCCACAGCCACCGCATCCACTGTCAGCCCCACCTGCTTGCCGTTGCGAACCGTCAGATCAGACAACGCGACATTGAGGCCGCTCGATATTTGGAAGACGCGATCCAGTTGATTGCCGTCGATGTTCGTCGAACCTGAGCCAGTGCCAACGATGCTCAACGCCCCCGTGATATCGAGGTCGCCCGTCGAGGCAGCACCTTCGTTCGCTCCTGCGCGAGTCAGCGTAAAGGTTCCAGCCGGGAGATCGATCACGTCGTAACCCGCGCTGGCATTGGCTTCCATGATCGCCGCGCGGAGCGACGTCTGGCCGCTGGCATCCGCCGCGATGCCGTCTCCAGGATTCACATCGACGGTGTCCGCCGTCGTTGTCACGACGAACGCGAATTCGACCGCACCGATGTCGGTGGTCGCGATACCGTCGCCGTTGCCATCGAGCGTGCGGCCGGCTCCGCGTTGGTCGGTCGTGCCGTTGGCTCCACTCACTCCGGCGTCGATCAACGGACTGCCGGCCAACGGCGAATGGAACGCGGGGGTTGTGATATTCGGAACCGACAACAGCGTCACCGTGGCGTTGGCATTGTGCGAAGCGGCAGTCGTGCCGTTCGCTCCGCGAGTCACGGTGAAGGTCGTCCCGGAAACCGCCGTCACCAGCAGTTGCTCGGAATCAATCTTGATGGTGAACGACGGGAGATTTGGGAAGTTGATCGCGCTGCTCAGCGTGATTTGTGTGCTGCCCGATGCGATCGTGCTTTGCAATGTCCCGGTTCGAGCCGGGCCACCGTAATTCACCAACGGACCAAGCAGCGCGTTGAGCGGCGAGCCGCTGATGCCCGTGCGGTCGGTCGGCTGCGTGAAGCCGGTCGCCGTGCCGACGTTGCCGATGAAGTTGCCACCCTCTGAGATGAAGGCCCCGACAACGTCTTGGCGATTGCTGACCGTCCCGGCGAGCACGTTGTTCCGTAACGTGACCGTCCCGCCAGAGACCATCACGCCACCGGCATCGGTCGTCGTCACGACGGTACTGCCGGTGATCGTGTTATTCACCAGCAGCATGGTGGCCGTGTTGTAGTTCTCGATCATCCCATAGGTGCTGTTCGAGTTCGACACGTTGCCGGAAAAAGTGCTGTTGCTGATGGTCATGACCGCGCTGTTGGCATTCGTCACGATGGTGCTGCCGGCGGTGTTGTTGGCAATCAAACTGCCGGTCACCGTCATTTGAGCAGTGTCCACGTTGTAGAGAGCACCGGCCCCCTGGCCGGAGTTTCTGGTGATCGTCGATGAAGACACCGTCATCACACCGTCACTCTGATTGGCCAATCCGCCGCCACTGGTGCCGCTCGACACCGTGTTCTGGTCGATCAGGCTCGAAGTGATCGTGACGGTCCCGCCGAAGTTCTGAATCGCTCCGCCATTCACCGACGCGAAGTTGTTCGTGAACGTGCCGCCGGTGACGACTAGCGTGGCGTTGTTTTCGTTGTAGATCGCCCCGCCACCGCGCGCGGTGGAACTATTCGAGCCAAACGTCGTGTTGGAAATCGTCGCCGTATGTCCGGTGAAGTTGAACAAAGAGCCGCCCGCTCCCTGCGACGTATTGTTGGTTAGTTTCGAATCGCTGATCGTCAACGCCCCCAGGTTGTAAATCGCTCCCCCTTGCGACGAGGTTGAGCCAGTGACGTCATTGCTATCGAGCGTCACCCCCACCAACTCCAGCGTGCCGGAGTTCAAGATGCCGCCACCATCCGCGCCCCCGGCCAGACGCCCATTGCGAACCGTGACCCCTTCCAGCCGCAGCTTCTTCCCCGACTTCACATCAAACACACGATCCAAATCCGCCGCATCAATAATCGTCGTTGCCGCTCCGTCTCCGATGATCGTCAGATCGCCGGTGATATCGAGATCGCCCGTGGCCGCCGCGTCTTCGTTCGCGCCGACAATCGTCAGCGTGTAGGTGCCTGCCGCCAGCACGATGGTGTCGTGACCGGCGAACGCGTTGGCTTCGATGATCGCGGATCGCAGGGAGGACACTCCCGACGCCGCTCGTGCGATTCCGTCGCCGGGGACGGCATCGATCTCGTCGCTGGCGTTCTCGATGAATAACTGGGTGAGCAAATCCACGCTGTTCGCGTCTGAACTGAAGACGAAACGATGTCCGCCAGCGGGGTCTTGCGTTCGCGTCGCGAAGTCACCGGTTCGCGAACCGAACGTCACCACCGAATGCACGGAGTTGGAGACGGCGTAAAAGTCGTCTGCGGCATCAAACGGCCCGTTACGGGACGACACGGCGACTTCACCGTCCAGCATCGCCGTGCCAGAAATCGCCAGCCGCTCGAACTCGGTCGTGGACGAACCGACTTGCAGCTTGCCGGTTGTCGTTTGGGTGAAGTTGCCAGTGAGCATCAGCGTGCCCTGCAAGTCGAGGACACCACGATTGACCAGTTGCCCGGTCACGAGTCCTCCAGAACGCAACGTCGCGCCGGTGGCAACCTCCAAGGTTCCCACGAGCACCGTGCCGTCGAAGCCCGTGATCGAGGCATCGTCCATCACGATTGTCGTTCCCGAATTCAGCCGGAGTTGTCCGTCAATCAGCGCTTCCAACGTCGGCGACGAATTGTCCGCGCCGCGCCGCAACTGGTCCAAGTCCGTCAGATTCACCGTCGAATTCAGATGGGCCACGAACACGCCCACGTTCCCCGTGATCGAATCCACCTGCGAGAGGTCGAGTGCTCCACCGCTGGAAACGCTGGCCTGAATCTCATTCCCTTCGGACCCGGACAGACTTTGTAGCCCAGAGAAATCGAGCCGCGCTCCGGTGCCGTTGACAGTCCAATTCGATCCTCGTCCATTCGTCGCCGTCAAAGTGGTCGCGGACGACAGGTCCAAGATCGCATTCGTACCGGAGACGGACAGCACGACGCTGTTCAACGAAGCCACTTGCGGGAGGTCGAGCGTGGTGTTGGCGTCCACGAGAATCGTGGCATTGTTGATGGACTCCAACGCCGGCAGATTCATGACACCGCCACTGTTCGCATGGAGTTGGACTTCACCGGAGAGGGACGCAAGTCGTGGCGCGTGGACTGTGCCGCCATTCGCATTGAGTCCCAGTCCCAAGCTCGACGCCGACGCACTCACCAGGTCAGGCAGATTGAGCACCGAACCAGCGTTCGTGGCGGCGATGAAACCTTGGACGTTGCTGGTCGTCGCCGCCGTGAGACCGGCGAACGTCGCGCGGCCGCCACCCGTGGCCGTCAACAAGCCCTCCACGGAGTTGTCGGTTTGCGCGACGAAGAGATCGGCCACGGAACCTGCCGCTTCCACAACTCCGGCATTGCGCACCGCGACCGCGCCGAACAAACGGCCGCGTCCGGTCACGACCAAGGCACCTGTCTGGACCGTGATCGCTTCTTCGCTCTGAATGTTTCTGACCGTCAGTCCGTTTGTCACGGTTGCTGGTTCGCCGGCAAGGTCGAGATACACATCGCTGCCGATAGCGGGCAACGTGTTGTTGCTCCAGTTCGCCGCATCCGACCAATTGATCCCGTCACCGCCGCCGTCAAAAAACGTCGCGGTCAATGTCACCGAGAGCGTGTCCGTCGCCGTGCTGAACGCGGTGTTGAGTCCGTTGACTCGCGCATCGAACGTGTCGCCGAAGAAGCCCTCAGTCCGATCCCACGCGCGGAATGTCAGCGCGTTGTTGATCGTGCCGGAGACTCCGCCATTGGGACGGAAGCGAACTCGCGTGCTGGCGTCGGCGGGCAGCAGCAACGCATTCGCATCTCCCAACCCCGCGACCGCCGTGATGTCCGTCCAATTCACGGCATCATCGAGACTGAACTGCCACGTCCCCTGCGACGTGTTCAGCGCCGTGACTGCAATGCCTTGGAGTGCTCCGGCATCCGCATCGCTCTGCCCGCCCACCAAGCGGCTCACCAACGCGCCCCGATCCTGAGTCACGCTGGCTCCCAGAGGTAGCAGTGCGGAGACGTTCGTGTCGGCGAGTACCGGCGCGGAGTTCACGAAGCGGCTGCCGATGTCCACGTTGTTGACCTGCTGGCCTGCGCTGAGCGCGAACGTGAGGGGCAACGTCGTCGTCGATTCAAAGCCGAGCGGCGGCACGCCACGCAACTTGACCATGCCCGGATCGAGACCGAAGAGCTTGTAGGTTCCAATCTCGTTGATGAGCGGCGTTGAGAGATCATCAAAGAAGCTGCTGTCGGTGCGTGGTTCGCCCTCGTCGAGTTGGCTGTTGTTATTGAGGTCGGCATAGATCGTGAAGCCTGGCAAGACTGGCTCGGTCCCGTCCAAGTCGCGCACTCGGTCGCCGTCGCGATCGTGATAGACCAGGCCGGTGATCGCTCCCAGGAACGCTTCGACGGCACCGATGTCGGTCACGTCGGTCGTGTTGCCGTCGCCGTCTTTCGGCCGAGCGAACCCGCGTTGATCAATCTCCGGCGCGCCGGTGTTCGTGCCGCCGTCGATCGCCGGGCTGCCCGCCAGCAGCGCGTGGGTCTTGATCGGATCGAAACTGATCGGGCCGTTGTCGGCCAGCGGACCGAGCAGCGAGTTCAGCGGCGAGCCGACCGAGCCGACTCGGTTTCCGTTGACGCCGTTTGTGTAGCTCGTCGCGGAGGGCACACCGATCAAGTTGTGCGTTCCCGAAAACGCGCTGCCGCTGACATCGGGATCGTTCGGTGCCGTGTTGCTCGCCACGATCGTGTTGAACAGCGACGCTCCGCCCAAGCTGCGAATGCCGCCACCGAGTCCGCTGGCGGTGTTGGCCGAGATCGTCACGTTTCGCAACGTCGGGGCCGTTGAACTGAGCGTGTGCAATCCGCCGCCATTCACCGCCGAGTTCCCGGAGAAGGTCGTGTTGGTGAAGGTCGCGTTGGTCGAATTGTCCAGAAACGCGCCGCCGCCGTTGCGGCTGGCGACACTCGCCCAAATCAGACTGTTGGAAACATTGAGCGTGCCGCCGATCGCGTACAAACCGGCTCCGTCTTGTGCGGCCCCGCCGCGCAGTTCGCTGAACGTCACGGTCGTCGTGCCGCCGTTGTGGTACAGCCCGCCGCCGCCGACTCCGCTGGCGGTGCTCGCCGAGTTCTCGAAGAACCGCGTGTCGAAGATCGTCGCCGTCCCCGTATTCTCCAGTCCGCCGCCGAATCCACCCGCCGTGTTGTTGACGAGGAAGCTGAATGCCAGCCCCAACGAGGCCGACCCCGAATTGCTGATGCCGCCGCCACTCGATGTCGCCGAGTTGTCCCTCACGGCCAGACTTTGAAGATCGGCGATCCCTTCATTCATCACCGCGCCACCAGCCGTCGCCACGTTGTTCAACAACCGAGTGCCGAGCAACGTGAGGTTTCCACGGTTGTAAACGCCGCCGCCGAAGCCACTGACGTTTCCGTTCTGAATCGAGGTTCCAACCACCGTCAGCTTGCCGGTCGGCAAAACATGAAACACACGGTCCAAGTCCCCGCCGTCGATAGCGGACCCTTCGCTCCCTTGATCAACGATCGTGATGTCGCCGGTGATGTCGAGATCACCGGTCAACGCCCCGTCTTCGTTCGCCCCCGCGCGAGTCAGCGCATAGACGCCACCCGCCAGATCGATGCGATGGCGGCCCGGCAGCGAGTTCGACTCCATGATCGCCGCACGCAGAGTTGTGCGACCCAGCGAGTCCGCAGCGATGCCGTCCCCAGGATTCACATCCACGGTGTCGAGCGTGCTGTTGACCGTGAACTCAAAGCCCTCACGCACCTCAGCCGCCGCCGAGACTCTCAACGTCGCGGCCCCATCGGTGAAGACGCGATAGGTCGCCCCATCAATCTGCTGATTCGCCTGAGCCGTCCAACCGCCGCCTATCAAGACGGAGTCATCCGCATTGGCCATCACCGTCAAGGAGTTGGATGAGTCGGACAGATTGAGCACTTCCAGCCGCCGCAACGCCAACCGATTTGCGCCGCTCCCCTGAATGTCGATGACCTCAATCCCGGTCAGCTTGTTGTCGGCAATCGTCGAGAGATTGAGATTGATCCCACTGCCGTCCAACCGCAGCGTGTCCGTGCCGGTGCCGCCGTCGATCCTCTGAAATGTGAGATTTGAGATTTGAAATGTGTCGTTCCCCTGCCCACCCAACAGCACATCCGCGCCGCCATCGCTAACGAGGATGTCATTCCCCTGCGCGCCGATCAGAATGTCGATCGCCACTGCGCCGCGTGTGGCCGTCAGCGTGTTCGCGCCGCTTGTACCGACCTGCGTCTCCACTCCACCGGTGAAATTTCCGCCGAATACGACATAGCTCTCACCGGCTTGGCTGACCCCGTTCGGAGTACTTCCATTGGTCCCGATGAGCAGGTCGTCGAAGCCATCGCCGTTTACGTCTCCAGCGCTGGACACCGAAGCTCCCGACAGATCCTCCGCGTCAACGCCGTTGAGCCGGAAGCCGTTAGTGCCGTTCAATGTGGAGAGGTCCAGCGCCGCAGCGAAACCGCTCGACTTCCCAAACACCAAATAGCTCTCGCCCGCGTTGCTGTCCCCGTTCGGATCGCCTCGATAGGCCCCGATCAGCAGGTCGTCGAAGCCGTCGCCGTTCACGTCCCAAGCGCTCGACACCGAACGACCGGAGCGGTCGTACGCGTCAATGCCATTGAGTCGGAAGCCGGTCGTGCCGTCCAACGACGCGAGATCCAGCGAGGCAGAGAAACCGCTTGCCTTCCCGAACACCACATAGCTGACGCCCGCCAAGCTGTTCCCGTTCGGATCGCCTCGTTCGGCTCCGATGAGTAGGTCGTCGAAGCCATCGCCGTTCACGTCCCCCGCGCTCGATACCGAAAAGCCGGAGAAGTCGTATCTGTCAATTCCGTCGATGCGGAAGCCCGTCGTACCGTCCAGCGTGGAGAGATCAAACGCCGAAGCAAATGTGGCCAACTTTCCGAACACCACATAGCTCTCGCCCGCGAAGATGTCCCCATTGGGATTTGCTCGATAGGCCCCAATGATCAGGTCGTCAAATCCGTCGCCGTTCACGTCCCCCGCGCTCGACACCGAAAAGCCGGAGAAGTCGCTTGCGTCAATTCCGTCGAGTCGGAAGCCGGTCGTGCCGTTGAGAGTGGAGAGTTCCAGAACCGCCCCGAACCCGCTCGACTTCCCCAGCACCACATAGCTCTCGCCCGCGGCGCTGTCCCCGTTCGGGTCACCTCGATAGGCCCCGATCAGCAGGTCGTCAAACCCGTCGCCATTCACGTCCCCAGCGCTCGACACCGAATGGCCGGAGAGGTCGCCCTCATTAATGCCGTTGAGTCGGAAGCCATTCGTTCCGTCTAGGGTGGAGAGGGCTAGCGCCGAATCGAAACTGCCCGCCTTTCCGAACACCACATAGCTCTCGCCCGCCGCGTCTTCCCCGTTCGCATCGGCTCGATAGGCTCCAATGAGCAGGTCGTCGAAGCCATCTCCATTCACATCCCCTGCGCTCGACACTGAAATTCCGGAGACGTCTGCCACGTCAATGCCGTCGATGCGGAAGCCATTGGTGCCATCCAGCGTGGAGAGGTGGAACGCCAGGGCGAAACCGCCCGGCTTCCCGAACACCACATAGCTCTCCCCCGCTGAGTTTTTCTCATTCGGATCGCCACCTCGAGCCCCGATGAGCAAGTCGTCGAAGCCGTCACCGTTCACATCCCCCGCATTCGACACCGAACGGCCCGAAAAGTCACCCGCATCAATGCCGTCAAGTCGGAAGCCGATTGTGCCGTTCAAGGCACTCAGGTTGAGCACCGAGGGGTTCTGAATCTTGAGCGTGGCGGCTCCCTGGGTGAAGACGGCGAACGTCTCCGTTCCGATGGTCTCCGTGGCCCCGCGCGTCCAGCCGCTGCCCATGTTGACGGTGTCGCCAAAGTCGCGGCGGACCAGCAGCGTGTTGGAACTATCGGAGAGGTTGAGCACTTCAAGTTGGTTCAACGTCAGCGTGTTGTTGCCGCTGCCGGTGATGTCGATCTGCTCGATGCTCTGCAAGCGGTTGTCGGCCAGCGTGGTCAGGTTCAACGTCAGGCCACCGCCGTTCAGAGTCAGCGTGTCGGTGCCAGTGCCGCCGTCGATTCTTTGAAATGTGACATTTGAGATTTGAACGGTGTCGTTCCCCTCGCCGCCCAGCAGCACATCCGCACCACCGTCGCTGATGAGGATGTCGTTCCCCTGCGCGCCGATCAGAATGTCGATCGCTCCCGCACCGCGCGTGGCCGTCAGTGTGTTCGCGGCGCTGGTCCCCACTTGCGTCTCCGCCCCGCCGGTGAAGTTGCCGCCGAAGACCACATAACTTTCGCCGGCGTTGGTGTCCCCATTGGGATCCGCTTCGATCGCGCCGAGGATCACGTCATCAAAGCCGTCGCCATTCAAGTCACCGGCGTTCGACACGGAAAAGCCGAGGCGGTCATTCGCATCAATGCCGTTGATCCGAAAACCATTGCTTCCGTCCAAAGTGCTGAGGCTGAATGTCGCCGCGGCGGCGCTCGACCTTCCAAAGACGATGTAGATTGCGCCCGTGCGGGCTGTTCCCGTGGGGTTCGCTCCGGTCGCGCTGACCATCACGTCGTCGAAGCCATCGCCATTCACGTCTCCAGCGGCAGACACCGAGTATCCCGCGCCGTCTCCGACGGCAACGCCGTCGATTCGGAATCCGCTCGTGCCGTTAAGCGTGCTCAAGTCAATCGAGGCCGCAAAGCCAGTCGACTTTCCAAACACGACATAGTTCTCGCCGGCACCTTCGCGCCCGGCGGGATCTCCGCTGACAGCGCTGATGATCAAATCGTCGAACCCGTCGCCATTGAAATCACCGCCGCTCGAGACTGATCCGCCTGAGTAATCGCCGGCATCGATCCCGACGAGTCGGAAGCCATTCGTCCCGTTGAGCGCACTGAGATCGACCTCCGCGCCCAAGCCGCTCGACTTCCCGAACACGACAAAGCTCTCGCCGGCTTCGTTGTGGCCGTTCGAGTCAGCTCGGCGAGCACCCACAACGAGGTCGGCCATGCCATCGCCGTTGACATCTCCCGCACTTGAGACGGAGATTCCCAGATTGTCTCCCGCCAGTAGTCCGCGCAGCCGGAAGCCATTGGTGCCATCCAAGGCACTCAGGTCGAGTTCGGCTCCAAAACCGCTCGCCTTCCCGAACACCACATAGCTCTCGCCCGCATTCGTGCGTCCCAGAGGATCGGCACCAGGGGCACCAATGAAGAGATCATTGAAACCGTCCCCATTCACGTCACCGGCATTCGCCACCGAACCGCCCGACGCGTCCGTCGCCGCGACGCCATCAATGCGGAAACCATTCGTGCCGTTCAGACTGCTCAGTCCAAATGTTGCCGTAAAACCGCTCCCCTTTCCGAACACGACATAGGTCTCGCCCGCGTCATTGTCTCCATTGGGACGACCACCGGGCGCGCTGATGAGCAAGTCAGCGAACCCGTCGCCATTCACATCACCCGCGCCCGACACGGAATGTCCGGAGCGATCGCTGGCAACTGCACTCTCTAGTCGAAAACCATTTGTGCCGTTGAGCGTGCTCAGGTCAATCGACGACGTGAAGCCTCCCGCCTTTCCGAAGACCACATAACTCTCGCCGGCCGCATACGTATTGTTGGGGTCCGCCTCGCGAGCACCGATCACGATGTCGTCGAAGCCATCGCCGTTCAGATCCCCCACGCTCGACACCGACCAACCAGAGAAATCATTTGGATCAATGCCGTCGAGCCGGAAGCCAATCGTGCCGTTCAAGCCACTCAGATTGAGCACCAACGGGTTTTGAACCTTGAGCGTGGCCGCTCCCTGGGTAAAGACGGCGAACGTCTCCGTCCCGATGGTCTCCGTGCCCCCGCGCGTCCAGCCGCTGCCGATGTTGACGGTGTCGCCAAAGTCACGACGGACCAGCAGCGTGTCGGATTCGTTGCTGAGGTTGAGCACTTCCTGAAGGTTCAACGTCAGCGTGTTGTTCCCGCTGCCGGTGATGTCAATCTGCTCGATGCCTTGCAGTGATGCGTCCGACAAGGTCGTGAGATCAATCACGATCCCGGCACCAGACAGACTCAGCGTGTCTGTTGCCTGACCACCGTCAATCAGCAGTGTTGTGATGGAACCAGAGACGACGATCACGTCGTTCCCATCGCCGCCGAGCAGCGTGTCATCACCGATTCCATCTTGGAGCGAATCATCGCCGCTTCCGCCGTTCAGCGAGTCATTTCCCGGTCCGCCAATCAGCGAATCATTGCCGTTCTGGCCTTCCAGCGTGTCGTTCCCCTCGACGCCGGACAGCACATCGTTTCCATCGCCGCCGCGAATGTGATCCTTGGCGGCAGTTCCAGTCAGGACATCTGCATCCGCAGTGCCCGATCGGACTAACGACAGCACATGCACCGCCCCGCGAGAAGTGCCACCGGTATCGTCCTCGTGAGCTCCGACGGCCAACTCACCGACACCGTCACCATCGAGATCGCCGAGCGACGCGAGTGAAAAACCAAAGAAGTCGTCTTGCAAGAGCGTTGGGCCTCCGTTGATCCCACTTGCGATTTTCACGCTGCTCTTCGCGCTGCCATTGGCATTCATCGTCAGGATGTATGCGGCACCGCCGCCGACAACACCGGCCGAGTCATCACCGAAGGCACCGACCGCCAGATCCGTGAGTCCGTCTCCGTCCAGGTCGCCGATGGACGTCAACGCAAAACCGAATCCATCGTTATTTTGAAGACTCGGACCACCGTTGACACCGCTCGCGATCCTGACGCTTCCCTTGGCCGTGCCGTCCGAGTTCATCATCAATACATAGACGGCTCCGCGATACGATAGACCGGTTCCGTAGCCCACCGATCCAACGGCCAAGTCGGAGACGCCGTCGCCGTCGAGGTCTCCCAGAGAGGCCACAGAACTCCCAAAGATCGCGTTGATCGCGAGCGATGGTCCACCATTCAGGCCGCTGGCAATCTTCACGCTGCTTTTGGCCGTGCCATTCGAATTCATCATCAACAAATACAACGCGCCACGATTGGAAGCGGCCCCACCGGTATCGTCGCGAACGGCTCCGACGGCCAAGTCCATGATGCCGTCTCCATCAAAATCCCCAATGGACGACACGGCTTTGCCAAATTGATCTCCGTTTGCCAGCGCTGGTCCGCCGTTGATGCCACTCGCGATCTGCACACTGTTTTTGACGGTGCCGTTGGCATTCATGAGCAACACATACACCGCACCACGAGACGAGCCTCCCGTCGAATCCGAGTAAGCTCCAATGGCGAGATCGCTGACACCGTCGCCATCCAAGTCGCCGAGCGAGGTCACGGAACTCCCAAAGAAACTCGCGTCTCCCACGGCGGGACCGCCGCCAGTCGTCCCGTTGATCTTGACGCTGCTCCTGGCGGTGCCGTCACCATTCATGAGCAGAACATGCAACGAACCTCGTTGAAAGCCGCCCGCGTTGTCGCGATAGGCACCGACGGCCAAGTCATTGATGCCATCTCCGTCGAAGTCACCGATCGACGCGACGGAATTGCCAAAGCGATCAAAGTTCGCCAGAGCCGGGGCACCATTGATGCCGCTGGCAATCTTCACATTCTTCACGCTGTTGGCGGTGCCGTCACTGCGTTGAGTGATCGTCGCGGCGTAGTCTTCCACTTCGCCGCCCGTCGCAGCGCCGGTGGAGTTAGCTGCCGCCACGTCCGCGCTCAGCCGGAACCGCGCGTAGGTCGTTCCCGCCGCAGTGCCGACCGGGATCGTCGGGAACGTCAGCGTGAATGTGCCGTTGGTCGTCGAGGTGGGGACCGTCACCGAGGTTCGCTCGGTCGCGTTGTCGAACACGCCGTCGCGGTTGATGTCGATCCAGCCGTAAAGCGTCGCCGCCGAACCGGTCGTGTTCGTCGCCCGCACGCGCACGACCGGAGCCGTGCCGACCGTCAGCAACAAGTCCTGAGCTGGCTCGAAGACACCCCCTTCGTCGTCCGGCAGCGTCGTGACGTCGTCGCCATTTGCGCGAGCAGATTGAGTCGCATTGGCCTCGCCATCGACTCGCGCTCCCAAGAACAGCGTCGTCTTGGTCAAGCTGATGTCGTGGCTCGGCCCGCCATTGGCCAACAGCGTTTGATAATTGCCAGTCCCCGTTCCCGAAGTCGTATCCGGCGCGTCGCCGAAATCGACGGCGGGATTCAGAGACAGCACATACACCGCACCGCGATTCGTGCCGCCGGTGTCGTCGCCGAAGGCTCCGACCGCCAGATCGACAATCCCGTCGCCGTTCAGATCGCCCAGCGACGTCACGGCCGCTCCGAAGTTGTCGAAGTCCGCCAGCGTGGGGCCGCCGCCAACATTGGGGGCGATCTTGGTTGAGCCGCTTACCGTGCCGTTCGCGTTCATCAACAGGATATAGACGGCTCCGCGATTGGCCGTTCCGCCGGTGTCGTCGCCATAAGCACCGACAACGAGATCGTTGATTCCGTCGCCGTTGAGGTCGCCCGGCGTGGCCAAGGCGCGGCCGAAGAAGTTCCCATCGGAACCCGACAGGTTGGGCGTCCCATTCGCGTTACCCGTCAGCTTGGTAACGCTCTTGGCCGTGCCATTGGCGTTCAACGACAGCACATACACGGCACCTTGTTTGGAAGCGTTCGTGCTGTCTTCCGGCGCGCCGACCGCGATCTCCGAGACCCCGTCACCGTCCTGGTCCCCCAAACTGACGATCGCCGAACCGAAGCGATCTTCGCCTGCCAGCGTCGGGCCGCCATTCGTGCCGCTGGCGATCTTGGTGGAACCTTTGACGCTGCCATCCGCATTCAGACGCAGGAGGTAAACCGCTCCGCTCGTTCCACCGCCTTCCGTGTCTTCCCCGACCGCTCCCACGGCCAGATCGCTCACGCCATCGCTATCCAAGTCTCCGATGTTGGCCAGCGCGTAACCGAAGAAGTCCACATCGCCCAGAGACGGTCCACCGTTCGTGCCGTGTGCGATCTTCGTGAAGCTCTTCACCGTCCCGTTCGTGTTGAGGAACAGGACATAGACGGCTCCGCGCGCGTTACCGCCGGTATCATCGCCGATCGCGCCAACTGCGATGTCAGTGACGCCGTCGCTGTTCAGATCGCCGAGGTTTGCCACGGCATAACCAAATTGATCGACGAGCGACAAAGACGGCCCGCCATTCGTGCCATTGCCGATGGTCGCCACGCTCTTCACGGTGCCGTTGGCATTCATGAACTGCACATGCACGGCACCGCGCGAGTTCGTGCCATTCGCGCCGACCACCAAATCCGTCACGCCATCGCCATCCAAATCCCCGATCGACGCGACCGATTGCCCGAACGTGTCTTCGTTCGCCAACGAAGGCCCGCCATTCGTAGCGTGCGCGACTTTGGTCGTCAGCGCGCTGTTCACCGTGCCGTCGCTGCGTCGAGTGATCGTGGCAACGTAATCTTCCACCTCGCCGCCGGTCGCGGCACCTGTCGAGTTCGCCGCTGCCACATCGGTACTCAAGCGGAACCGCGCGTACGTCGCCCCCGCCACAGTGCTAGTCGGAATCGTTGGAAACGTCAGCGTGAACGTGCCGTTGTCCGACGAATTGGGAACCGTCACTGAGGTCCGCTCGGTCGCGTTGTCGAATACACCGTCGCGGTTGAAGTCGATCCAGCCGAATAGCGTCGCCGCCGTGCCGGTCGTGTTCGTCGCCCGCACGCGCACCACCGGAGCCGTGCCGACCGTCAGCACCAAGTCCTGAGCCGGCTCGATCAAACCATCCTCGTCGTCCGGCAACGTCGTGATGTCATCGCCATTCGCGCGAGCATTGGGTTGCGCAGACTCGTCTCCGTCGACGCGGGCTCCCAAGAATAATCCCGCGACGACACTGTGACTGGGACCGTTGTCGGTGGAGAGCGTGTTGTAGTTTCCTTGGCCAGTTCCTGTGCCCGTATCCGGCGCGTCACCGAAATCAAAGTCACCGCTAAGGCCGTTTGTCGTACCCGCTGATGTCTCGCTGGTGTTGAGCAGCAGCGAGATGGTGTTTGTGTTTTGGTTGAGGACAGCAAGGTCCAGCGCGCCGTCGCTGTCGAGATCAGCGGCTTGCACGGCGATCGGAGTCGAACCGCCGGCGAATGTGACAGGTGATGCGAACGTGGCGTTGCCACGATTGAGGTGCAGCGCGATCGACGTGCCGCTCGATGAGCCGTTGTTGGCGACGACGAGGTCAACGTCTCCATCGAGATCGAAGTCGGCGGCGGCGACAGACTGTGGGTTGCGACCGCCGGCGCTGATGGTGGTGCCGGTGCTGAAGGTGCTGCTGGTGTTGGCGAAGAAGGTCAGTGTGTCGGAGCCGCGATTGGCGATCACGAGGTCGAGGTCATGGTCGTTGTCGAAATCGGCGAGTGTGGCGGCACGCGGTTCGTCGCCGGTGGTTAGCGTTGCGGCTGAGCTGAAGGTGCCGGTGCTGTCGTTCAACAAAACGTTGGCGGTGTCGCTTTCGCCGAAGGTGACGATCAGGTCGAGGTCGCTGTCGCTGTCGATTCGTCCGGCAGTGATCGACGTCGGAGTGGCGTTCAATGCGAATGTCGTTGAGGTTGTGAACGAGTTCTCTGTTGAGTTTCGCAGCAGTGTGAGCTTGTTGTCTCCCTGGCTGGCGACGAGCAGATCGACGAGGCCGTCGCCGGTGAAGTCTCCGGCGGTGATGGCGACTGGGTTGGCGTTGTTCGGCAGCGAGATAGTTTGCGGAGCGAGGAATGTGCCTCGGCCGGTGTTGAGGAAAATCTGCACGTTGTGCGTCAGTCGGTTCGCGACAGCGAGATCCGGGCGACTGTCGCCGTTGAGGTCGATGGCCACGATGGCGGAGGGACCGTCGCCGGTCGTCAGCGTGTTTGATGTGAATTGCAATTCGCGCGGCGTGGTTTGTTCGTAGCCGTCGCGAGGTTCTTCGAGCACCGTGTAGGCACCAGGTTGCAAGCGATTGAAAACGTAGGAGCCGTCGGCGGCGGTGACTCGCGACGGTTCGTCCGAGTCGCGGAACTGGTTGTGATTCAGGTCGAGGTAAATCACAAAGCCAGGGAGGCCGACTTCGTTGACGTCCTGCACTCCGTTGGCGTTTTCATCGTGAAACTTCTTGCCCCGAATTTCGGCGAAGAGTTGCTCGAAGGCTCCGATATCGACCGTGCCGGAGTTGTTGACGCGGCGGATGAGCCCGCGCTGGTCGGTGAGCGGTGCTCCGGAGTTGTTGCCGGCGTCGATGGCCTTGCTGCCGGGGCGGAGTTCGTGGGTGGGAGTCGGCCCTTCGTTGTCGGCGAGCGGGGCCAGATTGGGATCGAGCGGCAGTTCGGGAGTCCCGACCTTGTTGCCTGCGACGTCGCGGTTGAAGCCGGTCGAAGACGCGGGGTTGCCGATGAAGTTGTTGCCGTCCGAGACGAACGCGCCGTTGAGATCGGGGCCGGTGTCGGCGATGTTCGTGGCGATGAGCGCGTTCTTCGCGCGGGTGGTGCCACCGGCGAGGTTGATGATTCCGCCGGCGGTGCTTGCGGCTGTGTTCGCGGCGACGGTTGTGCTGAACAGGAGCAGCGAACCGCTGTTGGCGATGCCGGCTCCGCGTGCCGCTCGATTTCCGGAGAGGGTGACGTTGGTCAGGGTCGCGGTCGCACCCGCGAGATTGGCGATCGCGCCGCCATCTTCGGAGGCTTCGTTGTCGTGCAGCGTGCTGGTTTCGAGCGTCAGCGTGCCGGCGTTGCGGATGCCGCCGCCCTGCGCATCGTCGAGTGGCGCGAAGCCGCCTCGGAGCGTGATGTTTCGCAGAGTCAGCCGTGCTCCGGGGAGCACGTCGAAGATGCGGTCGAGGTCGGCGGCGTCGATGATTGTGTGGCCGTCGGCAGCACCGATGATCGTCAACGCTCCGTCGATGTCGAGATCGCCGGTCTCCGCGCTGTCTTCGCCGGTCCCTTCGATCGTCAGGCGAAAGACTCCGGTGGGCAGGACGATGGTGTTCTCGCCGAAGTCGGCGTTGGATTCGAGAATCGCGGCGCGCAGCGTGGTTCGTTCGAGGTCATCTTCCGCTTGCCCATCACCGGGATCGGCGTCCACGGAATCGACGGTGCTGTTGACGTTGATTTGTCCGACGCGCGACACCGACGCTCGGAACGAGCCGAGCGTGCCTCCGCTGGCGAAGTTGCCGCTGGTGTCGCGGACTTGCAGATCGACCAAGTCGATTTGATAGGTGCCGTTGTCGGCGACGTCCCAAGTCCCTCCCGAGGGGGTGAAGGCATAGACCGCCGTGCGGGGCGTCCCGTTGCCGCCGCTCTGCACGAATTCCAACCGGGCCGTGTAGCGTTCGAGTGTCTCCAGCCGAGTGATGGTGACATCCGCGGCGTCGAGGCTGGTGACGTTGATGCCCACGTTGTCTCGGTAAGTGACCGTGAATTCCTGGACGGTCGAGCCGGCGTCGTTATCGGTGATGTCGGTCACGTCGAGCGTCGCGCGCGGATGCACCGTGTCGATGGAGACTGCCTGAAACGCATTCAATCGTCCGCCCGTCGAGAGGCGCTGGGCCAGCGTCGGCACGGCATCCACGGAGCTCAAAATCGCGTCGCGGATTTCGGCGGCCGTCGCGTCCGGATTGATCGCGGCGATCAAGGTGGCCACTCCGGAGACCATCGGAGCGGCCATGCTGGTGCCGTTCAGACGCCGGAATTGTCCGTTCGGGACTGTGCTCAGGATCGCCAGTCCAGGGGCCGCGAGATCCACCGAGCGGACGCCAAAGTTGCTGAACGGGACCAGCTCATCCGCGGCATCGACGGCTGCGACGGAGATGACATTTTCCAAGTCAAAGCTCGAAGGGAAGAAGGGGCGCAGATCGTTGTCGTTCCCCTGCCCCAGTGCGTTGCCGTTTCCGGCGGCGGCGACAAACAGGATGTCCGCCGCTCCGTGAGCCGCGATCGCTTCACGCAACAATGCTCCGCCGCTGGTCGAGCCGCCCCAACTGTTGTTCGTGACGACGATGTTCGCGCCGACGGAACCATCCACGATCGCCGGATCGGTGAGCGACGCCTCGTAGCGCTGACGCATCATCGTCGCGTAGTTGATCGCGCGGATCGCGTTGGAGGTCGAGCCTTTGTTGTCTGCTCCCAGGAACCGCAGCGGCAGCAGCGAGACCGTCCAATTGATGCCCGTCACACCCGCGTTGTTGTTGCCGCTGGCTCCCAAGATGCCGCTGACGTGCGTGCCGTGCCGATGCTCGTCGAATGGGTCGTTGTCTCCCAATCCCAGATGTGTCGTCGCGGAGTTTTCGGAGATCTGCGAGAAATCCCAGCCGAAGAGATCATTCGCGAAACCATTCAGATCATCGTCAACGGGCCGACCATTCGCATCTCGATTGGCCCAGCGCGGATCGTTGAGCAAATCTCCGGCGTCGATGAAGGTGTTGCCGTCGTTGGCGGTGTCCGTGACTTGTGAGGCGTTGACCGGCGCATTGAGATCGACGAACGAAATCAATTGGTCGCCGTCGGTGTCGACCAGCGCGGCACGCACGCTCGCGGGGATTTCGCCGGGGTTGATCCAGATATTTTGAAAGAGATCCGGATGCCGGTAGTCGATCCCCGAATCAATGACTCCGGCGACGATGCTCCGGCTGCCGACTTGCGTCCTGGTCGATTCGGGCGCGAGTCTTGAATCGACGAAGTTCCACGCCTCCGGTGCGTCGATGTCCGCGTCCGCGGCTCCGCCGGTCTGGCCTCGATTGTCGAGTCCCGCCAGCTCACCGAAGTTCGCGTCGTTGGGGAGAAGCTGCGCGGGCATCTCCTGCGGGCCGATGATGTAGGTGTCCGCCTCGAACGCGAAGATGCGCGAGTTGTTCTGCAAAGCGGATTCAGCCAGATCGCGCGTGTCGAGGCTCGCTTGCACCAGGACTTGGCCCGGCAATCCCAGACCGTGCAAGACTTGGAAGTCGGCACCGAAACCGTCGAGCAGGGATTCCACCTCGGACGGGCTCTGCACGTTCGCGAGTGACTCGCGCGTGAGCTGCACGATCCAGGTGCCAACGATCGCGTCTCCCGAAATGGTGCCGCTGACTCCGCTGGCTCCCTGCAAAGTTCCGCCGCTGAGTTCGACGGGATGCACGACGCTGAACCAATCGCCGGACGGTGACGACGTCAGCACCATTCGTGGCTCAAGTCGTTCGACGCAGCGTTGCAGTCGTCGCGGATCCATCCGTTGCGGCCGACGACGATTGGGCCGCCAATTCCTGAGCCAATTTGTAAACTTCATGGGTTGGTCTCTGTGACTGAGAGCGTCTAACACGATGAAATCTCAGTCGCGGGAGCGACTGAGCAACGTAGGCGAGTCGCTCCTGCGACTCGCATTCGAGCACGCGAGTCCAATTCCTTCTGTTCGATGCTCTTCAACCGAATCGCGGTTTCGTCGCGACGAACGGGCTGATGAGTCGTTAATTGCGTTGGAAATGCGGCACCACGGTATCGTTGCCGCAGACGGTCAGGAAGCGTCAAAACGTAACGTCGAATGGAGGTGCCTGTGTGCGTTGACAGTATCTTTGGAACGCCTGAACTCAGAGTCCCCGCGTGACCCCTTGTGCGGACAGCAACTGCACCGGCGAGCGGGGCGGCGTCAGCCCAATGGCATTCACTTTGATGAGCCGGAACGCGCTAGCGTCCGGTTCGGGCATCAAGACCGCGAAAAACCGGACGCTAGCGCGTTCCGGCTGATCATCGAACCCATCAAAGTGAGTGCCATTGGGCGTCAGCCCCGGCTCCGCGACGAACGCACCGGGGGGCTGACGCCACCCCGCTCGCCAGAAGGTTTCACGGATCGGCGAGCGGGGATATCAAGTCGATGGCCGGTTTCAACGGAAGCAGGCCATCTATTCTGAGCGACGGTTTGCCGTAGCTCGCTTGTGTTGCTTGATAAAGCTGCCGAGAGACCGCCAGACGGCGAATGTTCGTCGGCAAGAGACGGTCGTTGTCAGACAGATGGCTCGCCGACGGTCACACGGCCGCCGCGTTCGTTCTGACGCTGGCGGCCTTGAATGCCGCGACTCAGCAGATGACCGAGCAGCACCCAGCCAGTTGGTCGGCGCGGCGGCTGCGCGAGATGGTTGCAGAAGAGCTTGGTCTGCTTGTCACGCCGGAATCGAAATCCAAGTGCAACAGGCGAGCGGGGCGGCGTCAGCCCCCTGGTTCTTTGCGGCCATCGTGACCACCGGGGGGCTGACGCCGCCCCGCTCGCCTTAATACTTCAGCTCGGTGCCAGCGTAGAAGTTGATCCCCGGCTGTAACACTCGAAAGCCGCCGGAAGAGCGGAAGTCGAGATGCTCGCGAAAATTCTTGTTCGTGAAGTTCTCGACACCCGCCACGACCAAGCACGCTCGGTTGGCCTGCCACGTGCCACGCAAATCCCAAGTGGTGAAGCCGGCCGTCGGCGTTTCCAGCAAACTCTTTGCAACGCGATCCTGACGATCAACGATTCGCGCCGAGAGCTCGGCGGACCAACGGGCGGATTGCGAGGGTGGCCGCACACGCACACCCAATCGGCTTTCGAGCGGCAAGATGCTCGGCAACGGCTCGGAGCTTGGTCCCGTGACGCCACTGAAAGAGCCGCGAGCCAACCCGGCCACGCGGATGCTGGGATTCGCTCCGTCATGAATTCTGGTCGCGAAGCTTCCGTTGCGTGTTCGATCTTGGCCCTCGACGTAATGGACTCGACCAAACAATGTCGCCCAACTCGTCGCGTCATATTCGAGAAAGCTTTCGAAGCCTGCCAGAGTGGCCAAATCTGTGTTGACGTATTTCAAGTTGACCTGCTGCGGATTGGCGGCGGGGAACACGCGCATGTTTTCAAACGTGACGTAGTCCTGAGCCCAACCGAAGAAGCCGTTGCCCCCGGCTCGCAATCGGTCGCGATTGAATTGCAGTCCCAGGTCGAGTTGCGTGAGCCGCTCGCGCGAAAGCAAGGGGTCTCCGGTCGCGGTGTTCTCGCCGTTTTGCAGCAAGAACAAAAAGGACTCGGCAACATACAGCTCGGTCAAACTTGGCGGGCGCTCCGAGTGCCCCGCGCCGAACGTCATCGCCCAGTCGTCACTCATCTGGCAACGCCCCGTCAGGAACGCCGCCCACGGGACGAAGTTCTGCTCGAAGCGGTCGGTCCCCAGAATCGCCGCCAGCGAGGCTCCGTCAATTCCCACCTGGGAAGGGGAATCCAAAACGTTTGCGTTGACGTAATCGACTCGCGTGCCGGCCGTGAAAGAAAGTTGCTCGGTGGCCGCGAGCTGTAGCTCGGCGAACAGTCCCGGATTGGCCGACTGCGACTTGGGCAGCGGCGAATTCACGTTGTTGAAGAAGATGAATCCGACGCTTCCCGAGGAAAACTCATCGAGCGCCTGCTGAACCACCCGCAGGTCTGTTCCGGCGGTGAGTCGAGTTTGCTGACTCAGTTCCCAAGTTCCCGCGGCGCGATATCCCACCGAGGTCGTCTCAACATCGGTCAGCCCGACATAGTTCGGCACCTGGGAGAACAGTCCCGGAAACTGTGTCTTCTTCGCCGGGGACTGCGCGTTGCCTTTGAACTGCGTGTTGTTGTACCAGGTGTCGATCACAAGCCGATCGAAATGATCTTGATTACGCAGCTCATAGGTCGCTTCAAATCCATCGGTCTTCAGGAAGTCCATGTCGAAGAGCTGACCGGGGAACTCGACGTCCGTCTGATCGAGCCGCAGGTAATGAAACTCAATCGAACTGTCCTGAGTCAGGTCGTAACCCAGGGCGAAGTCCACATCACGCGATTGATAACTGGCGGGGATATCGGTGCCGTTGCCCGATTCATAGTCGTTGCCGGTTTTGTGCCCGTAGCCAACGCGGAAGCCCCAATCATTCTCGCCCCCCTCGAAGGTTTGCCGGCCATACCACTGCTCGCCGTTCGTCTGATAGTTGAGCGATGTGCTGCCTCCCAATTGCCAGCCATCCTCGAACCGCGGTGAGGCCAGCAGCTCGACGTCGATGAAACGCAGGTCGGGACCATAGAGCGCCGAATACGGCCCCTTCACAACGATGATGTCGTCGATGATCCGCGAGTCCAATTTGTTGAGCATCGTGTCGAGGTCGATCCGCGCGGGAACCCAGTGAGATCCCGAAGCGGCAAGCTGTCCGACTCGCGACCCGCGAACTCGTGGATCGGACACGATGGGATTTCGTCGCTGTGTGCCCACCCCCAGTGCGGTCGAAGACTTTCGCAACAAGCTCCCTGCATCCGAAGTCTGCCGACTTCGCGATTCGCCACCGCTAATCACATCCGAACCCGCCCTCAACCGCTCTTTGCGCACGGAAGACAATTGACTTCGCGCTGATTCCGAAGAGGCGAACAACGATGTTGAGAATTCGCTTGCCGCAGAGGGCAATGGGGCGGGCAATTCCAGCGCCGGTGCCGTCGGCGGTTGCTGCGGCTGTACCTCTTGCTTCACGAGCCGGATTCGTGGCAGTTCGCGATCACTCGGCGAGGACCATTCCAGCGTGATCCACGGCGCTTCCGGTCGCCGAAACGCGTCGATCCAGGCGTCATCGGCGAACGCACGACCGACCATCAGACAGAGGCTCAGCCCCGCCGTCTGTAGCATGATCCGCAGGCGATCTTCCATGACGCCCTGACCTCATCCTGTGGAAATCCACGAGACAATCGCAACATCCGTGACGCGAAAGTTCTGGTTTGGTAAACAGTCAAAGAAGGACGGAATCCACGAAGCCCAAAAACCTTTTGAGCGAACGACGACTCTTGGCCGGCGTTCCACCAATTCTCGTGTCGGATGCGGCCTGAGTTGGCCATGATCGACATTCTTAAAAAAGAGGTTCGGAGAGTGGAACGGGGTGTCTCAGACCGCCAGTCTTCACCATTTCTTCGGAGAACCACGTCCAATCCGAGTGAGATAGATTTTTCGCAAGCAGAATTGTTTCAATTCGACGGAAACTCGTCACGGTGTCGCATGCGGAGGAAGAGGCATCCGTTTCAATGCACTTATTCTTCTCGAAATCCACCTGTGGCCCCAAAATGCGATTGTCGTTGGCTGAACCGGACCGGCACAGGCAAGAGTCCGACGTCTCGCCGAGGCTGAAACATTGGTGACGTTGAATTCACGGCCGGAATCCATTGGTCAGCAGTTCTCCCGAAACGACGCCAATGAACAGCATTTCTCACGCGTGAGTCCCAACGCTGCTCGCAAAGTACACGTTCCCAGTGTTTGGCAGTGCCATTCTCTGATGCGAATTTTTTCTCGGAGACACGTTGTCGAAAACTGATTGCCGATTGGTTGTTCTCTTCCGGCGTTGTTGTAGAATGAGATCGCAGTAGTGTGTTCGTCGCCTCAGGCAGTCATCACCTCTTACGACGTTTGTCACGCACCATGCTTATCCTCCGCAAGCACTTCGCAATGCACCGCAAGTGGTTCGCCACTTTTTTGGCCGGTACGGCTGCAGCGGTGTTTGGCTACTTTTTTTGGGCTCACCAATATGCGACGCGCTGGCCCGGCGGAAGCAGCCCTCCCGGGCTGATCCTCGGTATCCTCGGCGGAGGAATCATTGTCTTCGAGTGCCTCTTGTGGCCCCGACGAATGATGAGATCCTGGCGCTGGGGCAGCGCTCGCTTATGGATGAAAGCCCACATTTGGCTCGGCCTGTTGACGGTTCCGCTGATTCTGCTGCACAGCGGATTTGTGTGGGGCGGACCGCTGAGCACCATTCTCGCCGTCTTGTTCGCGATGGTGATCGTCAGTGGCATTTTTGGCTTGGCGATGCAGCAGTATATGCCACGCAAAATGCTCGTCGACACGCCCCTCGAAACGATCTACTCGCAGATTGAGCAAGCCATGCAAATGGCTTTGGCGGATGCTCAGAACTTAGTGCTCGCCACCTGCGGTCTCCCCAAGGAGAGTTCGGAAGTCTCAGCGCAGCCGCAGCCGAGCAAGGAAACTCATTCGCTGCCGAGCAAGGCCTCCGATAAACGCGATGGCGGGCGTGTGGTGATCGGTGCCTCCCGTCAAGTCGAACTGATCCCGGGGCAATTGCTGAGAACTCCGGTGCCGCAAGTTCCGGTCGCAAATTGCGAGGTGTTGCGTCAAAAGTTTAATGCAACCATTAAGCCGTTCCTCGAACGAGGCAGGCGGTTCAGGTCTCCGCTGAGTAACCGCAGCCGGTCAGCGGAGTTTTTCCGGCAGCTTCGCGCGGTTCTGGATCCCGAAGCTCATCTGGTCCTTGAGGCGATCGAGGAATGCTGCGAACAGCGCCGGCAATTCGATTTGCAAACCCGGCTCCATTGGTGGCTTCACAGTTGGTTGTGGATACATCTGCCGTTATCAATGGCCCTGCTGGTGTTGATGTTCGTCCATGCCTACGTGGCGCTCAAGTATTGGTGACCGGTGTCGGTTGGCCTTTTGAGGTCGACCAAACGACAACCGGGCGGCCTTGGAAGACCAACCTTACGACGATGCGAGTAACTTATGGACGCGAAAGTTAAGCCTCCCGTCACTGGTAAGCAGCGGGCTGTCAAGATTTCGTTCGGCTATCACCATCGTCGTGATGACATGAGCCGCTGGAAGTCCAAATTGTCCTTGTTCGCGATCGTATTCACTCCGGTCGTCTGGTTGTGCTGGAGCCTGTTGGCCAGGGAGCAACGGAACGCCCCGTACACGCACGGCCCCGTAGCCATCGTCCATGCAACGTGGGAAAATAAATGCGACGCGTGCCACATGGATTTCGCGCCCATTCGAGACGATACCTGGGCAGCATCATTGCTCAATAAGTGGAATCCGCAGCCGCGTCCCTGGGATAAACTGGCGGATGAGAAGTGCGAGAAATGTCATCCTGGTCCCGAACACCATTTTCGACAGATCCCCGAAGAAGTGCCGAGCTGTGCCAGTTGTCATCGCGAACACAACGGCAAACTCGCGTCGCTCTTGCGGATGGACGATCAAACTTGCACTGTCTGCCACGGCGGTCTCGCATCGCACTTAAAGGTCGCCAATCCTGACCCATTCAAGGACGTGACTCGGTTTGATCTGATTCATCCAGAGTTTCGATCGCTGAAGAGTGATCCAGGGACAATCAAGTTCACACACGGCCGCCATCTGGCGAAGGGACTGAAAAGTGACAAGCCGGGTGACAAAGTCTCCCTCTCCCTGGCGGATTTGAGCGAGGCTGATCGCGAGCAATACCGACGCCCCGGACAGGTGGATGCGGATTTGGTGCAGTTGGATTGTTCGTCATGCCACCAACCGAATTCCACCAGACAGTATATGACGCCGGTGACGTTCGACGAGAATTGCCGCGCTTGTCACGCTTTGACGTTCGAGCCTGGATCGAAAAATAAAGTGGTTCCTCACGGCTTGTCGCCAGTTGCGATCCGCGAGATCGTTGAAGGCAACTACCTGGGCGAATACGTAAAGGAAAATCCCAGCGTGCTGCAGAAGAAAATCGAGCGTTTGCCGGTGCCAAGCTTAACGCAGCCTGCATCCGATTCGGTCGAGGCCAAGGAATGGGTCAAGGACCGAGTGAGCCGTGCGGAGCGGCATCTTCTGACTGTCTGCGGGCACTGTCACCAAGATGCCCCGGCCGGTGAACCGCATCTGGTGCCCGTGAAGAAAGCCGACATTCCGCAAGTCTGGTTGCAGCACGCGCGGTTTGATCACAACTCGCATCGCAACGTGGATCCCACGAAGCCTGCCATTGAGCAATGTGTTGTGTGTCACGCAAAAGCATCCACGTCCATGAGCAGTCAGGACGTGTTGATCTTAGGTCGGGAGAATTGCCTTGAATGTCACGGTCCACTGAGTGCTGACGGCAAACGCGGTGGCGCGCGAGCCGATTGCGTCGAGTGCCATCGGTATCACAGAGCCGACCAGCCGATCCGTTCTGTGAATCCACTCATCGGTCATGGAGCGCCGGAGGCGAAACCATGACATTCACCGCCATCTTCTTGACAGCGATCTTGATGCCTGCGGCGGAGCCCTCGGTGGCTCAAACTGCGACTCATGTTTCGCTGGGAATGAATTCCTGCACCGCTTCGGCCTGCCACGGTGGCTCGGTGGCGGCGACAGGGAAGAAGCGGGAATGGAACAGCTCTTACACCGTTTGGGCGACTAAAGATCCTCACGCCGATGCTTACGCAGTGTTGTTTGGTGACCGATCTCAAAGAATTGTGGCCCGGCTCGTCTTCCCTGAAAAAGTCGATCCCCAAAAGACCCCCAAAGAATATCGGTCCTTTCTGGAGAAGCGATGTGCGACGTGCCATGCAACAATCGGTGAGGGCCGGCCGTCGTCCGATGGCTTCGCGGAAGATGGCGTGAGCTGCGCATCGTGCCACGGCGTCGCGGGGGATTGGCTCGGCGACAACCACGCGGGGCGAAGGGCCGGCCAGATGAAGGTGACCCAGCAGCTCGCATCGCGAGCCAAGGTTTGCGTTGTTTGTCATGTCGGATCGCCTGCGCATGACGGCGAGCCAGCGCGAGAGGTCAATCATGATTTGATTGCCGCAGGACATCCACGCCTCAACTTTGAATTCTCCGCCTACTTGAACAGCCTGCCGACACATTGGGATTTGGAGAAGGATCGAAATCGGGTTCGCCAGCCTGACGGAGTCAAAAAGGCCCAAGCCAATTTCGCTGCTGAGGTATGGTTGACTGGTCAATTCGTTGCAGCCAACGCTGCCCTGGAATTGCTTGACGCGCGTGCGAAAGCCGACGGCGGAGCGGATAAGGAGCACACTTGGCCGGAGTTCTCAGAAATTAGTTGCTATTCCTGCCACCACGAACTGCGACCGCAGAGTTATCGTCAGAAATTGTTTCAGCGTGAGACGCCCGCGAATCGTCGGCTTCCCATTGGATCGCTGGTTTGGGGAACTTGGTATTTTCCGATGCCCCGGCACGCTTTGCTGTCTCAGCAACCAGCCGAAGTGAGCAATGAAGACTCATGGCATCAGCTTGAGCTGGCAATGAGTGCGATCCATCCTGATTCCAAAAAAGTTTTGTCGCTCACCGGCGCATTGCGGCCGAAGCTCACTCCGCCTGCCAACCCACTGCAAACCGTCGCGCGTCTGGCGAAGAGTTTGCCGGCTCTTCGAGGTGACTGGGACGAAATTGCGCAGTGGTACTTGGCGACGACCGCGTGGCATCAAGCTCTGCGAGAAGAGCACCTGGACAATCAGAAAAACGGAGATCCCGTTAAGACTAGTGAACGCGAGGCGGCGGTTCGTGAAAGCCAATCCACGCTGGAGAAAATCCGCGGGCAACTTGAATCACCACTCGAATTCGACCCGACGGGCGAGACGTTTCAGGACGCGGTCAAACTACTGCTCCAACAACTGGCGAAACTAGAGGGGTAGCTGCTAATGATCGTTCAAGCATTGCAAGACATCCAACACCGACATGGCTTCCTGCCGACCGACGAGTTGCGATCGTTGTCGAAGCGCACGGGAACGCCGCTGTATCGCCTGCATGAGGTGGCCAGCTTTTTTCCGCACTTTCGGCGTGACGAACCGCCGCAGTTCGAAGTCAAAGTCTGCCGGGACATGGCGTGTCATTTGCGCGGCTCGGACGGAATGCTCAAGCGATTGGAGTCATTCGCGCAGGGGTATGACAAGAATCGGTTGCACGTTGAGGGTGTCTCTTGTTTGGGCCGCTGTGATCGAGCGCCGATCGCAACCGTCGTGACGGGGCATCATCCGCGAAATTATGTGCAACGATCTGCGGAAGAGCTCTGCGCGATCATTCAGCAAACCATGGCAGGCTCGCCGCCGACACCCGACACTGACGCGTCGTTCCCCGACCAGTCGCCGACCTGGCAAATTGACGTCTACCAAGGCCAGCCAAAGTATTCCGCCGTCCGCAGATTCATCGATAGCACCGACCGAACTGCTGAGCGGGCGCGGATCATCAAGGCGTTGGAATCCGCCGGCTTGATTGGCATGGGAGGGGCCGGAGGCCGAACCTTCAAAAAGTGGTCGGAAGTTCTCGAGGCCGCAGGCGACGAGAAATATGTCGTCATCAACGGTGATGAAAGCGAGCCGGGCACGTTTAAGGATCGGGAACTGCTGCTGAGGACGCCGTGGTTGGTTCTGGAAGGAATCATCCTCGGCGGCTTAGTTGTCGGCGCAAAGCACGGCTACATCTACATCCGGCACGAATATGAAGAGCAAATCGCGGTGATGGAGCAGGCGATTAAGGAGGCGGAGGAGCTCGGTTTCTGCGGCAAGAACATTCTTGGCTCGGACGTGTCGTTTCCGGTTGAGGTGTTCGTCAGCCCGGGCGGCTACATCTGCGGCGAGCAGACTGCGCTGATCGAAGCGATGCAAGATAAACGTGCCGAGCCGCGTAATCGCCCGCCCGAACTGCAAACAAACGGACTGTGGGACAAGCCGACGCTGCTAAACAATGTGGAAACGATGGCCTGGGTTCCCGCAGTCGTGCTTTTGGAAGAGGGCAAATGGTACGCCTCACAGGGAACAGGGGGTGGAGCGGGGCGAGGTCGGCGGTTCTTTTCGATTAGTGGCGACCTCAATCGCCCCGGCGCTTACGAGGTGCCAAGTGGGATCACTCTGCGGCAGCTCATTATCGACTTCTGTGGTGGCATGCGCGACGGCCAGGCACTCAAGGCATTCGCTCCATCGGGACCGTCGGGCGGTTTCTTGCCGGCGATGCTTCCCGTCAAACACTTGCCCGCAAAATTCGTGAAAGAGAAGCTGCCACCTGACGCGACGCATTTCGATATCTTGGATTTGGAACTCGACACCAACGTCTTCCGTGACCTGCGTCTGATGCTCGGCGGCGGAATGGTTGTTTATGGCGAGAATGCCGACATGGTCGAGCAAGCCCTGAGTTGTCAGAAGTTCTATCGCAATGAGTCGTGTGGCAAATGCGTCCCCTGCCGGATCGGTTCTCAAAAACTGGTCGAGATCGGCACCGACTTGCATCAGAAAAAGTACACGGCACAGACTCTAAAAGCAGAACGTGAATCGATTAAGGAATTGGGAGAGACCATGGTGCTCACCGCGATCTGCGGTCTGGGCACTGTCGCTCCAAATCCGCTGACTTCAGTTTTGGAACATTTCCCCGCTGACGTGGAAAGGTATCTCAATGGCCGATAACGCGTATGAGGACGCGACATCCCAACTCTGGGAAGTCGAAGGTCTATTTGCCCGCGACGTGGATGGCCAGTTGATTCGAGTGGTTTCGGCCACGGAAAAAGACTACGCCAAAGATGTGACCCTGACGATTGACGGCCAGTCCGTGACGGTCAAGAAGGCCGTTCCGACGACCGATTCCCAAGGCAACGTCGTCACTGACCAGGATGGCAAGACGATCCCGCGCAGCACGACGATTTATGACGCTGCGGCAAAGCTATTCGTTAAGAAGCCGGGCGATGTGAATCCGATTCCGGTTCTGTGCCATCAAGAGCACATGAATCCGGCGGGAGTGTGCCGTATTTGCGTGGTGGAGGTGTTTCGCACCACCGGCGGTAAACGGCGCTCAGGCGGTAAGCTTTTGCCGTCTTGTGCCCATCGCGCCGAACCGGACATGGAAGTGCATACTCTGGAGTCGACCAACGAGGAAGCTCGGAAGCGCGTGCAGCGAAGCGTCAAAGTGCTGACGGAGTTGTTGGCCTCGGACCATCTTCGTCCTAAGCAGGATGGTGCTCCGGAACGAGACCCTGAGACTCGCAATGAACTGGAAACCCTCGTCCAGAGGGTGGGAGCCAATCCGACTCGGTTCGCCTCCCGTAACCCGGTTGATCGGGGACGTGATAACTCGTCGACGCTGATCTCGGTGGACCACAATTCTTGCATCCTCTGCAACCGCTGCATTCGAGCCTGCGACGAGATCAAGAAGAACTTTGTCGTCGGCCGAGCGGGTAAGGGCTACACGGCAAAGATCGCGTTCGATCTCGACGACCCGATGGAAGATTCGAGTTGTGTGTCGTGCGGTGAGTGCATGGTTTCCTGCCCGACCGATGCGCTGACGTTCCGCAGGCCGGTCGTCTCGGACTGGTGGCGTGATCTGGTCGAGAAGCCGGCGTACTCCGCCATCTCGCCGCAGGAGCTGAGGCAGCACCCGCTGTTTGCCGGTGTGCCGTACAAATTCCTGCAATGGAATTCGGCGTCGGTCGTGCGTCGAAAAACCCAAAAAGGGGACGTCCTTTGCCGGCAGGGAGACTACGGTGCGACGGCCTTCATCCTCAACTCAGGAGAATTTGGCGTGTACATCGGCACGCCGCGCAAGAGTGCCGACGATGGACCAGTCGGCTTCTTCGGTCGTCTGTTTGGCCGTGGGACCAAACCAGGCAACAACGACTCGACCGACTACGGCACCCATGTCAGCACAAGAACTCCCGAGCACCTCATCTTGGGCGAGATGACTTGCATGAGCGATCACCCGCGCACGGCGACCGTGGTCGCAATGGGTGACGGTGAAGTTCTGGAAATTCGGCGCAACGTGCTGTACGTCCTCCAGCGCAATCCGGCCGCGCGGGCCATGCTCGACCGCGTCTATCGCGAGCGGGCGTTGCAGGATCACTTGCGGACGATCTCGTTCTTCCAGGATCTGACCAAAGAGGAACGCCACGAGTGTGTCGAGTTCCTCCGCGACAAGGTGACGCTCTTGCGAGTCGATCCCGGCCAGAACATCTTCCGGCAAGGCGAAGCGGTGATTCAGAACGACGAGTTTGTCGGCCACTTCTACATGATCCGGCTCGGCTATGTGAAAGTCACTCAGACTCTTCACGGTACGGAGCGAGTGTTGGATTACATTGGCCCCAACCGCCACTTCGGCGAAATCGCCCTGTTGTCGAAGATTCCCAATCTCATCGACCAACATGTTCCTGAGAGCTTGGTCGCGCGCCGCACCGCCACATGTACTGCCCTGGACGATGTGGAACTGGTTCGCATTCGCGGCGAACACTTTTCAGAGTTGATCCTTCGCTTCGAGAAGCTGCGGAATAAGTTTGTCCAAATCTGCAAAAGTCACCTGGATCAGAATAAGCCGGTGAACCGGGAGATGGGACTCCCGATGGCGAGCTTCCTGGACCAAGGCTTGTTCAACGCTCAGACGTTGTTGGTCATGGATCTGGAAAGCTGCACGCGGTGCGACGAATGTACGCGGGCGTGTAGCGACACGCATGGCGGCATCGTGCGTTTGATCCGCGAGGGACAGCGGATCGACAAATTCCTCGTCGCGAGTTCGTGCCGCTCGTGCCAGGATCCCTACTGCTTGGTCGGATGCCCGGTGGATTCCATTCACCGCAAAGGTTCGCTCGAAATCGTGATCGACGACCACTGCATCGGCTGCGGGCAATGCGCCAAGAACTGTCCGTACGGCAACATCAACATGCACGGCTTCGATGTGGTACGAGAATACCCGCCCGATTCCGGTTGCCAGAAGGCTGTGATTCAGCAGAAGGCGACGACTTGCGATTTGTGCCGCCAAGTGGTTGGAGTCAACGCGGAAGTCAGTTGCGTTTACTCCTGCCCACATAATGCCGCCTTCCGCATGAGTGGTTCCGAACTGCTCAAAATCGTCTCCGGTAAGGCTGACCTGCACGCTGACAGATCGACGCGGCAATTACTCAGTCACCCTGTTTAACCATTGACCGAGGCTTGTGGAGTCAGGGTTGGTAAACCGCGGCGCGGTTGGTGGACGATCCGGATGATCTTCGCTTCCGGATCGTGTTGGGCTTGCGAAGAGAGGCTCTGGTACGGACCCTCCAACCAGTGCGTCGTGTGTCGCAAAAGCAGACGACGATCCCGGCCGATCTCTTCAACGTGATCGGACACGGAATTCTCAAGATCAAGCCGAACGTACAGGAGTTGTGTGGCGACAGCGTGAAGTACTTCAATCGCAGCGCCGAGGAGGTCGACCTCAGCGTTTGGATTCGCCATCAAGACTATGCAACGTATCGCAATCACCGGCAGCTCCGGCTACTACGGTCGTAAGCTCATCGAACATGTGCGGCGTGCGTCACCTGAGACACAGCTCTTGGGAATCGACGTCGTCCCGCCCTCTGAAGTTGCCCCCCACGAGTTCGTCCAAGCCGACATTCGCAGTCCCGGCGTCCGAACTGCGCTGGCGAACTTTCGGCCCGACACGATCGTCCATCTGGCATTCGTGGTGAACCCGATCCGCGACAACCGGCTGATGAGCGACATCAACATCGGCGGCACGAACAATGTCTTCGAGGCTGTGCGCACTCTGCGGCCACAACGTTTTTTGATGGCCTCCAGCGCCACGGCCTATGAGGCGTGGCCCGACAATCCCGTACCCATTCACGAAGACTGGCGGCTCAAGCCCCGCACGAGCTTTCAATATGCCGCGGACAAGACCGCGATCGACCTGGCGATCAAATCGCTCGCCGAAGAACTCCCGCACGTTGCGGTCTCGTGGACTCGGCCAGTCATCATCGGCGGCAAGGGGGTCAGCAACTACCTCAGCCGTTTCGTGCTCAATCTTCCGTTCATTGTTTTGCCCGACGGCCAAGACGTGCCGCTGCACTTCGTTCATGAAGACGACTGCGTTGCGGCGACGTGGATGATTCTCCAAAAGAACGCCCGTGGCCCCTTCAACATCGGTCCCCCGGATAACGTCCTGTTGACACGACTCGCCACACTCACGAATCGCCGAACCGCGAAGCTTCCGTTCTGGATGATGAAGCTGGCCACCACGGTCTGGTGGGGGCTGCGCTTGCCGGTGTTCGACTTCCCTCCCAGCCTGCACGACTTCGCACGGTATCCGTGGGTTGTTTCGCCAGCACGCCTGCAAAACGAACTCGGCTTTCAATTCCGCTACACGTCCGAAGAAACATTGTTAGAGATGTGGGCGGAACATTGCCGGAAGAAAAGCGGCTGAGCCGATGGCGGATTTTCAACGTCTTCAGATCATGGGCTGAACTCTGACGAGTTCAGCGACTCCGGTTGGTGTCGATTGAGATTCTCGATCAGATCGAAGTGCGGATCGGTCGAATTGACGCTGACATTCAGACGGATCGCGACCGAAGCCAGGATTAAATCGGTGAGCGGGATCATGTGCCCCTTGGCGGCGAGGCTTCGGCCGAGCGTGGCGGCATTGATCCAATCGTCCCTGTCCGACTCCCAGTCGTCAGCCAATCGCAATCGTGAGGCCACCCAATTGGCTTGGTACTGACAACGAAATTGGCTTGGTCAGGCCATCCAGAAACAACGCCGCCATTCGCAGGTCAGAGATTGGTCGAGCTCGCAACTTCTCCAGTTCATCGGCCGACACTCTGACGAAGCCGCGGCTGACGCTCGATCTCTTCGCGCCGACCGCATTGCCAGCCAAGTCGAGCACCACGAGTGGGATGGCCGAGATTCTATCCGCCGCCTTGCTCGCGAAACTCCGACAACAGACCAATCAAGTTCAAGTTGCAAACGCGGGTCGCCACGGTCGCCAGACCGTGGGGAACAGCGGCTCGATCGACGATTCTCCACGCTCTTGGCGAGCCTGGCTACAATCTCACGGTCGCTCAGATGTGGAACGCGATCATCAGGAGATTCAGCGAGTGATGAGCATGAGATTCCTTGCGCTGGCAAGTTGTGTGTTGGCGTTGTTGTCGGCGAGCACGTTCGCGTTGGAGTTGCCTCCGTCCGTGAAGGCATTCGTCGCGGCTCATTGCGTCGAGTGTCACGACGCCGATTCGGCGCGGGCGGGGTTTCGGATCGACACACTCGGTGCCGACTTCACCGCCGGGAATACGGCAAACGTTTGGAAGGAGGTGATGGATAAGATCAACTCCGGCCAGATGCCGCCCAAGAAGTCTGAGCGGCCCGACGCGAAGGCCGCGTTTGCGGTCGCGTCGTGGGTGGCGGAGCGACTCGATGAAACGGCGCGGGCCGCTCAAGGTGCCGGCGGGCGAGTGCCGATGAGACGGCTCAATCGCGTCGAGTATGCGAACTCGGTGCGCGATCTGTTTTTGCTCGACGACAATTTTGCGAGACGCATCGAGAAGGAACTTCCCGCCGACGGCAAAGTCGGTGGCTTTGATCGCGGGGCGGCGAGCTTGTTCATGGATGAAGGACAGCTCGATCAATACCTGGCGGTCGCTGACATCGTGCTCAACGAAGGGGTGTTTCACGAGCAGCCGAAAGTTCAGAAGATGACCTACGACGGCACGGCGGAGCGGTACGTGCATGGGCTGATGACGGCTTACAAGGATGAGTCCGGCACGTTCGTCGAAAGCAACGTGCCGAATGTCGTCGCGAATCTCAAGGAGCCGCTCAGTTGGATTCCGCAGCCGAACTTCGATCAATGGGGTTCGAAGGACCGACGCTATGTGCCTCACGGGCCGTTCGATTGGGAGATGAAGAATGGCGGCATCGAGTACCTCGCCCACAGCCGCTTCTTCCCCGTGGATTGGGGTCGCAAAGGAGTCACGCGGGACGGATGGTATCGAATCCGCGTCCAAGCCGGTGGGTTCAAAGGGACTGATGAAGAGGCACTCAAAGACGTGCGGCTGACGATGAAATACGGCGAGGCGAGTCCCGTCGAAATGACGAAGACCGTCGTGATTGATGCGCCGCACGATGCGCCGCAGGAATACGAGTTCTTGATGTATCTGCAGGTCGGCCCCGTGGGGATGAATCGTCAATGGCGAGTCAGTTGGGACTTCGGCGATCGCAAGGAAGCAGTCATCGCGAATCCGCTGTATTGGGACGTGCAATGGAAGCAGGTCATCGTCGGCGGCGACATCGCGCGGGCCAAGAGCGAAAAGAAACCGCCAGAAGAGATCGAAGCCAAGAAGAAGCTCCTCGAAGAAACCATCGCGAAGGCCACCGAAAACCGGAAGACGTTTGAAGGGCCTTACTGGATTTGGAACCCGAAGCTCAACATTGCCAAGCGGCCGCGATTGTGGCTCGGCAAGATGGAGTGGGAAGGGCCGATCGTCGAATGGCCGCCGCAGGGACGCCAGTCGCTGCTGTTCGACGGCGAGGAACGGGACGATGACGCCTATCTCCGCGAGATCTTCGCCAAGTTCCTGCCGCTGGCTTACCGGCGACAAGTCACTCCGGACGAACTCGATCGCATCGTGAATTGGACGTTGAAGACGAAGTCCGACCGCGAGCTGTCCTTCATCAATGCCGTGCGCGAGGGGGTGAAGAACGTGCTCTGCTCGCCCAAGTTTTTGTATCTCGGCAGCGAGGCGATGCCGGTGACGGCTTTGGAAACACCCGCATTGGAAAAACCTCAGTCGGATCCGCAGCCCGTCGATGGTTGGCAGCTCGCCAGCCGGTTGTCGTATCTGTTGTGGAGCAGCGCTCCGGACGAGGAGCTGTATCGGCTGGCTTCGCAAAACAAGTTGCGCGATCCCGACGTGCTGCGCGGCTAAGTGAAGCGGATGATCGCCGACCCGAAGGCTCACGAATTCGTTCGCAGCTTTGCCGGACAATGGCTCGGCGTGCGCAACTTCGACAACGGCACGCCTCCGAACCGCGATTTCTACCGCTTCTACGATGACGCTCTGCGCGACAGTTCCAAGCGCGAGCCGCTGGAGTTTTTCAGCGAGGTGCTGAAGCAGGATCTCCCCATCACGAATTTTCTCGACAGCGATTTTGTGGTGGTCAACGAACGGCTCGCGAAGCACTACGGCATCGAGGGGATCGAAGGAGAGCAGTTTCGCCGAGTCCCCGCGCGTGCCGATAACCGTCGCGGCGGCGTGTTGGGGATGGCGGGCATTCTGACGTATCTGGCGGACGGCACTCGAACGCTGCCCGTGCGCCGGGCAACGTGGGTGCTCGACACGTTATGGAATCAGCCGGTGCCGCCACCGCCGCCGAATGCAGGCGATCTACCCGCCAGCAAGGAAAAGAAACTCAGCGTTCGCGCGCGGCTTGATCTGCACCGCCAATCGGAAAACTGCGGAAGCTGCCACGCGCGAGTCGATCCCTTTGGCATGGCTCTGGAAAACTACGACGCGACCGGCATGTGGCGCGATCGCCAAAACGGCGAAGGGATGCGCGGCGACGCCAATTCCCCCGCCTTAGACGTGAGCGGCCAACTCCCCAACGGGACCGAATTCAAATCGGTGCAGGAATTCAAAGCCGCGCTGCTGGCCGAGAAGCAACGATTCGTGAAAGGCTTCACGGAAAAGCTGCTGTGCTACGCGCTCGGTCGGCCGATCGGCTACGGCGACCACCTCACGGTCGAACAAATCATGGCTCACGCCGCGAAGCACGATGACCGTCTGCAAGAAATCATCCAGGCAACGGTTGCCTGCGAGTTTTTTCAAACCAAGTAAGCACTCGTGCCGCAGGTCGCGATTGATCCTGTCATGAAAAGCAAGAATCCCACGGATCTTCGACCAAAGAAGCACTTTCTCAACGACAGCGACGGCTCTGGTGATCAATCAATTCAAATTCCGTCTGCCAAACACAAGGGAAACATGATGAATATCAAAGGCAATCATTGGCTCATGCCGCGTCGCACGCTTCTCAAAGGATTCGGAGTGTCACTCGCCCTGCCGTGGCTGGAAGTGATGAGCGCGAATGCCAAAGACATCACGACCGCCGGCTCGATGGCGGACAGCGAGATCCCGCGGCGGGCCATGTTTACCTATTGGGGACTGGGTGCCGAGCCGACCGGCTTTACTCCGGCGGACACCGGGAAGAACTACACGCTCACGCCGTCGCTGGCTCCGCTGGCACCGTTCAAGGAGGACTGCACCGTGATGACGGGGCTGACGTCCTTCACCGGCGGTCATGGATCGTGCTGCTGCCTGCTCACCGGCGTGAACACCGTCCAGAACGCCAAGACATTGACCTCGGTCGATCAGCAACTGGCGGCTTATCACGGCAGTGCGACTCGGTTTCCCGCGCTGGTGCTCGGCACGGTGCGCGAGACCGGGTTCGGCGGCCCGTTCCCCACGACTCTGTCTTGGAGCAAGAACCACACACCCATCACGCCGGAGAATCGGCCGGAAGTGCTCTTCGAGAAGCTCTTCGGGAGTGAGGACAACAAAACTCTGGCGGCGGCCAAGCAGGCGATGTCGCGCCGTGCGAGCCTGCTCGATTCCATCAAGGACCAAGCCTCTGCACTTCAGCACCAAGTGAGCACGGCCGACCGCGAGCGGCTCGATCAATACTTCACCGCCATCCGCGATCTCGAAGAACGGATCAAGGTTGAGGGAGATTGGATCGACCGTCCCAAGCCCAAGATCGCGAAGCCCGACTTCGGCCCAGGCTCGCCGCGCGATCGCATTGCCGCCGACGGACGCGGTTACTCCGAATACACCCGGCTGATGTTCGACATGATCGCGCTGGCCTTCCAGACCGACAGCACGCGCGTCGTCAGTCACATTCCTCGCACCGAGGGAGATGAAGCCAAGTGCTACGGCTACCAAACCAAGAGCAAATGGGATCTGCACACTCTCACGCACAATTCCCAAGAGGACGACAAGATCGCGATGTGGCGCGAAGTCGATGCGCTCTACATGGCTGAATGGGCCTACTTCCTCGGCAAGCTGAAAGACGTGAAAGAAGGGAGCGGCACGTTGCTCGATAACACGCTGGCCGCCTGGGCCACGACCAACGGCGGCCCCAACGCACATGATTCGAAGATGCTCCCGCTGATCCTCTGCGGCGGCTCGGCACTGGG
This sequence comes from Planctomyces sp. SH-PL62, assembly GCA_945905295.1. Taxonomy (GTDB): domain Bacteria; phylum Planctomycetota; class Planctomycetia; order Planctomycetales; family Planctomycetaceae; genus SXKJ01. The sequence goes on along the minus strand of CAMDPX010000005.1, from coordinate 6,516 downwards.
GGTCAAGCATCAGGGACACCTGGCAAAGAAGGACATGCCCATCGCCAACGTCTGGCAAACCGTCATCACCCAAGTCGGCATGCCTCAGCCCGATCATTTTCAGGGTGGAATCGCAACGGGGACCGTGAAGGAGTTGGTGTAAGGCGAGCGGCAGATGCGAATCGACCAGAATCAGCCGGTACGCGCTCGCGTCCGGTTCAAACCGGTGCGAGCGCCGCGCGGCGGATGTGGGCTTCCCACGTTCAACCATGAAGACTCATCGAAAGACCACAATGCACGGCACATTCAAACTGAGCCGGATCAAACTCCTTGTTGTCGTGCTCACTGCCGGTGGGACGACTTGCCCGTCTCGCGGTGAAGACTGGGGCTATTACTCGGTCATCCCGGTCAGCGCGCCGGCGCTGGTTTTGGAAGCGGTCGATTCGGGAACGACCGACGGTACGGTGGTGTCGATTGGCAAACCGTCGGCTGCGGCGAATCAGAAATGGATCGTCCTTCCCAAAGGCGATGGTCTTTATTCAATCAAGCCGTCTCACAGTTCCAAACTTGTGCTGGCTGTGGCGAAGGGGGGAGACAAGAACGGCACAGCCATCGTGCTGGAATCGGACAGCGGTCAACCGTGGCAAATCTGGACTTTGAATAAGCAAGACAACGGCAGTTACACGCTCGTTCCCAAGCATGCGCCCGAGAAGGGCCTCAATGATTTCGGCGGCAACAAGGCCCCCGGAGCTCAAATCGACTTGTGGGAAAACAAAGAGGGAGACCCGCACCTGCAATGGTTCATCAAGCCGCTGGCGGGCAGCCCGATTCCTGCCGCCAACGCCGCTGGCAACAGTGGGGCAACGGCCTACCTCCCGCCCGCCATCAAGCCGGAAGACGTGCTTCCCGGTGTGACGAAGCAATGCTCATTCACCAAGAGCGTGATCTTTCCCGGCACCGTGCGCGACGTCACCGTTTTCATCCCGGCTCAATACGATGGCTCGAAGCCCGCTTGTGTGTATGTCAAAACGGACGGGTACACCCCGAAAGAAAAGCAGTTGCTGGAAATGCTGATCGCCACCAAAGAGATGCCCGTGACGATCGGCGTGTTCGTCAGACCTGGCGATCTCCCCGCTCCGATGAAGGGCACGCTGGGACGTCGCAATCGTTGCTTTGAATACGATGGCGTGGGAGACAACAACGTCCGGTTCCTCGTCGAAGAGTTGCTGCCGTTTGTGGCCAAAGAGTTCGATCTGAAACTCTCGAACGACGGAAACGACCGCTGCATGTCAGGCGGCAGCAGCGGTGGCATTGCCGCTTTCAGCGCCGCTTGGGAACGCCCGGATGCCTTCAGTCGCGTCTATGCCGCCAGCGGTAGTTTCGTCGCGTTTCGAGGCGGCCATGAGTACCCGACGCTCGTTCGCAAATTCGAAGCGAAGCCGATCCAAGCGGTCTGTCTCGGTGGGCGCGAGTTGGACACTCTCTTCGCCTTCAGTGACGGCAAAGTCTGGAAGCGCAAAGTGAAGGTCCACGCCACGGGCGCGTTCACGCCATGGCTGAAGGTCAATGGGAGCAAACTGTGAAAGACCTTCGTTTGCGGCGAAGCCGCAGATACGTAGCCGGCATCGCTCCGCGTGACGAGCCGAACGCTTGCCAACGCTCTGTGACCGACCGGCTCATCACGCGGAGCGATGATGGCTACGTACTTAACTCTGTCTTGCGAGCACAACGCCGAGCATTTCTCGGACAGTCGGCCAGCGGCATCCTCGGGGCGATCGCGCTGTCGTGGCTGACGGCGCGGGAGCCGCGCGCGGCGGAGCGTGCCGCGGCAGTTGGTCCTCATCATGTACCGAAGGCGGAGCGGATTGTGTGTCTGTTCCAAAATGGAGGTCCGAGTCAGATGGACCTCTTCGATGAAAAACCGGAACTCACGAAGCTGAGTGGCAAGCCGTATCCGGGACAGAACAAAGTCGAGACGCTGTCACCGTCGGCTTCGGGGAACCTGCTCGGCTCGCCGTTCAAGTTTCAGCCGCACGGCGAGTGCGGGATGCGGTTGTCGGAGATCATTCCGCACATTGCGGGAATCGCGGACGAGATCACGCTCGTGCGTTCGATGACGACGGAATCGGTCTGTCACGAGACCGCCCTCCGCATCGCTCACAGCGGTCATCCCATCGCCACCGACCGGCCGAGCTTCGGTTCGTGGCTCACCTACGGTCTCGGTTCCGGCAATCAGGATCTGCCGGCGTTCGTGGTCCTCCCTGATCCCGGCGGCCTGCCGATCAACGGCACGCTCAATTGGTCCGCTGGTTGGCTTCCGGCTCAACATCAGGGGACACCCTTCAGTGTCGGCGACGCCTCTGCTCCGGTGCTCAACCTGCGCACGCCCGATCGCATCACCGCCGCCGCCCGAGCGCGGCAACTCAATCTCGTCTCGCGTCTCAATCAAGAACACGCCGCGCGGTTCCCGGAGAACACGGATCTCGAAGCCCGGCTGCGCGACTTCGAGACAGCCGCCCGGATGCAAGCGGCTGTTCCCGGCGCGGTCGATCTCAAACAAGAGACGAAGGAGACTCGCAAGCTGTACGGTCTCGACCAGCCAGCGACTCAGGCTTACGGCGCGCGCTGCCTGTTGGCTCGGCGACTCATCGAGCGAGGCGTGCGATTCGTCGGTGTCTATTTGAAAAGCCAGCCGTGGGACACTCACGCCGACAACGCCAACGCGACAAAGAACGTCGCGGCCGGCATCGATCAACCGAGCGCCGCGTTGGTGCGAGACCTCAAACAGCGCGGACTGCTCGATTCGACGCTGGTGGTCTGGATGGGTGAATTCGGCCGCACCCCGGTCTCGCAAGGAGCGAACGGCCGCGATCACAGCCGCCGAGGTTTCTCTTTGTGGCTCGCCGGCGGCGGGATCAAGCAGGGCTATGCTCACGGCGGCACCGACGATTTCGGTTACGAATCCATCGACCAGGTCGTCACCATGCACGACCTCCACGCCACGCTGCTCCACGCCCTCGGACTCGACCACCAGCGGTTGGCGTTCGATCACGAAGGTCGCCAAGAAACGCTGACGGACACCGATCTGACTCAGGCAAAGGTCGTGCGAGAACTACTGGCGTGAAATCGGTACTCAGAGGCTATCCGAGAAGTGGCTTTTCACCGTAGCCTGACTCTCCGAGTCGGGAGCTTTCTCGCAAGAGTCCCGACTCGGAGAGGCTGTGACGTTTTCGTGGAGCACGTTTTCAACGTGCTCGAAAATAGGCTGATTGGGCACGTTGAAAACGTGCCCCACGTCATTTATTCACAGCCTCGGAGATTCAGGCGACGTCATCCGCCGATGGCCCCTTGAGTGTTCACGAACAGCGAATACATCGACGTGCTGCCGCACATGAAGAGGCGATTGCGGTGGCGACCGCCGAAGCACAGGTTCGCGCAGCGTTCCGGCAGATCGATTCGGCCGATGAGCGTCCCTTGCGGGTTGAAGATGGAAACGCCGTCCAGCCCCTCTTTGCCCATGCCCCAACCGACCCACAGGTTGCCGTCCACATCGACTCGCAGTCCGTCCGGAGTTCCGTCCGGTTCGGCGGTGATTAGCGTGCGGGCGTTGGATAACTCGGTGCCGTTTTTGATGACGTCATAGATGCGAATCACACGCGGCGAGACGCCGGCCTCGACGATGTAGAGCTGCGACTCATCGGGCGAAAACGCGAGCCCGTTGGGACGGTCGATGTCGCCAGCCACGATCGTCAATTTCTTGGAGTTCGGATCCCAGCGATAGACGTTGGTCGGCAGTTGCGGTTTCGCGATTTGCCCCTCGTAAAAGCCGAGGATGCCGAACGGCGGATCGGTGAACCAGATCGAGCCATCGGTCTTGCACACGACATCGTTCGGCGAATTGAGCGGCTTGCCGTCGAACTGATCGGCGATGACGGTGATCGAGCCGTCGTACTCGGTGCGTGTGACTCGCCGCGACTCATGTTCGCAGGTCACGAGCCGCCCCTGCCGGTCGCGCGTGTTGCCGTTGGAGTTGTGCGACGGCTTACGAAAGAGGCTGACGGCCCCGGTCTCTTCCTCCCACTTCAGGATTCGATTGTTCGGGATGTCGCTCCACAACAGGAACCGTCCATCGCCAAACCAAACCGGCCCTTCGCTCCAGCGCAGGCCGGTCGCGATGCGTTCGACTTTGGCCAGGTTCAACCGATACTTCGTGAAGCTCGGATCGATGATCTTGATCCGCGGATCGGGATAGCGCTGACTCGGCTCCCAGTCGGCCCTGATCCGAGACGTCAAAGCGACTGCCGAAAACAGGCTGCTGGCGAGGAATGTTCTGCGGTGCATGGTTCAGTTCCGTGGGATTCACTACTTCTTCAACACGCCATCCAGGAAGTGAAACAGTTCCTGCGTTGGTTTGTCGCCGGGCTGGCCATGCTCGGAATTGATCGCGCCGTGATTCTTCCTCATCTTGAGCAGGAATCACTCCCGACCAAATCCGCGCTTGACGACCCGCCGGTGCGGCCAATTGCCCCAAGCTGTGTTGCACATCTTCGTCGTTCAACTCGCGCAGTTCGTCGGCGACCTCCAACACCGAACTGAGCGCGGCCAAACTCTGGCCGGGTTCGCCACCCTGTTTGCCGATGTGCCGATCGACCATCGCTTCGAGGGCCAAGCGGTCGTCAGGCGACATCGCGACTGATCAAGTCCCTCTGCAAAGCCAGACTGCCAATGAGCAAGTTGCGATCACTGTTGCCCGTCTGTTGTGTTTTCTCTCTGCCCCTGGAGTGATTTGTCGAGCCACCGCACTCCAGGTTATTTCCGAAACATCGCGTCGTTGGGATTGCCGCGAGAGAGTAAGTACGCCAGCAGGTCGCGGACTTCGTCTTCGTTCAACGTCTTGAGCAAGTCCTTCGGCATCAGTGAGACCTTCGAGGGTTGGTTCGTTTCGATGTCGGCTTTTTTGACCTCGACGGTCTTCGTGGCGTTTTCCGGATCGACGACGATCGTGATTGAGTCTTTCGATTCGCTCACGATGCGGCCGGTGATGATTTTTCCTGCTTTGGTTTCGATGACCGAGGCTTTGTATTGGTCGGAGATGACTTTGCTGGGATCGACGATGGCGTCGTTGAGGTCTTTGAGGTTGAAGCGGCCGGCGAGTTGGGTGAGGTCGGGGCCGGTGGCTCCGCCGTCGCCGCCGAAGCGGTGGCAGACGACGCAGCGGGCGGCCTTGTACATCTTCTCGCCGTTCTTGAAGTCGCGGGCTTTCAGCTTGTCGGTCGCCAGGGCGAGGACTTCCTCGACCGAGTAGTCCTTGCCGGGGCCTTTGGCTTTGGGGAGTTCGGGGATGACGTAGGGTTTGCGGATGCCGAGGGCTTCGATGGCGAGGCGTTCGGCGTCGGTGCAGTTGGCGAAGGCGTCCTTGTCGATGTTGGTCAGGTATTTGGGATAGCTGGCCCCGCCGCTCCAGGTGCGGGCTTTCTCGAACCACGCGAAGTACGCCTTGCGGTCGTCGAGCGTCCAGCCGGTCTTCAGGTTCCGCAGGACGAAGGCGTAGTGGTACTGCTGCTGGTCGGGCTGGTTGGCGAGCATCGCGGCGAAGACTCCGCCGTAGCCTTTGTTGCGGCTGAGGAGATCGCTTGTTTGTAGGTTGGGACTCCGTCCCGACCCTGCGGTTCCTTCCGAATCTTTGGACGATGGCGAGCCGGTTGCCGGACTGGTCGGGACAGTTCCCGGGCTGGTCGGGACGGAGTCCCAACCTACGGTGGAGCGTCGCTCCTGAGCCAGCAGCGGCACCAATTTTTTGACGGCTCCCGGCGACTGGAAGTGAATCATCAGGATCGCCAGCTCGCGGTTGACGAAGTCCGACTTCTGCGGGAACAGATCGTCAAACTTCTTCGCCAGCGCGGCGCACGTCTCCTTGTCGGGATTGCCCAGCCGGATGAACGCGAGTTGGTAGGCTCGCAGCAGGCCGAGCTGCTGAAACTCGGTGAGCTGCGCGAAATCGAGCTTGCCGAGTGTCGAAAGAATCTTGGGGAGCAATGCGGGTTCGGCTTGCCGAGCCAACGCAACACAACCGTGGATCACGACGTTGCGATAAGGTGAATTCATTGCATGGTCCGGTTGACTGCTGCTGATTTTGTCGGGTGCGGCGAAAATCGCGTCTTGCCAACTTGCCAATGGCAATCGTTCCAAGGCGACTCTTGCGGCGGTACTCAGATGTCGATCCCAGTGACCGAGGTTTGACGGCAAGAGCAAGTCGGTAATTTCAAAGTTATTGGGAGTGCGAACGTGCAAACCCTCAAGCTCGTGCCGCTCACCTCGCCACTGGTAAGGTTGAACCTTCAATAGGGGATCCGTTTGCCGATCCCGCGCATCGACCGTTGAAACATCTTCCTTGCCGACGTAGGTGACTCGGAACAACTCGGACTGAGCGCCTCGGCCGCCGATGGTGAAGTACAAGGCTCCGTCCTTCCCGACGGTGCAGTCGGTCAGCGGCAGCGGCGTGCGCGAGACGAACTCTTCCTTCGTCGCTTTGTAGCT
>CAMDPX010000004.1 GCA_945905295.1 Planctomyces sp. SH-PL62 | reverse complement strand
GGAGCGGCGGCGTGCGGCCAGGAAGCCGTAGTGACGCACCTTGCGAAAGCCCTTGGGCAAGACATGCTGCAAGAAGCGTCGCAGGAATTCTTCGGCGGTGACGGTCATCCGCCGCTCGCGGTTCGAGCCGGTCTTGCGATACGAGAACGAAACGAACAATCGTCCGCGTGATTTGAATTGCATCCATGACTACATTGCTCGGGTGCCAGAATTTCGTGATGTCGATCCGGCTGAATTGCGTTTACTTCCCTCTCGCCGGCAGGGTGCGGACCCGGCCAAACTGGCGAGACAAATCTCGCTGTTCGGAAAATCGACAATGGGGATGCCGCCTCCGTGGGTTTATGAAGGGACGGATGGAGTCCTGATCTTGTTTAATGGCGTGACGCGGGCCACTCGAATCGCAAAACTGGTTCCCGGCCAATTGATCCGGGTCGAAGTCGTCGGCAAACTCGCACGGGCGTTCGGACCAGAACCGAGAATTGGAGAAGTGCTCCGATGAAATCAGAACTTCAGCAAGAAACGGTGACCGTGTTATCCGAGATTTGGTCGTTGTCACCAGACGCCCGGCTGGGACAAATCTTCGATTTCCTCGGATTCCTGGGGGACATCCAAGTCGGACGCGGCTTGGGTGACATCGAAGACGATGAACTTCTGGCGGTCATGTATCGTCACCGCGCGGAACTCCTCGCACGAATCCAAGGCACCTCGAATCAGCAACTACCTCCAGCGAGTGCTGCTGTCTCGGTCCCCGGCAGTTCGACAATCGCAGAATCCAAGACGGCCTCTGTGAAGGCATAGCACAACACACCCAAATCGAATGATCGCCCAGCCGCTTGAGGTTGCGCACGTCGAAGTCTGAAATCTATTTACCCCGGTCGATGTTGATTCGGTGGAGAGGCGCTCATGAAACTCGATTCGCAAATGAAATGTCCTTCGGATGGCGAACTGAACCGGCGCGGATTCTTGCGTGCCGGGGCTTTTGGGGGAGCGGTGGCGTCGCTCGCGCAGTGGTTGCGGGCGGAAGAGGAGGCTGGAGCGAGGACATCGTCGAAGGCGGTTGTGTTCGTCCATCTTGATGGTGGTCCGCCGCAGCTCGACACGATTGATTTGAAGCCGCAGGCTCCGGTCGAGATTCGGGGCGAGTTCGATCCGATCGCGACGGCGGTGCCTGGTATTCAAATCTGCGAGTTGATGCCGAAGCTGGCGAGCATCGCGGATCGAGTCGCGTTCGTGCGGTCGCTGGTGGGATCGGCGGGGGCTCACGATGCGTTTCAATGTCAGTCGGGATTCGTCGCGAAGGAATTGCAATCGCTCGGCGGTCGGCCGGCGTTGGGTTCGGTGATCTCGAAGCTGCGCGGTTCGACCAGCGACGCGGCTCCGTCGTTCGTCGATCTGATGCAAGGCCGAGCGTTGGTGCGGAACAGTGCTCGGCCGGGATTTCTGGGACCGGCGTATCAACCGTTTCGGCCGGACATCTCGCAGATGTTCGCGCGAGAACTCGAACCGGGCATGAAGAATGAACTGGCCCGGCTGGGAACGAATCACTCGGTCAGCTTGAAGCTCGACGGCGCGATTGATGTGGATCGGCTGAGCGACCGGACGACGCTGCTGGCTCAGTTCGATTTGTTTCGTCGCGAAGTCGATGCTGCCGGCATGATGACCGCGATGGACCGGTTCACTCAGCAAGCGGTTGGCATTCTGACGTCTGGACGATTCGCGGACGCACTCGACTTCAGCAAGGAAGACCCGCGAGTTCTCGATCATTACACGTTGAAAGAAACGTCGGGTCGCCCGAACTTCACATCCGAGGGACCGGAATCGACCCGCAAGTTTTTGCTTGCGCGGCGGCTGATCGACGCCGGAGTCCGTTGCGTCAGTCTGTCGATCAGCGACTTCGACACGCATTCGGACAACTTCCCGCGGCTGCGTCATCTGCTGCCGATTGTCGATCATGGTTTGTCCGCACTCATCACTGATCTTGAGCAACGCGGCCAGTTGAACGACGTGACGGTCGTTGCCTGGGGCGAGTTCGGCCGCACTCCGCGCGTCGATCCCAAGAGCGGCGGCCGGCATCACTGGCCGCAAGTCGGCCCCGCGATCCTCGCAGGTGGCGGTCTGCGTGGCGGAGTCATCCTCGGCGAGACCGACCGCACCGCCAGCACGGCGATTGCTCGACCGGTCCATTACAAGGAGGTCTTTGCCACGATTTATCACAACCTCGGCATCGACCCACATCGCACCGCGCTCACCGACCCGCAAGGCCGACCGCAGCATCTGCTCGATGAAGGGCAGCCGATCCGAGAATTGATTTGATGAACAATGGCTTTTCGCCAGGCGTGTTGAAAACACATTCGTGAGCCGCAAGGCGCTAGCCGCGGGTTGATGAAGACAAACCCGCGGCTAGCGCCTTGCGGCTCAGAGGACGCAGGCAATCACATGCGAGTGACCGATGTTTCTGTGACGATTGTTGAGGTGCCGCAGACGGCTCCGCTGGCTCCGTATCGTTCGCACATCCGCAGCAGCTCCACGACGCAGAGCGGCATCGTGCGTGTCGAGACAGACGAGGGCCTGGTCGGCTGGGGCGAGCACAACGTCAACTTCCTGCCGAATCTCAGCGGACGGCTGATGGAACAGCAGGCACGCGAATGGTTGATCGGCCGCGACCCGCAAAACATCGCGGCGTTTCATCGGGACTGCCCACTCGAAACGCGATTGAAGTCGGGGATCGAATTGGCGCTGTGGGACATCTGTGGCAAAGCGGTGGGGCTGCCGGTGGCGGTGTTGCTCGGCGGAGTGATTCGGCCGCGAGTCGCTCTCGCCGCTTGCATGGGCATTCAAACTTACGAGCGGGCTGGCGAGTTCGCTCGGTGGTATGTCGAGATGGGCTTCGGCACGCTCAAGACCAAAGCCGGTGCCGACATGACCGAAGACTTGGAGATGGTCCGCGGCATTCGCGATGCCGTTGGTGATCGGTTGAAGCTGCGGATTGATCCGAACCGCGCTTACTCGCCAGCGCATGCCGCGGAGTTGTGTCGGCATCTCGAACAATACAACCTCGAATACCTCGAACAACCGATCCCGGCCGAGCCGTTGTCAGACGCGACGAAGCTGCGCCGACAGACGCGCGTGCCGATCGCGCTCAACGAGAGCGTGACCGATCCGGCCAGCGTGATGGCGATCATTCGCGAAGAGGCCGCCGAGTTCATCCTGCCGGACACGCACATCGCCGGCGGCATCTTGCCTTGCGTGAAGATCGGCCACGTCTGCGAGGCGGCGGGGTTGCCGTGCATCATGCACTGCGGACATGACCTCGGCCCGAAGACGGCGGCGATGCTGCACGTCGCGGCGGCGTGTCCGGCGTATTCGCTGGCGAACGACTCCACCTACTACGGCTTGGAGGACGATGTCATCACCGAACCATTCCAGATTCAGTCGGGGACCATCGCCGTGCCGACTCGCCCCGGCTTGGGCATCGAAGTCGATCCCGACAAACTGCGTCGGTATCGCGTCGATTGCTAACGAGCCTGAGTCGCTTTCATTTCTTGCGTGACCAGATGGTTTCCCTCCGTGAATCTGACCACCTAGCATCCGCCTTGGTTTGAGATTCACAAGCACTGCGGGCTGAGAAGGGTTTTGCGGATGAGTGCGCCAAAACCGGTGAGCAATGAAACGCTGCTGCAACAACTGCGGTGGCGATACGCCGTCAAGCGATTTGATCCGACTCGCAAAATCGCGGCCGAGGATTGGCAGACGCTCGAGCACGCGTTGGTGCTGACTCCGTCGTCGTTCGGGTTGCAGCCGTGGCGATTCGTGGTCATCACCGATCAAACGATTAAGGATCAGCTCGTGCCGATCTCGTGGGGGCAACGACAGGTGGCCGACGCCTCGCATGTCGTGGTCTTCACGGCGAGAAAGCCGCTGACCGAATCTGATGTCGATCGCTACGTCGCGCGGACAGCGGAGGTGCGCGGCGTCGCGGCCGAGTCATTGGCCGGATTCAAGAAAATGATGATGAGCTCGCTGGTTCCACCGCCGTCGGGGGTCGACATCCATCATTGGGCCGCGCTGCAAGCTTACATCGCGCTGGGGAATTTCATGACGTCGGCCGCGATGCTGGGGATCGACACCTGCCCGATGGAAGGAATCGTTCCGGAGAAGTACGACGAACTGCTCGGCCTGCCGCGCGAAGGCTTGGGCACGGTGGTTGTCGCCGTGGCCGGGTATCGTGCCCCCGACGACAAGTATGCCGTGCTGCCCAAGGTTCGATTCAAAGTTGAGGACGTCGTTCACAACATTGGTCCCCGCTTATAAATCAGGGGTCGGGTGTTCGGTTTTTCGGAATTGGCCGGCATAACGCTGGCCACATTGATGACGCGAACTCCCGGCCAATTTCGAAAAACCGAACACCCGACCCCGATCGTATTCAGATGCCCCACGAAACCGACTATCAACGCCGCGTGACCGACATCGGGCCGACGCGCTTTCTGCCGCAAACCACCATTGAGGTCGTCCGCGAAGTCACGCTGACCGAACCGCCGCGACACGCGGTGTTCGACTTCGACGGCACGCTGAGCCTGATTCGCGAGGGCTGGCCGGAGGTCATGGTGCCGCTGATGGTCGAAGTGCTGCGCGCCACGGGCACCTCCGAATCGGATGACGAACTGGCGAAGCTGTCGCTGGACTTCATCATGCAGCTCAACGGCAAGCAGACGATTTACCAGATGATGCGCTTGGCGGACGAGGTGCGTCAGCGCGGCGGCTCGCCGGAAGATCCGCTGGTTTACAAACAGCGTTATCACGACCGGCTGCTCGAACGGATCAACCATCGCCGTGACGGTCTGCGGACGGGACGAGTTGCCGCTGCGGAATTCCTGGTTCCTGGTTCGGTCGAGTTGCTGTGCGAGCTGCAAGCACGCGGCGTCGCGCTGTATCTCGCCAGCGGCACCGACGAAGTCTATGTCAAAGAAGAAGTCGAGTTGCTGGGCCTGACGCCGTTCTTTGGCCGGCACATTTATGGGGCTCGCGACGACTTTCAGAACTTCTCGAAGCAGATGGTCATTGAGCGCATCCTCCGCGAAAACAACGCGGCCGGTTCGCGATTGCTCGGTTTTGGTGACGGATACGTGGAGATCGACAACATCAAAACCGCCGAGGGAACCGCCATCGCCGTGGCCAGCGACGAACGCAATAAGAGCGGCCGGCCCGATCCTTGGAAGCGCGACCGCTTGATTGGCGTTGGTGCGGACATTGTGGTCCCCGACTACCGCCACGCTGTGGAGCTTTTGGATTATTTGTGGCCGAAGTGATCGTTTGGCGAAGCTGTCATTCTTGAGGCGGAGGTGCCCGACGAATGAAAGGAGACGACGAATGCGGATAATCGTCGAAGAATTGGTCGTCTCCTGGCATTCGTGGGACTCCTTGCAACTGCCCAATTGACTCGATTTTTCGAGCGGGCGTATAACCCGCCCCCCAATCGAGGACGGGCAAGAGCGCCCCACCTCCGGCGTGAGAGCACTCGTCAAGGATGACGTTTTATGAGCAAGGCAGCGGTGAGCAGTCGCGCGGCGGCAGAGCCAGCGACGACGGCGGCGACGTATTCACAGTTTGAGCAATTGCGCGAAGGCCGTGCGATCATCAAACAAGAGGGGGAGGCGCTCCTCGAACTCTCGCAGCGGTTGGACACGGACTTCTGCCGAGTGGTCGATCTGATGCTGCACCTGCGCGGGCGAGTGGTCATCACCGGTGTCGGCAAGGCGGGCCTGATCGGGCAGAAGGTGGTGGCGACGTTGGCTTCGACGGGCACACGGTCGCAGTTCTTGCATCCCACCGAGGCGTTGCATGGCGATCTGGGTTGTCTCAGCAGCGAGGATGTTCTGCTGGCGATCTCGAACAGCGGCGAGACTCAAGAGGTGTGCGACGTCGTGGCGGCGGCGCGGAGTCTCGACGTGACGTGCGTCGCACTCACGGGGAATGAATTCAGCACGCTCGGCTTGCAGGCGGAGATCGTGTTGCGGCTCGGTTCGATCCGCGAGGCGGGGCCGCTGAGTCTCGCGCCGACGTGCAGTACGACGGCGATGTTGGCGATCGGCGACGCACTGGCGCTGGTGCTCAGCCGCGCGCGCGGGTTCACGCCGCAGCAGTTTGCCGTGCTGCATCCGGGCGGCAGCTTGGGGCGGCGGTTGCGGTTGGTTCGGGAAGTGATGCGGAGCGGCAATCAACTGCGCATCGCTTCGCAGTCGGCGACGATCCGCGAGGTCTTCTCGTCGCCCAGTTGCGGTGGCCGACGAACCGGCGCGGTGATCTTGATCGACGCCGACGGTTGCTTGAGCGGACTGTTTACCGACAGTGACTTGGCCCGGCTGCTCGAACAGCATCGTGAAGCGCAGTTGGATCGGCCGATCGGCGAAGTGATGACAAAATCACCGCTGACGATCGACCCCGACTCGCTGCTGCACGACGCGGTCGAAGTGCTGTCGAGCCGCAAGATCAGCGAACTGCCGGTGGTCGATGATTCGCACCGGCCGATTGGGCTGATCGATATCACGGACGTGATTGGGCTGATGCCTTCTGAGGAAGAGGCGATTTGAAAACAAGTTCGTGAGTGAGCCGCAAGGCGCTAGCCGCGGGTCGATAAACACAACCCGCGGCTAGCGCCTTGCGGCTCACAGCTCGGATCGGAGTTCCTCGTGCTCAAGCGGCTGAGCTTCACGCTGACTGTCATCGCCGGCCTGACCGGGCTGTACTGGTTGTATGCGCTGGTGGTGACTCCGCGATTGGAGCCGCCGCTGCTGGCCGCTCCGCTGGGGACGTTGGACGACCAAGAGGAAATGAAGGCCGAGCCGCCGCCGGGCAACCGCTCAGACGCAGAACGATTTTTGCCGGCGGCTCCTTGGGCGGCGCAGGCGAAGTTTCAGATTCGCCTCGCCAGTGGGGTGCTCTTCTCCGAAACCTGGAAGCCGCGGAGCGAGTCGCGCGACGTCTACGAGTTCCAGCCGTTCGCGATGATTTTGTTCGATGCTCCCGAAGGGGGCGAGAGCGGCGATGGGGCGGCGGACAAAGCACCGGTGACATTGGTTTCGGAGCGCGGGCTGATTCGGTTCTCGTCCGAGTTTGACCCGGTGAATCAGAAGGTCGGCCGTGTCATCAACTGCAAGCTGGAGGGCCAAGTGACGGTGACGGGGGCCGATGGTCTGACCATCCAGGGACGCGATTTTTTCTTCGACGAATCGACGAAGGAACTGCGGACCGATGCCGCCGTCGAGTTCACCTATCAACAACATCACGGCACTGCCGAAGGTTTGAAAGTCGATCTGCTTCCCACCGAGCGTCCTCGTCCCGATCAACTCCTGGCATTCAGCGGCATTGGGCTCGTGACACTACTCAATCACGTCGAGATGGACCTTGTCAGTAACGACGGACCGTTGCACGTCACTTGCGAAAAAGGTTTCGACTTTAATCCGGCGAAGCGCGAAGCCGAGTTCCACGGGAACGTTCAAGTCGCGTACCACACTGGCCGCGGCAAACCCGATCGGTTGCGCAGCGACAACAAGCTGAAACTGTCTTTCGAGGACGACTTCGCGAGGGAGCCGACGGACACACCGCAGTCGCGCGGCGATGCTCCGCTCGTTGTGCCGCTCGATCGCGGCAATGCGTCGGCGTTGGTCTCTGCGGCACCGGCTCAGGGATTCGGCGCGGCGCGGTCGAGCAACAGTTCTCTGACGGTGTCGAAGCTGGAAACCGACGGCCGGGTCGAACTGGATTCGCCCGCCAATGACTTGACCGTGCTCACACCCAGCTTGGTTTACGACGTCCCGACACGCACCGTCACGCTCTCCGCACTGCCGATCGAAGGACAAATCAAACCATCGGAACTGACCTCGGTGATCGTCAAACAGAAGCGAACCGGCATCGAATTGAGCAGCCCGTATTTGAAGCTCGTTCACGACGAACAAGGCCAGATCGTCTCTGCGATTGGAACCGGTGCCGGCCGATTACGCCGCCGACCGCCAGACTCGGATGTGGTTGACCTGTCGGCGAGATGGCAACAGGAATTTTCATTGAAACCTGAACCAGGTGGAGACCTGGACCACCTGACGTTGGTCGGCCGCGCGATTCTCGAGCAGCCGACGCAGAAGACCGGCCTGAAGGGAGATCAAATTGATTTGTGGTTCGATCGGCCCACCAGGCAACCTCGCCGTCTGGCTTCGCTGACCCAAAGCCGAACAGCTCTCGGCACGGTTCGCGCGACAAATTCTCAACGGCCAGACGACACGCCTTCCGCGCTGGGCAGACCTCTCACGGAGCGCAATGGTTTCGTGGATGCGCTCGGACACGGCCCGACCGTCTCCGCAAATGCGGTAACGCCGCGTGCGGTCCCAACTCCCGAACTGACCGTGCGCGAGTTCCGGCCACGACAGCTCCAAGCTCAAGGCAATGTCGTCATTGTCAGCCCACAAATGTCCGCGCAGACCCCGTATTTCGTCGTCGACTTCAACGAGGGATCCGCTGCGCCCAGCGAATTGGTGAAGTCCACAAAATCGCGCCGACGAATACTCCCCGCTACCGCCGAAGTCGCTTCCGCGAAGAGTGAATCGCCGATGAGCGAATCGCCGAAGCGGTTGGCCGAACCCCTGCAACTCACGGCGGATCGCATCCGCGCGAAGGTGAACTTGAAGGACGACGCCACCAAGGCCGCCAAGGCGAACGACCTGAAAGCGGAACTGAGCGAGGTCTGGACCGAAGGAAATGTTGATATCCAACAGCCACGCCAAGGGGACGAAGAGCCGTTGCATCTCACCGGCGAAAAACTGCACATACGGAACGCCAGCCGCAACGGCCAGCAAGTGCTGCACATCTTTGGACAGCCGGCGGTGATTCGAGCGCGCGGCTTTGACATCGAAGGGAACGAAGTCTTCCTCGACCGTCTCAACAATCGCACCTGGATCGAAGGGGCCGGAGCTTTGCGGATGCCGGTCAAAAACGATTTTGAAGGTCGGAAGCTCGCCAGTTCCGCGCTGCTGACCGTGTGGTGGAAAGAGAAGATGTTGTTCGACGGCCAGACCGCGACGTTTCTCAACGGTGTGAAAGCCGCGCTGAGCGACAGCCGGTTGCAGTGCGAGGAAATGGAGGTCGTGCTGACCGAGCGGATGTCATTCCAAGAGGATTCCGGCCCGGCCTCGCAAGCGGAGGTGCGGCGTGTGATCTGCAAAGAGGGGGTCGAGATCGATCACACGCTGTACGCCGACAAAGAGCTGTCCGAAATCCGGCGCGGTCACTTCGCAACGATGACGCTCGACCAACAGACGGGACGCATGGAAGCAGTCGGCCCCGGCGAGATTTCCATGTGGCGGCCCGGACGGGGCAAACGCGCGGCCCTCGCGCCGCGCGCCGTCGCGCAGGCCAATCGGCCGCTCGAATCGGAAGTCTCCAACTGGGAGTTCACACGCATCAATTTCTTCGGCAAGACGATCGGCAACCTGCACGAGCGGCAGACGAAGTTCCAGGATCGAGTTCACATCCTCTACGGCCCGGTCGCCAATCCGCTGGAAACCATCGACCCTGATCACCTCCCCAAAGATGGCGGCGTCATGGAGTGCGACTCGCTGCAGATTCTGCAACGCAAAGAGACGAACGGACAAAAGCCATTCGTCGAGTTAGAGGCCAAGGGGAACGCCAAGCTCGAAGGCCGCACCTTCAACGCCCGCGCCGACGAGATCACGTTCGACGAATCGAAAGAACTCTACACGCTGCGAGCGACCGGCAATCGGCAAGCCACCATCTGGCGACAATCGACCCTCAACGGCGAACCGAGCGAAGCCTCAGCGAAAATCTGGAAGTTCATCCCCTCGACCAACTTCCTCAAAGCCGACCAGTCGACCGGCATCCGAGGAACGAATTGAGAGCTTGACGATTCCCGCTGGGTGGCACGTCCCAGACCATCGGGAAGGGCGTGGAAATTACATCTGTTGACGAATCCCACGCCCTTCCCGATGGTCAGAGCGTGCCACCCGGATTCACAAATTAGCCAGTCCTGACTTGAGAGCACGGGTCGGTCGCGGTGCGGTTTTGAATTGCTACGATGTTCGCCACCATTGTCTCGCGAGAACATCCATGTCCGAAGCCCCTCCGCCCGTTCTCCCCCCCCCGCTCGATGATGCCGAAGCCGCGCGTGAGCGGGAGGCTCAAGCGATTCGCGGACTGGCGATGGCCTATTCCCGGATGCGCGAGGAAATCGGCAAGGTGATCGTCGGCCAGCGCGACGTCGTCGATCAATTACTGATCGCACTCTTCAGCGGCGGACACAGCTTGCTCATCGGAGTGCCGGGGTTAGCCAAGACGCTGCTAGTCAACACGCTGTCGCGGATCATGACGCTCTCGTTCCGCCGCATTCAGTTCACACCCGATCTGATGCCGTCGGACATCACCGGCACCGACGTGCTCCGCGACGATCCGGAGACCGGTCATCGCGGTTTTCAATTCATGCAGGGGCCGATCTTCACGAACATCCTGCTGGCCGACGAAATCAACCGCACGCCCCCGAAGACGCAGGCCGCACTGCTGGAAGCGATGCAGGAGCGGCACGTCACCGTCGGCAGCAACACCTATTTGTTGCCCGCGCCGTTCTTCGTGCTCGCCACGCAAAACCCAATCGAACAAGAAGGGACATATCCGCTCCCCGAAGCTCAGCTCGACCGGTTCATGTTCAACATCATCGTCGCGTATCCGAACGCGGCCGAAGAGCTGCGCATCCTCAAACAAACAACTGGCGGCGAGAACCCACAACTGACGCCGGCGCTCACTGGCCGGCAGATCCTCGCGCTGCAAGAAGTCGTCCGCAAAGTTCCGGTGGCCGAGCATGTCTTCATCTACGCCCGCGACCTCGTCCGAGCGACCCGGCCCAATGAACCTGAAGCCGCAGACTTCGTCAAAAAATACGTCGGCTGGGGAGCCGGACCACGTGCCGGCCAGTATCTGATTCTCGGCGCGAAAGCCCGCGCCATTCTGGAGGGCCGCTTCCACGTCAGCCCCGACGACATTAAGGCGGTCGCTCATCCGGTGCTGAGGCATCGCATCGTCACGACGTTTCAGGCTCACAGCGACGGAGTCTCTGCCGATCGCGTCATCGACATGCTGCTGGAAAAGATTCCGGTGGAGGTCCAGCAACGCGCTGCGAAGCTGGCCGGGAAGTAACGGCGCGGTTGGCCGAACGAGATGTGTCAGTCGTTTCAAGTTTGTCTAATGCCGGCCGTTGGAAATGAAATACCAGCATCGTCAACGACGTGATGGGGCATCTCTCCGGCCCAACGGGCCATTTGTTCGTCCAGCCAGGGCCAACGGCCCTGGGGGGCGGTTCCCCCTTCAGCAAAGGCCCAACGGGCCGACAGTTCATCTCGGAGTTCACCGAAGGATCAGAGCGTTCGAACGACTGGCCCGTTGGGCCTCAGAAGAAATGTGTGACCCGTTCCAGGGCCGTTGGCCCTGGCTAGGAGAACTGATAGCCCTTTGGGCCGAAGACTCGAACCAACGAACCAGTCGGTAACTTAATTCCTTCCTACTGCATATTGCCGCCCGTGATCTTTCAGCAGCGTTGCTGGAAACAACCCTTGAATCATGCACTCGTGAATCTCGCAACTCGAAACGCGATGACTCATTCTTATGCCGCCCGACACGAACGACCAAGACCTGCTGGACCGCTGGGCTCAGGGCGAAGAGACGGCTGCCGAGGAGCTTTTCGTACGGTACTCGCGGCGCACTTGGAAGCTGGCCGAAAGCCTGATTGCCGATCGGCTGAAGCCACGTTTTGATGGAGACGACGTTGTTCAAAGCGTCTTTCGAACCTTCTTGCGGCATTCGAGAGAGGGTGAGTTTCGGGTTGGTCCCGCCGAATCCTTGTGGAAGTTGTTGTCGGCGATTGCTCGCAACAAGATTTCCGAGCGGGTCGCGTTCCATGCCGCTCAACGACGTGCGGTGGGCCGTGAGCAGTTGCTCGTTTCCAATGTAGACGATTCCAATTCCGGTGCGTTGTTGGCCGCGATTCAACCGCGCGTTGAGGATGCGCTCGCGTTGGTCGAAGAAGTGACGGCGACGTTGGCCACCTTCGATCCGTGGGCCAAGCAAGTCTTCGAGCACTGCCTGGAAGGGAGCTCCACGTCCGAGATCGCCGAACTGATGGGCTGCTCGCGCTGGTCCGTACGTCGCACATTGGACGCGATCGGCAAAGCGATCGAAGCTCGTAGGTCAGCCTTTCCAGGCTGACCCAATCAACGATTGACGTGGTTTTGGCCATTCGGGTCAGGCTGGAAAGCCTGACCTACGGAATTCTCAAAATTCTTGCACCCGCGCGAATGCGGTTCCCTATTCCCCTGGTAGAGCGTGG
Source organism: Planctomyces sp. SH-PL62 (assembly GCA_945905295.1). Lineage (GTDB taxonomy): Bacteria > Planctomycetota > Planctomycetia > Planctomycetales > Planctomycetaceae > SXKJ01. The sequence goes on along the minus strand of CAMDPX010000004.1, from coordinate 56,224 downwards.
CCTGTGTGGCCATCGCCTCCCTGTCCGAGGAATAAGGAAACCGAACATGTTCACAAACTTGATGCGTCATTGGTTGCAAGAGATTCGCCGTTCACAACGGGTTGGCAAGCCCCGTCGGCGTCGCCAGCGACCGAGCTACGGCTCTTCGGAATCCTTGGAGCAACGAACGGTCCTGTCGGCGCAGATCAGCACAATCGGAACAGCGACGCTGGCTGCGCCGAGTGACAATACGATTGCCACCGCCAGAGAGCTGGGGACACTCAGTTCCACGCCCACGACGGTGCGAGACTTCGTGGGAATCGCGGATACTCAGGACCACTTCCGCTTCACGCTGACGCAAGCTCGCAACGTTCGCGTGCAATTGAGCGGCCTGAGTGCTGATGCGGACGTGCAACTCTTGGATGCTCAAGGCCGAATCGTGGCGTCCTCGATCCGCTGTGGCACCACGTCCGAAGATTTCACCAGCAGCTTGTCCGCCGGCACATATTTCATCCGCGTCGTCCGGTGGTCCGGCGACACGAACTACAACCTGACGCTGTCCACGTAGGTCAGGCTTTCCAGCCTGACCCGAACGCTTCACGGACTCAAAATCCCAGCTTGCCGCCGAGCAACAAAATGGAACGGTATTCGACGTTCGGGTCAGGCTGGAAAGCCTGACCTACGTTTTCCGAATCCGCTAAGCTCGTCACCCCATCAGACTCTCAATCGAAGGCCATTCGCCATGACTCAAGCCGTGTTGCGACCGCATTCAGAACTGACTCACGACGAGTTCACCGCGATCTCGAACGCCGTTCACGAGTTTGAAGCTCTCTGGCGACAGACTCGCAACCCGGCCATCGAGCCGTTTCTTCCCGAGTCGGGTGATCCGCTGCGGCTGCGGTTGTTGATCGAACTGGTGCGGATCGACCAGGAGCATCGCTGGGAACGAGGCGAGCAGCGGTTGCTGGAGCAATATCTTGCCGACTGGCCGGAGCTGACGTCTCAGCCGGCTGCGATTCAAGAGTTGCTCGACGCCGAATGCCTGACTCGTTTCTGTCTGGAGGATTCGCCGACGCGGGACGAACTGCGACAGCGGTTTCCTCAATTCGCGGACGGCGTCGATCTCGATCGGCTACGAGCCACCGCCATCGCCGAGAATGGGGAAGCCTCGACCGCTCAACCCGCCAACGAAGCGACGCTGCTGACTGTCAAACCTGTAGATCAAGACGGCGACCTCCCACCCACCGGCAGCTTTCCTCCGAAAGAAGAAACCTCCGCCGTGCTGGCCGCCAGACGCATCGGGTTGCTCACCGGCAAGCAGTTCGGTCGTTACGAAGTCCGGCGGATGGTCGGATCGGGGGCATGGGTGCGGTCTATGAAGCTCGTGATACGCAGTTGGATCGGATCGTCGCGCTAAAGATTCCGCGCGCCGAGCTGGTCAACGATCCGGTCATCTTGCAGCGGTTCTTGAACGAAGCTCGCGCGGCGGGAGCGATTCGGCATCCGAACATTTGCCCGATCTACGATGTTGGCCAACTCGACGGCCAGCACTTCATCACCATGCCGCTGGTCGAGGGGATGTCGTTGTCCGCCTGGATGGAGCACCGCACAGTCTCGCTGCGTGAGGCGGTCGAACTGACACGCAAGCTGGCTTCCGCATTGCAGGCGATTCACGCGGTGGGCATTCGGCATCGAGACATCAAAGCCTCGAACGTGATGATCGACGAACGGGGCGAGCCGCTGCTGATGGATTTCGGATTAGCTCGCCTGGCGCAGACCGACACGCAGTTGACGCAATCCGGCTCACTGGTCGGCACGCCGGCCTATATGGCTCCCGAACAAATTCAACTCGGAGCCAGCGGCGGCGACGAACGGAGCGACATCTACAGCCTGGGCGTCTTGCTGTATCAAATGCTGACCGGCCGCCTCCCCTTTGAAGGCCCGATGACGCGAGTGCTCGTGGACATCGCCACCAAGACACCACCGCCGGTCGAATCCCTGCGTCCCGACGTCGATCCCAACCTCGCCAACATCTGCCGCAAAGCGATGGCTCGTGAACCCGCGCAGCGATTCCAAACCGCGAAGGAATTTGAAGACGCGCTGACGAATTGTCTTCGTAGTCTGGAGACTCTTACCCGACCTGACTCACAACCAATGCTGATGCCGACAACAAAGACGGACGACGCCGAAGCTGTAGGGTGGGACAAGCTCGCATCGAGCGCCGGCCCACCAGAAGCCCCGCGAAAACTCATTGGTGGGCCGGCGCGGCGAAGCGCCGCTGGTCCCACCCTACGGCGACGCACGCTCATTGCCGCTGCGATCTTCTTCGTCCTTGCCGCCGCGATCGTGATCAAAATCAGCGACCGGGCTGAGCTGGTCATCACGTCCCCCGAACCGGGCCTCGAAGTCAGAATTGTCCAGTTGGCTCAGCCGGAGCAAGAGCGGACGCTGACCTTCGGCAAGAACTCCGTGCGCGTCCGTTCGGGCGAGGTCGAGGTCGTGCTCACCGGAGCCAACGCCGACGAATACGAAGTCATCGGCGACAAAATCACGCTCAAACGCTTCGGCCGAGAAGTCGTCGAGATCAAGCGTCGCGAGAACGCGGGGTCGGGTGTGCGAATTTCAGATTTGGCCGACAAGCGTGTGGAAGACAAGAAGTCTGTGACGGCCAAATCTGAAATTCGCACACCCGACCCCTCCCCGTGGGATGACCTTGATCCCGCGCAGATTCCGGAGGCGGAGCGAGTCCCCCGTCAGCCGGAAGGTCTGGTCGCCGTCCTGGGCCAACATCGCCGACGGGTTTCAAACATCATCCGTTCGTCGTCGGTTTCTTCGGATGGCACGCAATTCACGCTGACGACGAACGACGGCCTGTATTTGTACGGTCGCGACCCCAAGCAACCGGATCGATTCTTCCCCAGCACCGGCGGAGTCGGTTCCGCGACATTGCTGCCCGATGGCCGGATCGCTGCATTTACTCATGACGGCGGTACAAAACCTTTGGAACTTCAAATCTTCGCCAAGCCACACGACGGAATGCCTTTGGAGAAGCAATTCGCGATCACAGAGCCTGACGCGGCCTCTACTCATCTTGCGACCGCGTCTTCAGACGGCCGTTGGCTGGCCGCGCTTGAAGGAACCTCTGTTCTCAGCGTCGGTCTCTGGAAACTCAGTGACGACGCTCCACCTCAGCGAGCCGCCAAGTTTGTCATCCCCAATCCGCATGGAAACGCTACTCCGGTCAGCTTTTCTACGGATTCACATTGGTTCTGTTTTACGGATAAGAAATCCACGGATAACAACCACACGCAAAGTTCCATTCATCTGATTGATCTGCGAAGAGACACGCCGCGCGAGGCCATCGTGTTGAAGGCCGATGCCGACGAGAAATCCGACGCCCCCGCGAAGGGCTTCGACCACGCCGCTTTCCTGTCAGACGGTCGCTTGGCCACCGCCGATCGCAACGGCCGCATTTGGTTCTGGAAAATCAACGACGGCGAACCCCAACGAGTCGGCAGCCTTCGCGACACGGGAATCATTTCTTCGGCCACGCAATCCAAACGAATGGTCATCAACGACACTGGCGCGTTCCGCGTCTGGGATCTCGCCGCTGATCCACCGAAGTTGCTCGGAAGTGCTTCAGCGTCATTCCCCGCAGACAATATCGCCACACTCGCGATCGCCCCGAACGGCGAGACCGTCTTCACCGGTCACCACAACGGGGCCATCCGCCTCTGGAATGTTTCCTCGAACGGAGTGACCGAACTCGATCCGCTTCTTCCCAATCCAACACGAAGAGACGGCCGCGGACGAGTCGCCGTCGTCGATCGCTTGTTGTGTACTTCAACGGAATCCCAGCGTGTTGGCATTTGGCGACCCACAACCAACGGTCTGCAAGCTGTACCTATCGTTTCATTGGCGTCCGAAGTTCTCGGTGCCTCTTTGCCACAACGTCAGCTCGTCGTTAGCGAGCTGGGTGCGGGTGGCATCGCACTTCTCCGGTGCGACGCAGATCGTTTGACGCCGACTCGCCGTGTCACCGCGAACTACCCAGGATCGGCTGCGCTCAACGACGAGGGCCGCCGTCTCGCAATCGGCCGGCACAACGGAACGGACGAGGTCCTCGAACTGTGGGGTTGGGAGTCGGACGACCTTCCCGCCAAGAAGCTGTCGGAGATCAAATCGTCGCCTCACCCCGTCCAACAACTAGCCTTTGCCGAAGCCGGACGCACGCTGGTCGGACGGCTTGGTGGCTTCGTCATCCAGATATGGGATGTCAAAGACGATCAGATCATCCCGCGCACCAAGCTGCCGCAGCGTCAATGTAATCATTTTGCCGTGGCCCCCGACGGTCAGACTCCCGCGACAGGCAATCATGGAAGTTTGGAACTCTGGAACCTGAAGTCCGACCTCACCCAGCCAACTGCGAGCTTCGCGATGACCAGGTGCGAAGCCGTCGCGTTCTCGCCGGATGGTCGTCGTCTGGCGGCCTCGTTCTGGGAGAACGGAGCCTCCACCGGAGTGCAGATCATCCACCTCGCCAGCGGAGTCGTCGAAAAACGCCTGACCTTCCCCGGCCGAGTCCACGAACTCACCTTCACCGACGATAGCCGCCACCTCATCACCGGCAACGCCAACGCCACCATCTATGTGGTGCGGCTCGCGAAGCCGCAGTAGGTCTTGGACTTGTTCCGTTGGCGATCACCGGGCTAGCATCAAACTCGGCATGAAATTCAGTTTTTCTGCTTAAGTCAGGACGTTCGCAATGGCAGTCACCGTCGCTCTGGATGAACAACTTGCCCAACAATTACAGCGGCAAGCCGATGTTGGCCAGGTCTCTGTCGAGGATCTGGCGGTCCAAATTCTCCATGACGCGGTTCGACGGCCGCTCGTGTCCGGAGCCTGGAAAAACATCAATGCCCGCCGTCTCGAACTGATTGCGGTCGAGTACTCGCAGGGTCTGTCCGATGCGGAAACTCTGGAATTGGACGCCCTGCAAGATGCGGTGACCAAAGCTTGTGAACCCGAAGACCGGCAACTCTTGAAAACGCTCGACGATGCTGCGCCGCGCGCGACTGGTTTCCCGGGCACGTCCGATGAATGAGTCGTTGCGATCGGCCTGCGAAACGGCGCTCCGTTACCCGATGACACCGCACTCGCGCCGGCATGGCCCATGCGGCTACACGGATGACCGCGCTTACAAACCTTGGCTACGCGATGAATTCTCTTTTCGCTGTGTCTATTGCCTCAGCCGAGAGCGTTGGAGGCCCGACGGCCAAGAGGACTTCGCCGTCGATCACATCACTCCGCAAAGCGCTGATCCGAGCCTTGCTCACGAATATGACAACCTGTCTTACGCCTGTTGTAGCTGCAATCGCAACCGACAAGACGCGGTGCTGCCTTTCGACTTGAGCCGCGAGCCAATTGCTCAACATGTCGAATTCGCGCCGGACGGGACCGCGGAAGCATTGTCCGCCGAGGGACGCCTCTTGATCCGCATTTGTCATCTGAATCGTCCGCTGCTCGTCGAGTTTCGCCGCCGTCTGCAATCGCTCTTGGAATTGCTGGCATCGCGCGGAACGACGGACGACGAGCGTCTGCTGCGAGAGCTGTTAGGGTATCCGTCGGACTTGCCGGACCTGGCCTCTAAACGTCCGCCGCGCGGCAATACACGCCCGTCAGGAATCGCTCAGAGCAGCTTCGAACAACGACGGTCTGGGCGTCTGCCGGAAGTGTATTAGTCCGCATCATCAACCTGGGAATGATTGGGAACACGGAGCCTCCACCGAAGTGCAGATCATCCAGCTCGCCAGCGGAGTCGTCGAAAAACGCCTGACCTTCCCCGGCCGAGTCGACGAACTCACCTTCACCGACGACAGCCGCCAACTCATCACCAGCAACGCCACCATCTTTGTCGTGCGAGTCCCATAGGTCAGGCTAGTGCTGCCCCTTCCTTAATCGTCGCGCAGCTTGACAGTATGAGTGGTCAAAACTAATGTCACCGCCCCGCTCAGCAGGAAGGGGCGTTCTGGCCGTCGAAAGTCGTCTCGCAAATGACTTTGGGCGACTCGACACAGTTCTGGATGGTTGGCAGCACCGCGTGTTTTCGCGTGAGGGCGTCCGATGAGATAGACGTGTCGGTTCCAAGGATGATCTCCGAGCTTGCTCGGTGTTGTCCGTCGATGGCTGGCCTGAATGGCTGAGTCCGTTGCCGCTCGCGGCGGCGGCGAGAGAAGTGGGTCTCGTGCCCGCTTTTTTTGTTTTGGGACAGTTCTTTTGGGAACTGATTGATATCCGTAGTTGAGGCTGTACTCACCCAGCCTTGACGAAAGGAAAAAAATGAACGGTGCCGATGTCTTACGCTTCGTCGATGCTCTGCATCGCGACCGGAATATCGACAAGTCCATCGTCATCGAGGCGCTGGAACAGGCGGTATTGTCGGCGGCGAAAAAGCATTACGGCGAAGACTTTGAAGTCACGGTGGCGATCGATCAGGCGACCGGCAAACCGACTGTGCTCTGTGACGGCAAGGACATTGAACCCGACATGCTCGGCGAAATTCTGGGACGTATTTCGTCTCAGACCGCCAAACAAGTGCTGATGCAGCGCATCCGCGAAGCCGAACGGGATTCGATCTTCGACGAGTACGAAGACCTCAAGGGGCAACTCGTCACCGGTACGATCACCCGGTTTGAAGGTGGCTCGGCGCTCGTCACACTCAGCAAGATCGACGGCTTCCTGCCCAAGAGCGAACAGATCCCCGGCGAGTCGCATCGCATCGGCGAACGAATTCGGGCCGTGGTCATTGAGGTTCGAAAGGCCGGCAGCCGAGTGAAAATCATCCTGTCTCGCACGCATCCGGATCTCGTGCTGGAGTTGTTCAAGACGGAAATCCCCGAAGTCGCCGAGGGGATTATCGAAGTCCGCTCGCTGGCTCGCGAAGCGGGATATCGCTCGAAGGTCGCTGTTTCCTGTTCCGATACGAAGATCGACTGCGTCGGTGCCTGCGTTGGTGTGCGTGGGGCGCGAATCAAGAACATCGTCGATGAATTGGCGGGCGAGCGAATCGACATCGTGCGCTGGAACGACTCGCTGCAAGTGCTCGTCCCGAACGCCATGCAGCCATCCGAGGTCGAGGACGTGATTCTCTGCCCAATGCTCGGTCGCGTGATCGTGCTGGTGCGGGAAGATCAGCTCTCGCTGGCGATCGGCAAGCGCGGACAGAACGTGCGGCTGGCGTCGAAGCTCGTCGGCTGGGACATCGAGGTGATGACTCGCGATGAGCTGAACGAGCAGTTGGAGAAGTCGGTCGCGGCGTTCTCGCAGGTTCCCCACATCACCGAAGAACTGGCCGAGAGTCTCGTGTCGCAAGGCTTCTTCAGTTTCTACGACTTGTCGGTGATTGAGCCGGATCAACTGCAAGAAATGAGCGGTTGCACTCCTGAGCAAATCGAAGAGGTCGTCGCATACGCCGACATCGAAAGCGACAAACAAGAAATCGAAGACAACCGTCGCAAGGCGGAATTGAAGCTGCAACGAGAGATCGATGCACGTGCGGCGTCTGCACCCGCGAAAGCAGAAGCCCCTCACATCGGCGATGTGCCCCTGGCTGAGGACGCGTCGCCGACCGAAGCCGAAGCCTCTGCGGTGACTGAGGACGTTGTGGCGGAGTCGTCCGCTGCAGCCGAGTCTGTGTCGCCGGTCGCGGAAACCGAACAACTCACAAGTGCCGAACCCGAACATCCCGCTCAGGTCGTTGAATAATGACGCGACCTGAGCACAACCTGTGTGATCGCCGCCCCTCGCGAGAGACATCTCGCGGCTGGCTCCGCATCATTCGTCTTTCCAACACAGAGGGTGCCTTTGACCGAACAACTGGCCGAGGACAAAACGCTCAAGGTGCGAATCTTCGCCTTGGCGAAAGAATTGGGGATGGACAGCAAAGTCCTGATCCAGCATGCAAACGATGCTGGCATCCCCGTGAAAGCGTCGGCGCTGGCGAGCATCTCGCCCGCGGAGCGCGACGTGGTGTTGGAGTATCTCAAGAGTAAGCCCGCCAAGCCTGCTGCCGAGAAAAAGTCGATCACACGCGACGACGTCGCCATTGACTCGACCGCCAAGGCGCGTCAGATCAAGGCGATGCCGATTCGGTCGATGGCCCCGATCGCTCGCCCGCCGCGACCTGCAAAAGAAATCGAGCCGCCCGTCCCTGCCGTGGTCGTGCCGCAGCCAGAACTCCCCGTTGAATCGATCCCCGCCGTCATTGCGGAGGCTCCCCAAGCAGAGATCGTTGTTCCCGAGGCAGTTGTACCGCTCGAACCTCCGGCGATGATTGAATCGCCGAAGGCTGACGTGACCGAATTGCCGGATCCCGGCACGACCGGAATCCGTCGCGAAGACTACATCAGTCCGCATGGTTCGACGCCGCGGACGCGTGAGATGCGGCCCATCGGTTCGACCGGCGACATGCGCGCCGTTGGGGCGGTTCGTAAGAACAAACCGAATCTCCCACAGTTGGCCGCCATTCCGGATGCTCCGGTCGCCAAGCCGAAGAAGGATGAAGGCAAGGCTCAGCGTCCTGACATCAAGATTACGGCTGAAAACTTCGGCGCTTCTGGCCCATTGGCGGGCCGAGTCAGTCAAGTGGTGAAAGGGGACAAGGGACATCCGGTCGCTGGCGGCCCGAAAAAACGCGGCCCGCTCATCGACGACGATGGCGACAAGAAAGTTATTCCCGGCAAGGGAGGCAAGGCGCATGCTGGCGGCTTGATGGAATCGCGCGACGAACGCCGGAAGCAACGGCATTCGCGCGTGGAGGTCGTCGGCGAAGAGGATGAAGGCGCACGCCGTCGCCGATCCATCAAGATGCACCGCTCGAAGTTTGCCGGTCAGCCCGAACTCAAAACGCACGCTGAAGTCGAGGCGCCGATTTCGTTGCGCACGCTTTCGGAAGCGGTGGGCCGGCCGGTCAAAGCGTTCATGAGCATCTTGTTCAAGCAAGGCCGGATGATCCAAATCAATGACACGATCGACGAAGAAACCGCGCTGGACTTGGCGATGGAAGTCGGCGTCGAATTGACCATCCTTCGCGAGAAAGACCTCGAAGAAGAGTTGCAGGATGCCTTGCTGGCCGCTGATCCGGTTGAAAGCCTGGTCACTCGGCCGCCGATCGTCACGATCCTGGGCCACGTCGATCACGGCAAGACGACGCTGCTCGACAAGATTCGCTCGACCAACGTTGCGGCGGGCGAGGCGGGTGGCATCACCCAGCATGTGCGTGCCTATCAGATCGACCACAACGGCCACAAAATCACGTTCGTGGACACGCCTGGCCACGCGGCCTTCGGCGAGATGCGTGCTCGTGGAGCCAACTGCACCGACATCATCGTGCTGGTGGTCGCAGCCAATGACGGTGTCATGCCGCAAACCGTCGAGTGCATCGCTCACGCGAAGGCTGCCAACGCGACGATTATTGTCGCCCTCAACAAGATCGACCTGCCGGACCGCAACGAGCAGCGCGTGCTCAGCGACCTCGCGACCCAAGGGGTGCTCGTGCAGGAATGGGGCGGCGACGTCGAAATGGTCCGCACGTCGGGCCTGACGGGAGAAGGCATTGATAACCTGCTCGAACTGCTGTTACTGACCGCCGAAGTCCATGAGCTCAAGGCGAATCCAGAACGCTCGGCCGTCGGCGTCTGTATCGAAGCGTTTCGCGACGAAGGCCGCGGCGTGATCGCGTTGACGATGGTTCAAAACGGCACGTTGCGAGTCGGCGACATCCTGCTCTGCGGCAGTTCGCACGGCAACATTCGCGCGATGTACAACGACCGCGATGAGGAAGTCGCGGAAGCCCCTCCCTCCACGCCAATTCGTGTCGCAGGACTCGATCAGGTTCCGAACGCAGGCGACCAATTCTTCGTGATGGACGACCTTGATGCCGCACGCGAGATCGCCGAGATCCGTCGCCAACGCGGACGTACGCTGACCCTTTCGTCCCGCGGGCGCAAACGCACGATGGAAGACATCCTCATCGCCGTTCAGGGTGGAGAGGTGAAAGAGCTGCCGATCATCATCAAGGCCGATACGCCGGGCTCGATCGAGGCTCTGAAATATGAGCTTGGAAAGTTCGATCACCCGGAAGTGAAGATCAACCTGCTGCACGCGCTCGTCGGCGGCGTCAACGAAAGCGACGTGTACCTGGCCAGTGCGTCGGGGGCGATCATCGTGGCCTTCCACGTCATCGCCGAAGATCGAGCGTTGCAACTCGCCGAAAAAGAAGGGGTCGACATCCGCCGGTACCAGATCATTTACGAGGTCACCGACGAGATCAAATTGGCGCTGGAAGGACTACTCACGCCGGAGAAGCGGCAAGTCTCGACCGGCCGCGCGATTGTCCTGCAAACGTTTTCGATCAGCCGCGTCGGTACGGTCGCCGGCTGTCGCGTCTTGAGCGGCAGCATCGAACGCAACAGCCGCGTGCGGCTGATTCGCGACCAGAAGATTCTCAACGATTATGGGCTCGCGTCACTGAAGCGCGTCAAAGACGACGCCAAGGAAGTCCGCGAAGGCATGGAATGCGGCATCCGTCTGGATAACTTCAACGACGTCAAAGAAGGAGACCTGCTGGAGGCGTATCGCATCGAGGAAGTAAAACGAACAATTGATTGAGTTACGCGAAGGGGTCGGGAGTCTTTTTCAGGCCGCCGTCATTGGGCTTGTGAAAGCTCATGACAATCGGCGGCCTGAAAAAGACTCCCGACCCCGTGATTCGCATTGGCCATTGGGTCTTGGAAATTGAGATTTAGCACACATGCCTTCACGCCGTATCGAAAAAGTGAACCGAGCCATTCTGGAAACGCTCAGCGCAGCAATCCTGTTCGACCTGCGCGATCCGCGTGTGAAGAACGTGACGATCCTCAATGTCGAGACGACTGGCGACATCAAGGAAAGCAAAGTGCGAGTCGGCGTGCGCGGCGACGCGAAAGTGCAGTCTCTCACGCTGCACGGACTCGATTCGTCTCGGGGTTTTCTGCAATCGAAAATCGCAGACCGCTTGCAAACCAAGTCCACTCCAATCCTGAAGTTTATTCTGGAACCCAATTGGCTCGATCACCTGAGCGCCACCTCCCAAGGCTTCCAAGAAGCTGCCGAGACTGCCATCACAACGGATGCGGACTTGGCTGACGCGGCCGAGGGTGAACCCGATTCCGAAGACGACGATCTCGACGAAGATGAAGACGACGATCTCGACGAAGAAGATGGAGACGAAGACGAAGAAGATGGAGACGAAGAAGATGGAGACGAAGACGAAGAAGACGACGACGAAGACGAAGAAGACGAACCGACCAAATAATCACTGATCGCCGCCCCCACAAAATTCACCGACTTTTCCAACCCACCCCGCACATTAACAGGCACGTTGCTCATGGCCGTCGTTAAGAAGACCAAAGCGTCCGACCTGCACTCGCTTAGCAAGAAGCTCGTCGTACTTCTGAAGAAGCATTATTCGCCCGTCGGCCAGAAGAAAGACAAGCCGGTGTTGGAGACGATGCTCTATGCCGTCTGCTTGGAGAACGCCACACAGGAGCAGGCGGATGCCTCGTCCGAACTGCTGCACAAGTCTTTCCATGACTTCAACGAAATCCGAGTCAGCACGTTTGGCGAATTGACGGCTTGCTTTGAGGGGATGTCCGATCCCGATGCTCGTGCCGCTCGCGTGCGCGCCATCCTGCAATACGTCTTCGAGATCAACTTCGATTTCGACTTCGAGTCGCTCCGACGCAAGACGTTGGAGCTCGCCGAAAAGCAGTTGCAGAAGATTCGTTTTCTGAGTTCTTTCATCCAACTGCACACGTTGCAAAAGTCACTCGGCACGCACACGGTCCCTGTGGACGATCGGATCCATGACACGGCCATTTGGCTGGGCCTCGCGGCTCCGGGTTCCTCGCCCGCTGAGGTTGCCGATGGCTTGAAGTCAGCGGTCATGAAGGCCGACACCGCGACGTTCTGTGACTATGTGCGTTGCTTCGCGACCGATCCGCGTCTGATTCCCACATTCGCCAAGACGAAACCACCCGAAGACGGTTTCGATCTCGACGAGATGTTGGCTCGTGCGACGGACCTGCTCAACAACGCCGACAAAGCGCATAAGGCTCACAAGGCCAAGCCTGAATCGCCGGCGGCGAAATCCAAGCCGGCCGCGAAAGCTCCTCCGAAGGCCAAGGCTGGCCCCGTGAAGAAGAAGCCGCGCTAACGACTGATTCCGTGCGGCGAAGCCGCAAAGTCGACGAGTCACTCGGTGACTCGAATCGAGTCACGGAGAGGCTGTGAAAGAATTGGTAGCTGAACTCGCCAGAGTTCAGTTTTCTCGGCGAATTCTGAAGTCTGGCGACTTCAGCTACCAAAAAGTTCACAGCCTCGGAGCGACTCGTCGACTTTGCTCGCGTCTCCACGGGACCGGCAAACCAGGTTTGGTCGGAATCCGCTCCCTCGCTATCATCCGCCGCGCGAGGTTTTGCTGGAGCGAGCTTCGCCGTTTTCTCGCCAACCCAAGGAAGACAGAGTCATGACGCAGTCGCCACGCAAGACCGGCTACTTGTTGATCGTCACTCTCGGCGGACTGATTTGTTTGACCGCACCTGCGTGGGCCTCACGACGGCTGGCCCAGGAAGCTGCACCGTCCGATCCCGCTCATCGCCTGCTCATTCGTGGTGACTTCCGGCTTGATGTCGCGGAACCGCCGGAACGGCCTGAAAAGCTGCAACCGCTGCGTGGTCGCGATGCCGACGGCCAGAGGCGAATCGACGCGATGGCGTGGTTCATGAAAGGCCGCTTCCTCGAACAGCGTGAGGAGTTCAAAGCAGCCCTCGAAGCCTACGAAAAAGCGGTCCAGATCGACCCCAGCGCGGTCGAGGTCTATCGCGCGCTGATCCCGCTGGCACTCGGATTGAATGAGTCGGACAAGGTACTCAATCACGCGCTGAAGGCGATTGAGCTGACGCCCGACGATGCCCCCTTGCTGCAACGCATCGCCATTCTGATGGCGACCAAGGACAAGCTCCCCGAAGCCCTCAAGCTGATGGAACGGGCATCGCAATCGACCAAGCTGGATAAGCTCTCCGGTCAATTCGTCGCGATCATGCGTGACCTTGCCACGCTGTATCTCATCTCCGGCCAAATCGACAAAGGGGCCGACGCTTATGAGGTCATCCTCGACGCCAAGACTAACCCGGAGAAATACCATCTCGACTTCCAGATGAAGTCGGAGTTGGAAAAGCATCAGCGCACGACCTACGAAGCGATCGGCCAAGTCTTCCTGGAAGCCAAGCGGCCGGATCGAGCCATCATCGCTCTGGAACGCGCAGCCAAGGCCAAGAAGACGAAACCGGGAAACGTCAGCTTCAGCTTGGCTCAAGCCTACATGATGACCGAGCGGTCCGACAAAGCGCTTGAGCACTTGCAGACCTACTTCGATGCGCAACTGCAATCGAAAGGGAAGGCCGCGTATCAACTGCTGGCGGAGATTCTGAAGGCTCAAGGGAAGTCCGCCGATTTGATCTCGCGCCTGGAACAGCTCGCCGAAAAAGATCAGCACAATCAGACGCTGCAATTCTTTCTGGCGCGGCAGTACGTCGATGCCAATCGGCTGGATGAAGCCGAGGCTCGCTTCAAGAAGACGCTCGAAACGGAGAAGTCGATCGACGGCTACATCGGTCTCACCGCGCTCTACCGCCGGCAGAACCGTCCGGCCGAGTTGCTGCAAGCGCTCTCGCAAGCCTTTGCACGCGAATCGGAATTGGAGAAGGCGGCCGAAGACCTCGAACGCGAACTGCAAGCGATCGGCGCGGACGAGAAGCTCGTCACCGGATTGATCGAAGTCGGGACTCAGCAGTCCGAGGGAGATTCTCCGAAGCTCGATTTCGCCGGCAGCATCTTGCTGGCCAAGATCGCCGCGCAGAACAAGCAGTACGATCCGGCTGAAAAGTTTTACCGCCTGGGAATCAAGCTGCGTCGCGACCGAGCGGCTGGTTTGTTCGACGAGCTCGCACGGATGCTGCTGGAAGCTCGCAAGTTCGACTCGGCGGTCAAGGTGATCGACGACGCTCTCAATGAGCCGTCTCTGAAGAACAACAAAAACAGCCGTGCCTCGTTTTGGTTCCTCCAATCGCAGGCGCAAGAAATGGCTGGCAACACCGAAGGGGCTTTGACGGCCGTCACGGAAGGTCGCAAGCTGGTCCAGGATCGGGACGACAACCCGTTGTTTCTCTTTCAAGAAGCATGGATCTACTACCACGCCCAGCAGTTTGATAAAGCCGTGCCGCTGTTCGAGAAGTTCATCGAAAAGAATCCCGACAACCGGCTGGCGAAGCAGTGCCAGTTCAGCCTCTCCAACATCTATGTCCAAAAGGGAGACATCCGCAAAGGAGAGGAGATTCTGGAAAAAGTGATCGCGAAAGATCCAGACGATCCGTCGGTCAACAACGACTTGGGCTATCTCTACGCCGACCAAGGCAAGAACCTGGAAAAAGCTCGCGGCATGATCGAGAAGGCTCTCAAAGCCGAACCGGACAACGCCGCGTATCAGGACAGCATGGGCTGGGTCTTGTTCAAACTCGGCAAGCCGGCCGAGGCGATTCCGTTCCTGGAGAAAGCCGTGCAAACTCCGCGCGGCAGCGACGCGACGATCTTCGATCATCTCGGCGATTGCCAGCAGGCCGTCGGGATGAAAGACAAAGCGATCGAGAACTGGCAGAAAGCGCTCAAGGATGCGAAGGCGGACAAGACGCCGGATCTCAAGTTGATCGAGAAGATCGAAGAGAAGCTGAAGAAGAACTGAGGTCGCACGACGGGGCCGTTCTGAAAAACCTAATCTCAATATTCAAATCTGAAATCGGACACATGGCAGGACATTCTCATTCGGCGAACATCGCCATCAGGAAAGGTGCTCAGGACAAGAAAAGGGGGCGGCTCTTCGGCAAGCTCAGCCGCGCGATCATCGTGGCCGCGCGCAACGGCGGCGGCGACCCGGCGAGTAACCTCGCGCTGCGATACGCGCTCGACAAGGCTCGCAAGAGCAGCATGCCCAAGGAAAACATCGAACGCGCCGTTAAGAAGGGGACGGGCGAAGCCGGTGACGAGCAATACGAAGACATGGTCTACGAGGGATACGCTCCCGGCGGCGTCGCGGTGCTCTGCGACATTCTGACCGAGAACCGCAATCGTACGGCCGGCGAGGTCCGCGAGGTCTTCAAAGTTCACGGAGGCAATCTCGGCAGCACCGGCTGTGTCGCCTATTTGTTTACTCGCAAAGGAGTGTTCCTGGTTCCGGCCGATCAGGTCGAGGAAGACCGCCTGTTCGAGATTGTCCTCGAAGCGGGTGGCGAAGATGTGCAGAAGGTGGGAGAGTCGTTCGAGATCACCTGCGATCCGAGCCTCTTCCAGCAGATCAACGAAGCTCTGGAAGCCGCGAAGATTCCGACCGATGTTGCCGAGATCCAACGCATCCCCAGCAATACGGTGGACGTTGATGTCGAGACCGGCAAGCTCGTGATGGAATTCATCGAAGCCCTCGAAGACCAGGACGACGTGCAGACCGTCACCACCAATGTGAATTGGCCCGATGAGTTGATGAGTTAGTCGTTGAATCCTCGCGTAGTGCAGAAGCCCGCGAGCCACCGAGGCAAGCTCGGTGGGGGCTGTGAATTGGAAGACACATGGCGCGGCAACGAATCATCAACGGTGACGACGACAAGAAGCCGAAAGTCGATTTGCCGCTTAAGCCGCCAGGGATCGAGTTCCGGCCGGATGACGAGAAGCACGATGAAGAACTTCGTCCGCAAAAGCTGGACGATGTCGTCGGCCAGCGCAAAGCGGTCGAACGGCTGCGGATCATGCTCGACGCCGCCAAGAAGCGCAACGAGCCGCTCGGACATTTGCTGTTTGATGGGCCGCCGGGGCTCGGCAAGACGACGTTTGCGACAGTGATCCCCAAGGAACTCGGCGTCGATTTTCAAATCGCGTCGGCTCCCGCGCTGACGGCACCAAAGGATGTCTTGCCGTATTTGACGAATGCCGGCTTCGGTTCGGTTCTGTTCCTCGACGAGATTCATCGTCTGCCGCCGGCTGTCGAGGAATTTCTCTATCCGGTGATGGAAGACTTCCGAGTCGATATCGCGCTCGGCGAAGGCATGAACGCGCGCACGATCAACATGCCGCTCAAGAAATTCACGGTCATCGGAGCAACCACGCGCAGCGGTTTGTTGACCGCTCCGCTGCGCGACCGTTTCGTCAATCGGCTGCATCTCGATTTCTACGATGACGATGACCTCGCCGAGATCGTGAACCGCAACGCTCGCAAACTGCGGAGCGAGATCGAACCAGACGCCTCCGCCGAGATTGCCAAACGGAGCCGAGGCACGCCGCGCAAAGCGAACAATCTGCTGTATTGGTGCCGCGACTACGCCGACTGCCGCGCGACAGGCCGCATTACCGCTGACGTCGCCAAGCTGGCTCTCGAAATGATTGAGGTCGATCACATCGGACTCGATGAACTCGACCGCAAGTATTTGCAGACGCTGATCAACGTGTTCGCAGGCGGCCCGGCCGGATTGTCTGCGATCGCACACAGCATGAGTTGTCCGTCGGATACGCTCGAGGATGAGATCGAACCGTTCCTGCTCCGCGCCGGATTCCTGCAACGGACGCCGCGTGGCCGAGTCGTGACCGCTGCTGCGTTGGCTCATCTGGGCATCGCCCTTCCGGAACTCCCTGAAGCTCCGAGCCAAGGGACGCTGTTTTAGTCGTAGCTGACGCGTCCCGCGTCAGAACTGAGGCGGGACGCCTCAGCTACGACTGGCAGGTTGAAAACCTGCCCCACGTTCGCTGCAATGCCGCGCGACTTTTCCACAACTTCTCCAACGAAAATCGATAGCCATGACGACACCGATTCCCGCAGCCGTGAACCCGCCTCGACGCATCCTGATGGGCCCCGGCCCCAGCGACATCCATCCGCGTGTCTGGGCCGCGCTGGCCGCACCGACCGTTGGACATCTCGATCCGTACTTCCTGCAAATCATGACTGAGATGCAGGCCATGCTGCGGCAAGTCTTCCGCACCACCAACGAGCTGACGCTGGCCGTCAGCGGCACCGGCAGCGCGGGCATGGAGACCTGCGTGGTCAATCTGATCGAACCGGGTGACAAGATGGTCGTGTGCGTCAACGGCGTCTTCGGCGGGCGAATGGCCGATGTCGCCGGTCGCTGCGGCGCGCAGGTAACGACGATCGAACGACCGTTCGGCGAGATCTTCTCAACCGCCGAAATTGCTGAGGTCGTGAAGAAAGTGCAGCCGAAGGTCGTCGGGATCGTCAACGCGGAGACTTCGACGGGAGCGTGGCAACCGCTGGAAGAGATCTCCAAGGTCGTGCATGACGCCGGTGCGTTGCTGCTGGTTGATTGCGTGACGTCGCTGGGTGGCGTGCCGCTCGAAGTGGATCAATGGGGGTTGGATGCCGTCTACAGCGGCACACAAAAGTGCTTGAGCTGTCCGCCGGGTCTCGCTCCGGTGACATTCAGCTCGCGAGCGGTTGCGGCGATTGAGGCCCGCAAGACCAAGGTTGCCAGTTGGTATCTCGACCTGACGCTGGTCCGAAACTACTGGGGCCAGTCGCGCGCGTACCATCACACCGCGCCGATCAATATGAATTACGGATTGCACGAAGCGTTGCGGCTCGTTTTGGAAGAGGGCTTGGAAGCGCGACAGGCTCGACACATGAAAAATCACAAAGCCTTGAAGGCGGGTCTCGCTGCGATCGGAGTGAAGTACGCGGTTGCCGAAGGCCAGCAGTTGCCGATGCTCAACGCCGTCTTGATCCCAGAAGGTATCGACGACGCGGCGGTGCGCGGCCAATTGCTGAACGAGTTCGGCATCGAAATCGGCGGCGGTCTCGGCCCGATGAAGGGTAAGACGTGGCGCATCGGCCTAATGGGCGAAGCCAGTTCGCCACGCAACGTGCTGCTGTTCCTCGCCGCACTGGAGCGCTGCCTTTCGGATCGCGGTTACAAGCTCTCGGCCGGTGCGAGCATCGCTGCTGCGAATGCGTTCTATGCGAAGGGCTGATCGTGACTGACGACGTTCGATCGGACGAAGTGTTCGAGATTGAACCGTCCGACTCGGGTGGTTTGGTCGCACGTCTGCCGTGGTAGCTGATTTTGACCGTCGCTTTGGTTGTGACTGAATTGACGGCTCATCCTTCAATTGGCATCAGTGTGTTTTGTCACAAGTTCGGTTGGAACGATTTTCGAACGGCGTTGTGGCTGCGGCGACGAGATCCCGATCGACAGCATGGAGCCGTGTGTTTCTGGTTCTACATTGCGAGCGCACTGTGGAGAGTCTGCCTTTGGAGTTTCGCACTGATGTTCGTCATCGCCGTGCTTTTCGCGATTCCGGAAGCACTGCAAGCTGCCAAAGGCGTCCGGCAGAATCCGGCCGCAGAGCCGCCCGCCGAAATCGTTACCTTTATGACCGTGTGGATGGTTAGTTCCGCGTCGGCCTCGTTCTACACAACATTGGCAGTTTGGTTCGCGTGGCGGTCTGGTAGAAAAGTTTGGATTTCAGGTTCTGTGTCCGAATCGCGGCGTCGCGGCGAATGGCCACCGCGCCTAAGGACGCGACGAAAACGACAGTCCAATCTTCTGCGATGGTGGTTGTTCGCCACTGGCATTGTTGCCGTTGCGGGATTTTTGGCCGTCATTGAGATCATCGGAGTCCGAAAAGCCCTGCCTGGAAATGGTCAAGATGGGACACACTTATTGGGAATTGTCTTCGGTGCCGGAGCATGTCTGAGCTTCGTCCTTGGCAGTCGAATCTACGACCGTCTTGGAGCGTTCAATGCCGAGGAGTGCTGGCCGCATCCCGACGATGATGCGGTCTCGAACCCTTACGATTGAGGCGACCTTGCGGGTCGCGCAAGGGTTGAGCGGTGCAGAAAACCGCTCGTTGACATTTCGGAAAGTCACAACTAACCTCGCGCGGCAAGATCTGCCGATGGGACAGGCATCGAAGACGTCCGAGCCTGGAACCGATTCCAGACGGCCGCCGTTGGCGATGCACCCCCACCCTCCCTTTGGGTTTTGTGTCGTCTCTCCCTCGTGCGAGGGTCGTCGTTCCTGGCTCACCAGGAGATTACGTGAGCCGAATTCGCTGCGCGGTGCTGGGTTGGACCACGCCGCACACGCTAGAGCGAGTGACCATTATGTTGAATTCCCGTCTGCTCCCAGTTTGTCTCACCTTGATCGTCGGTTTGTGTTTCGCCGCGTCCGCGTCGGCTCAGCAGCAGCAATTGAGCTGGGCCGAGCAGATGTTCGATCAGCGGAATATCGACTTCGGTGTCGTCGCCCGCGGCTCGGACGCGGTCGCTCGCGTGAAGATCACGAATAAGTGGAATCGCGCGATCCATATCGCCGACGTCCGGACGACGTGCGGTTGCTCGGCCGGTAAGCCGACCAAGACGTCTCTGGAAAGCCTGGAGGAAGGCTATATCGAAGTCACGATGGACACCAAAAAGTTCACGCGGCGAAAAGACTCGAACGTCATCATCACGTTTGATACGCCGTGGGCCGCTGAGGTCCGCATCCCGATCACCGCTTATATCCGGACCGATGTGGTCTTCGATCCCGGTTCGGTGAACTTCGGCGCGGTCGATTACGGCAAGGAGGCGACTCGCACGGTCAAGCTGCAATACGCCGGCCGCAATGATTGGCAAATCAAAGAGGTCAAGAGCCGCTCTGAGTCCGTCGTGGCCAAAGCCGTCGAAACGGTTCGTGGAAATGGCCGAGTCGATTACGACATCGTCGTCACGCTGGCCTCGAACACTCCGCCGAGCACCATCCGCGAGCAACTGACGATCGTCACCGACGACCAGACCAGCCCGCATGTCCCGCTGTTGGTCGAAGCGAATGTGGAAGCGGACGTGGTGGTGACCCCCGCGATCGTGTCGCTGGGGGTAATGAAGCCAGGCGAGGCGAAGCAATTCAACATCGTCATCAAGGGTCGGCAACCGTTCCAGATCGACAAGATCGAGTGCGATTCGGACACCGGCCTCTTCAAAGTCCGTCTACCGCAGAACGCCGCTCAGGTGCATGTGCTGCCGATGACCATCACCGCGCCGGATAAGCCGGGCAACCTCTCCGAAGAATTCACCGTGACCGTCAATGGCCGGCCGGCCCCCGTTACGTTCAAAGCGATCGGCAAGATCAGCGAGCCGAACGGCTGAGGTTCTGACGCTCGTAGTGCCCCGATTTGCGCTCGTAGTGCCCCGATTTGCGCTCGTAGTGACCCGATTTATCGGGTTGGATGGTCGGCACGACCCCATAAATGGGGTCACTACGAGCGCCAACTACTTCCCGACTTGCAGACACTTGAGAGTGCGCGAGTCGCGCACGAAGAGCCGGCCGTTGGACAGCGCGGGGAGCGCACGGGTCGTCGAGCGAAACACGCGGGCACGGGCGAGTTCCTGATAGTTGCGCGAGTCGGGCTTCCACAGAATCAGTTCGCCGTCGGTCGTCTGCATCAGCATCTTGCTATCCGCGGCGATCAGTGTTCCGAAGCCGAACCTGGGCTTCGACCACAGCACTTTCTGCGAACGCGGGTCGAGACAACGCATCTCGGAATCCTCGACTCGCTCTTGGCCATGAATGCCGAAGAGCAATCCCTCGTGGACCAGCGGCGTCATGTATTGGCTGGAGATCAGATCGTCGCTGTTCCAGGTTTCGTCGGCCGATGTCGCACCAATTTTGGCGAAGACAGCTCCGACTCCGTAATGGGCCGAGACAAACACGTTGCCATCAAGCACGATCGGCGAAGCTCCGTTGACCGTTGGGCCACGCTTGCCGAACGGGAACTCGAAGCGAACCTTGCCGGTGTCGGGATCGAGCGACACGGTCTTCGATCGCGTCACAAAGATTGCGTGCTTGGTGCCTGCCACGGTCGCGAGCACCGGTGATGAATAGCTGGCGTCGTCATCGACCGCTTTCCAAATGGTTTTGCCGGTCGCCATCTCGAACGCGACGATCCCCGCGCCGGCTCGGCCGGCTCCGACGTTGACCAGCAGTTTGTCGCCAATCGCGATCGGCGTGCTGCCAGCGCCGAAATAACCTTCGGGAGCTTTGAACTCGGTGTGCGTCTCCCGCTTCCAGATGCGTTTTCCCGATTTCAAGTCGAGACAGCGCAGAGTTCCTTGAGCACCGAATAC
Source organism: Planctomyces sp. SH-PL62 (assembly GCA_945905295.1). Lineage (GTDB taxonomy): Bacteria > Planctomycetota > Planctomycetia > Planctomycetales > Planctomycetaceae > SXKJ01. The sequence goes on along the minus strand of CAMDPX010000004.1, from coordinate 34,995 downwards.
GAAGAGGTGATCGCCCTGGATGACCGGCACGCAGCGCGGGCCTTGGTCGTCGGAGAAGCCGCTGGTGAATTTGGTCGGACTACCGTCCTTCCATTTCGGTTTTCCGGTCAGCGTGTCGAGCGCTTCGACGACCTCTTCGTCATCCACTCGATGAAACAAAATGGCGGTGTTGCCGCCGATCGCCAAGCCGGAGAATCCTCCGCCAACCTCACGCTGCCACAGGACAGGCGGACCGTCCTTCGGCCACGAGTCGGCGAGTTTTTCGTCGGCAGCAGCGCGGCCGTCGCGGTTGGGACCAAGGATCTGCGGCCAGTCGCCGGCGTGAAGCGTGTTGAGGGAGCACGTGATGAAACACAACGCTGCAATGATTTGATTTCGCACGAGTGGACTCCGTTTTTCGTGGGACAGGTTTTCAACCTGCCAGGGTCGTCACGGGCAGGTTGAAAACCTGCCCCACGATTATTGGGCGGCCTTCAGCAGTTTGATGAATTCTTTGACGAACGGCGTGTTGTCCATCCAGACGCGAGCCGTCACGAAGTTACCGTCAACCACGACTTGCTGATTGACGTACTTGCCGCCGACTTGAGTGATGTCGAGCGCACACTTCGCGACGGTCGTGGCCGTGCGGCCCTTGAGGCAGTCGGCGGCGGCGGCGATCTCGATGCCGTGGCAGACCGACGCGACTGGCTTGTTCTTCTCGAAGAAATGCCGCGTGATCTTCAGCAGGTCTTGATCGTAGCGCAGGTATTCGGGGGCTCGGCCGCCGGAGAGGAACAGGCCGGCATAGTCGTCTGGGTTCACATCGCGAAAGGCGATGTCGGCTTGCAGGTGATAACCGGCGGTCTCTTGCGTGATGTCCCACGTCGAGCCGGGCGGGACTTCGTGCAGCACCATGTGATACAGCTTCTTCTCCGGCCCGGCGACGACGACCTCAAAGCCATCTTCAGGCAAACGAAAGAAGGGATACATCGTGTCGAGGACTTCGGTCGCGTCGCCGATGACGAGCAGAACCTTGGGCATGAGCGAACTCTCCTGAGAAGTTGGGGAATCAGAGCAGCGGGCGAAGCATATCAGGCGCAGCCAAAGATGGGAGTTCGGCCGAAAGCCGAGAGCCGAAAGCCGAAAGCCGATGGCCGTTATCACAACACTTGCATGAGTAGTGCTGAGCGCGGGAACCACCGGCGTAAACCCATTGGTCTCTACACGGCTCGAAATAGTCGGAAACGGCGGCATCTCTGCGCTCTTCGCTTCTCTGCGGTAAAAGTGTTCGAGATGCCTCTTTTCACCGCAGAGAAGCGAAGAGCGCAGAGGTAAGGCGGACGCGTTTGCATGGGACTCGCAAACTTGCGTGGAGACCAATGGGATAAACCCGGTGGCGTGATTGCTGGTGGGGCTAGAGCAAACTCATTGACGCCGCCAGAATCCCGGCCAAGGAAACTTTCATGGCGACCAAGAAGAAATCTGCTCCAACCGTTCGACAGTATTGGCTCTTCAAGTCCGAACCGGAGGCGTACTCGATTGCCGATCTGGCGCGCGAGCCGACGAAGAGGACGTTCTGGGACGGAGTCCGCAATTATCAAGCTCGCAACTTGCTGCGCGACACAATCCAACTCGGCGATCGGGTGTTGTTCTATCACAGCAATGCCGAGCCGATGGCGATTGTCGGCACGGCGGAAGTTGTGCAGACCGGCTATCCCGATCACACAGCGTTCGACCCTCAAGACCATCATTACGACCCGAAGAGCAAACCCGATCTGCCGACTTGGTTCATGGTCGATATCAAGCTGCTGCAAGTGTTCCCGAAGCCAGTGACGCGCGATGAACTCAAGGAGTGCTCCGCGTTGAGCGACATGATGCTGCTGCGTCGGGGAGCGAGACTGTCGATTCAGCCGGTGACCGCGGCGGAATGGCAAGCCGTGCATCGACTCGCCGGAGTGAAAGACCCATCGAAATGAAGTTGCTGGATCAACTCGAACGACGACTGCGGCGGTTTGCGATCCCGAATCTCACGGGATACCTCGCGGGGTTCCAAGCGGCTCTGTGGGCGTTGTCGATGTTCATGCCGCCTCGGCAAGGGGTTGGACTGGTTCTCGATGGATTCCTCTTGGATCCCGCGAAAGTGATGGACGGGGAAGTTTGGCGGCTGGTGACATTTGTGTTCTTGCCGCCGGGCTTCGGCATCTTGGCGATCTTCGGCATCTATCTGTTCTGGCTGATGGGCACCGCGCTCGAAGGTCAGTGGGGGACGCTGAGGTACAACTTTTATGTGTTGATTGCCGTGCTCGCGACGATTGTCGCGGCGTTTATGCTGCCGAATGGCGGACCGGCGACGAACATGTTTATTGACTCGTCGGTCTTTCTGGCGTTCGCGTACTTGTTTCCGAATTTCACGCTCTCGATTTACTTCATCTTGCCGATTCGCATTAAGTGGTTCGCTCTGCTGACTTGGCTGAGCTATGCGTTGATCCTCATTGTGGGAGGTTGGTCTGCTCGCGCTTACGTTTTGGCGTCGGTCTTTAACTTCCTGCTCTTCTTTGGCAGCGACATCTGGCGACGGATGCGATCCAACAAGTTTCAAATGGAGGCGGCCATTCGCAAAGTGGCGATGGGAGACAAGCCGTTTCACAACTGCGTCATCTGCGGCCTGACCGAACATGACGAGCCCAATGAAGATTTCCGGATTTGTTCCAAGTGCGACGCCGGCACATTCGAGTATTGCTCACAGCACCTCCGCAACCACGAACATCGTGTGAAAGAGCCGTAGCGCCCGCGGCCCGCGTGCGTCCCCCTCCGAGAAAATCCCATGCGAGTTTTCGTTTCCGAATACGTTTGCGGCGGCGCATGGCCACAGAAGCAGCTTGAGACATCGCTCGCTCGCGAAGGCCGAGCGATGCTGGCCGCACTGACCGAAGACATCGCGAGGATCCCCGGCTGCGAAGTGGTCACGACTTGGGATGCTCGGCTCGGCGAATGTCCGCTGAAAAACTGCGAAGTGCGGTTGGCGAACTCGGCCGTGGATGAGCTGTCGTTGTTCCGCGAGCTGATTCGTGACAGCGATGCGATATGGATCATCGCTCCGGAGACGAATGGCGAATTGCTCAAGCGCGCGTTGCAGGTCCAGCTCGTGAACGACACCGAGCCACCGCGATCATCGCCCCGCCGATTCCTCGGTGCCTCCGACCGAGCGATCATGCTGGCCTCGGACAAGCTACCGCTCGCGACATGGCTGCAAGAGCGGGGCATCCCGACTCCGGAAACCTTGCCGTTCAATCCCGGCAACCGGCAAGCGGTGCGGTGGCCCGAACCGACCGTCATCAAGCGACGCGACGGAGCCGGCTCGCAAGATATGTTTTTGGTGCGCGACGGCTTTGATCTGTGGAACACTCGGCATGAGCTGGGCCGGTTGAATGAACCAGAGACGTTTATCCAACAGCCTTTCATCTCCGGCCGAGCTCTGTCCGTTGCGTTACTGATTTCCGCGGACGGTACTGTCTTGGAAGTCTTTCCTGTGGCCGAGCAACATTTGAGCGACGATGGCCATTTCAAATATCAGGGCGGTCGCATCCCCGCAGATATCTCCCTAGAGGCAGCACTCGCAGTGCAACAACTCGCCCAGCGAGCTTGTCGAGCGGTACCCGGACTGACGGGCTATGTCGGCTGCGACCTCGTGCTGCCCGATGCGTCGCCTCCACAACCGACGCTGATCGAAATCAATCCGCGACTCACAAGCAGTTATCTGGGCTATCGCCAACTGACCGACGACAACATTCCGGCCCGGCTGCTCGCGACGAACTCTGAACCCTTGCGGTGGAAGTCGGCTCCGGTCACGTTTACGGTATGAATTTGAACGGCGGCACGGATTGCGGTCGTATTCATGGAGTTCATTCGCGCTCCACTTAATTCGCGCGGCCAATTCAGGAGGGCCGCGCGAATTAAGTGGAGCGCGAATGTCGGAACAGATTCGGTGATCGAGCGAAAAAAATCATCGACGAACCAATCCGTGATTCCGCGAGAGGCTTTGATGACCTTTGCTTCCGACAAATCAGCTCTTCTCAGTCGTCGCGGCTTCTTCTCCTGGACGAAGACCGGTCTCGGCGGCGCGGCATTGGCGAGTTTGCTCCAGCGGAGCAACGATGGTTGCGCGGCGGTCGTTCCGGGAGAGGCGAGCGATCCGCCGCCGCATTTCGTGGCGAAGGCCAGGCGGGTGATTCACGTCGTGGCGTACGGTGGAGTGAGTCAGATCGACACGCTGGATTACAAGCCGGAGTTGGCCAAGCGGCACGGTCAAACGCTCGGCGGTGATGAGCGGCCGGATGTGTTTTTCGGACAAGTCGGCTTGCTGCGGAAGAACGATTGGGAGTTTCGACAGCGCGGCGAGAGCGGCTTGTGGGTCTCGGAGTTATTGCCGCACCTCGCGACGGTCGCGGATGAGCTGACAGTCATCCACTCGATGTGGGCCGAGACCAGCAATCACACGCCAGCGACGTTTCAGGAGCAATCGGGCTTCCGCCTGAACGGCTTCCCGACGATGGGGGCGTGGCTGTCGTATGGGCTCGGCAACGATACCGACAACTTGCCGACCTATGTGGTCATCCCGGACACGCGCGGGCTGCCGGCGGGTGGGTCGATCAATTGGTCGAATGGATTCCTGCCGGCTCGGCATCAAGGAGTCGTCATCCGCAGCCGAGGTACGCCGATTGATGACTTACAACCGGCTCGGCCGATTGACGCACGCACCGAGTCCGCGTCGCGCGCATTGCTGCGACAGCTCAATGACAAACATCTGCGGCGGTCGGCTCCAATCGGTCTCAGTGATGTCGCGGAGGAAGAGTTGGCCAAAGTCCCCGGCCATGATGCGCTGGTCGCACGGATTCGCAGTTATGAACTGGCGGCGAAGATGCAGCTCACTGTGCCTGAGGTTGCGGACTTGGCCGCTGAGACGGCTGCGACGCAAGAAGCCTACGGTTTGAACGACAAAACGACGGTCGACTTTGGTCGCGGTTGTTTGCTCGCCCGGCGGTTGCTCGAACGAGGCGTGCGATTCATTCAGATGATGTCCGGCGGAGCGTTCGGATCGCCGCGCATCAATTGGGATGGTCACGAAGACATGCGCGAGAATCACGCTCGCGAAGCGATCCGCATCGACCAGCCGATCGCCGCGCTGATTCGCGATCTCAAGCAGCGTGGGATGCTGGACGACACGCTCGTGCTGTTCACCTCCGAGTTCGGTCGCACTCCGTTCTCGCAGTCGGCGGCCGGGGTCATCGGAGCCGGGCGCGATCACAATCAATACGGCTTCAGCGTGTGGATGTGCGGAGCGGGCCTCAAACCCGGCCTCGCGTTTGGCTCAACGGATGAGGTCGGTTGGAAGGCGGTCGAGAACCGTGTCTCGTGGCATGACTTCCACGCGACGGTTCTGCATCTGCTCGGCATCGAGCACGAACGCCTGACGTATTACCACAACGGCATCCAACGCCGACTGACCAACGTGCATGGAGAACTGATCGACGGCATCCTCGCCTGATGCGAAATTCAAAGCCGTACCGCGAATCACACGAATCGACTTCAACATGAAACTCTCCAATCGTTCTTGGGTTCTTGGCTTCCTAGTCCCGTTCGCGTATTTGGCGATGCTGTGCGCGGCGGGAATCGCCGCGGAGCCAAGCCTGATCACGCTGACTTCCCCGAAACCAAATCAGGTCGTCCAGCGAGTCGGATTTGATCTCGCCGCTACCGCGCAGCAAAAACCTGAGAAAGCCGCTTTGGGATTCGCGGATGTCGCCGTGCGCGGAACTCTGCCGAAAGGAACTGAGCGTGCCGCTTTCGAGTACCGCGTTGTCGCCTTGAAAGAGGCAACCGGACGCGGGACTGATTGGACCAAATTGGAGATTCGCTCAACGGAAGCAACCTTCGACACCACCGCGCGCGTCCAAGCCGGAGGATGGTATCGATTCGAGATTCGTGGCCGCATGAATGACAACGTGGTGGCGCTCGGAGCGGTGGAGCCGATTGGTGTCGGTGAAGTCTTCGTCGTGGCGGGGCAGTCGTATGCGACCAACTGCAACGACGAGCGATTCAAAGTCACGGACCCACTCGGTCGGGTCGTCGCGTTCGATTCGGCGAAAGCAACTTGGGGAGTTGCGAATGATCCTCAACCAGCACCGGATGGCAGCGATGGTGGTTCGATCTGGCCGCCGCTGGGAGACGCGATGCTGAAAGAATGGGGCGTGCCGATTGGCTTCGCGAATGTCGGTGTTGGAGCAACCTCATCGATGCAATGGATGCCGGAAGGCTCGTTGCATCCGCGATTGGTGCAAGCGGGGAAAACGCTCGGTCGCTTCCGCGCAGTCCTCTGGCAGCAAGGGGAGTCCGACGTCATCTCCAAGACGACCGGCGAAACGTATGTGGCAAATCTCAAGACGATCCGCGAGACCGCCGCCAAGGCGTGGGGCTTCGAGCCTCCGTGGTTGTTAGCGAAATCAACGCATCATCCCACCGTCTACAACGACCCGGCCGGTGAGGGTCGCATTCGCGGTGCAATCGACGAACTGATCAAGTTGCCGGGCTTTCGAGCTGGCCCCGATACCGACACGCTGACCGGCGAGAATCGTGGCGATGCGAAGTCACGCCGACACTTCAGCGGCATCGGGCAGCGACGCGCGGCGGAGATGTGGTTGATCGCGATTCGTCGCGAAGGGTTTCGATGACGAATAGAAGAGCCCGACGAATCGAAGGAGACGACGAATGATGAAGAGATTGCCTGTCCTTGTCCTGATTCGTCGTCTCCTTCAATTCGTCGGGCTCTTTCTCGCTTTCACAACCACCGTCTATGCGAATCCACTCGACCTGCATGTCGATCCAACCGTCGGAGATGACGCACACGACGGAGCGACTCAGCCAGTGAAAACGATCGCACAAGCGATTCGCTTGGCGAAGCCGGGAGACACGATTCATCTGAAGCCGGTGACGTTTCGCGATTGGGCCGCGTTCTTCGACAAGTCGGGAGAGCCGGGGAAGCCGATCACATTGGATGGGCATGGAGCCACGCTCGATGGTTGCGATCCGCTCGATCCGAAAGGTTGGGTTGAGGCCGAACCGGGATTGTTTCGCAACGACGATCTGATGCCGCTGACCGATGCGATCATCGACCGTTGGTTCTTTGTGATGGATGGCAAGCTCAATCGGATGCAACGTTGCTCGAAGGGACCGAGCGAGCCGCTCAAATCGCCGGAACAATTACAACCGGGCGAATGGACGTTCGTGAAAGACGCCGAACGCTCGAAGACCGCGCGAGCCGGTTACATTCACGGCACGTTTTGGCTACGACTGACTCCGGGACAAAAGCTGGCGGAATCGAAGATCGAGTTCCCAAAACGCACGGCGGGTGTGCTGACTCGCGGCACGTCGTCGCACATCGTCGTGAAGAATCTGACGGCGACTCGGCCTTACAACGACGGCTTCAATCTGTCGGATTCGTGCGACATCGTGCTGGAGAACATCCGCGCGATCGACTGTGGGGACGACGGGATCAGCGCTCATGGCGAGTGCCGGTATCGGGTTGATGGCTTCACGTCGATCGGCAACGCGACCGGAATCTGCGACACCGGTCACAGCGAAACAACCTACCGCCGCGTTCTGATCCGCGATTGCATCGGCTTCGATCTGTTCTTCCTCGACACCGGCACGTATTCGGTGAGCGATTCGGTGGTACTCTCATCCGCAGCGAAAGCAGTCTACTTGCAGGGCCGCGACAAACCGGCCGAACCATGTCGGCTCACGCTGGATAACGTGCTGATCCGCCGCGAGCGGACCGAGAACGAAGTTCGAGTCTCGGCCAACTGCGTGCTGACCGCGCGGCGGGTTACGTTCTTGAATCTCGATCTACAAGCGACCGGCGGCGAAGTTGCGTTTGATCACTGTTTCCTCGGCGGGACGATTGCGGCCAAGACGCCGCGTAAGCCGCAGATGCATCTCTGGAAAGATGCGACGTGGCGCGGAATCGGCAACTGGTACGACCTCGGTTCCGTGCGAGTCGCACAGAGTTCGTTCTCCGCGGAAACGTTTGCTGACTTTCAGAAATCGGTGACGTCAGATCGCGACGGTCGCTGGCAGGCTGCGGCGGAGGCCGACGTGCAAGCCGCTGGCATCGGCAACGGTACGATTCCGGTGAGCGTGGACAAGTAACAGAGTCTGTTTCGACAGATAAGGAGCGAGGAATCATGCTCAAACATGATCGTTGGCAACTGCTGACGTTGCGGGGTGCGAGTCGGTGCGTGCGGATGATGCTCGCGAGCATTGCGGTATTTGCCAGTGCGTACTCGTCAGAAGTGTTGCCAGTGGTCCGCGCTGCGGAGCCTTCGACCAGCGGGGCGCGAGCCGTTCCTCAAGCGTTGTTTGTGTCGAACGACGGGACGTTCAAGCGGTATCGCATTCCGTCGTTGATCGTGACGAAGAAGGGGACTTTGCTGGCGATCTGCGAAGGTCGAGTCGATGGCGGCGGGCTGACGGGCAACATCGACCTCGTGCTGCGGCGCAGTCTCGATTCGGGGCTCACTTGGCAACCGTTGCAGAAGATTGCGGACCTCGGTGATGACACGCTGGGGAATCCGTGTCCGGTCGTGGATCGTGAGACCGGCACGATCTGGCTGCCGTTCACACGCAGTCCCGGCAAGTTCAGCGAAGCACAAATCGTGGCCGGCCAGAGCAACGGGCCGACCACCGTGTGGGTGACTCGCAGCGACGACGATGGTGCAACGTGGTCCGAACCGCGTGACATCTCGGCGACCACTCGGCACGACAAGTGGGGTTGGTACGGCACGGGGCCGGGCATTGGCATTCAACTTGCCAACGGCCGACTGCTGATTCCGAGCTATCACACCGAGCCCGGTTCGGGGATGTATCGCAGCCATGCGATCTTCAGCGACGATCGCGGCGCGACGTGGAAGCTCGGCGAGACTGTTGGTGAGCACACGGCTGAGTGCCAGGCCATTGAGCGGCGCGACGGAGCGGTCGTGCTCAACATGCGTGGGACGAACAAGCAATTCTTTCGCTCGATCGCGATCAGCCGCGATGGCGGGCAAACGTGGAGCGAGCCGAAACTCGATCGGAATCTGCCGGAGCCGGCGTGTCAGGCGGCGTTGTTGTCGTCGCTTGGACCAGGCGAGCGGGGCGGCGTCAGCCCCCCGGTGGGATCGACTTCCAACCGGGACGCATCGAATTCAAACCGGGGGGCTGACGCCGCCCCGCTCGCCAAGGCACGCGCGCTGGAAAACGTCTGGTTGTTCTGCAATCCGCCGGGCGCAACGCGCCGCAATCTGACGCTGCGCGTCAGCCGCGATGAGGGGCAATCCTGGCCGATCTCGAAGTTGATTGATGCTGGCCCGGCGGAGTACTCGTGTCTGGCATGGCTGCCTGACGGACAGATCGGATTGTTGTACGAGCTATCGCGCGCGGGGCAGACTTATCGACCGGAGCTACACTTCGCTCGCATCCCGACAAGCTGGCTGACCGATGCGGCCTCTCCCGAACCGTTCGTGCCGAATTTCAACACTCGATGAGTCTGTAGAAATCGTTGGCCCGCCCTTCGTTCCTCATCAAAACATGGTGTTCGAGAAATGATCGACCATCCCAATTCTCGGCGAGCATTTCTGGTGACATTGGCAGCGTCTGCCTGGTCGCTGCCGCGTGTCGGTGTGGCTGACGATGCCGCGACGTCGCCGCCGTTTCGAGTTCATGCTTGGCAGCGGGATGCTCGCAATCCGGTTTTGCCTCCGGGTGGCGGTGAGTTCGACAAGTCCTGCTGCATGAATCCGTTCGTCGTGACTCGCGAAGGGGAGTATTGGCTGTTCTACGCCGGGGGCGATGCGAAGGGGCATCGCCGAATCTGTCTCGCGACTTGCCCGATCGACGATGTCACCAAGTGGCAACGGCACGGTCCGCTGTTTGATCTCGGCGGCAAAGGGAGCTTCGACGAGACGTGGTGCGTGCTGCCGTGCGTGCATCACATCGGAGGCAAATGGCATCTGTACTACACCGGCCGGAGCGCTCAGAGCGGTGCCGGGCTGCAAGGATTCTGGGGGATGGGGCTCGCCACCAGCGATGACTTGCTGCACTGGACGAAGCACTCACCCGATCCGATTCTGACGGGCGATGGTTTCGCCGACTGGCCAACGAATCGCGGCATCGCAGGAGGCGGTCCGATTGAAGAACTGCCACAGCCTGACGGCCGCACGCTGCACCGCATGCACTACACGCTTCCGACCGGCACGCCGAGCAAAGACTTGCTGGTCGATCAGGCGAAGCAGTCGGTCGTCGCACATTCGTTCGATGGCCTGACGTGGTTCGGCAAGCGAGTCGAACTGCGCCCGCGCCGCGAGGCGGACTACGAGAACGCCGCGACGATCGCACTCAACGTGTGGAAGACGAAGTCCGGCTATCGCGCCATCTACGCCGGCATCGGCACGAAGTTCGGAGCGTACTCCATTTGCGAAGCCACCAGTTCCGACGGCGTTACTTGGCAACGTGGCGCACCCGGCGAAAACCTCGCGTTGCCGCCGACGGGCAAAGGCTGGGAAAGCAAGATGACCGAGTACCCGCATATCGTCCGCGAGGGAGACCATCTGCGGCTCTTCTACTGCGGCAACGGCTACGGTGCGACCGGTATCGGCACGGCCATCGCTGTTCCGTTGGCGTGAACAGACTTTCGACGATAGCGTTCGCGCGATGTCGGAATTACCGTGAGCGAAGTCGCGCACATTGGACACTGACAGACAGATTCGGCGGGAATGCTCATGCTGTGGTTGAAACGATTGCTGACTCCGCCACTGATTGTGCTCGCGGCGCTCCTGATGTGGATCGAGGAGTTGCTGTGGGAGCATCTGAAAGTTCTGACCGCGTGGGTCGCCAAATTCCCGTTGTTCAAGTGGACCGAGCGGCTCATCCAGCGCTTGCCTCCCTATCCGACGATGGCGGTATTCCTGGTTCCGGGAGCGGTTCTCTTTCCGGTCAAACTTGGAGCGGTGTGGCTGATGACTCACGGCCAAGTGCTGCTGGGCATCGGCGTGATCTTGGCGGCCAAGGTGACCGGGACGGCGGTGGTCGCTCGGTTGTATGTGGTCTGCCAACCCAAGCTGATGACGATCGGTTGGTTCGCGCGGTTGCATGACTGGCTGACGGTGACGCGCGACCGGTTGTATTCGGCGATCAAGGCGATGCCGCTGTATCAGGCGACGAGGGCCAGGCTGTCGGGGATCAAGCAGACGGTCAAACACATGCTGCATGTCATGCGCGGGCGGCGCGGGATTGGGGCTCGGTGGCGAGCGATCCGGCGATTGCTGCGGAGGCGAAGACATCTACGCCGGCTGCGGGCTGCAAACTAAGCCGAAGGAGCGCTCGTAGTGACCCCATTCATGGGGTCGAGCTGATCGAGACCCGATAAATCGGGTCACTACAAGCGCTGGGTGCTACTTTGGGACGACCCCTTTGACGATCTCCGCTTCCCATTCGTCGAGCAGCGGCCAGTCGATCGCGCAGGTGCCGAAGTCGGCCATGTGCTGGTATTGATCCAGGCGGTCGATCGCCTTTTGCAGCAGCTTCGGATCCTTGCGAAACGTGGGTCCGTGGCTGGGGAGCAGCCATTCGGCGTCGCTGGCCTGGATGCGTTTCAGCGAGGCGATGAAATCCGGGATGTCGCTGCCGTGATGTGCGTCGATGTGTCCGACGCAGCCGTCGCGATAAATGTTGTCGCCGGAGAACAGCAGATTCCCCAGCCGAAAGGACAACTGGCTGTTCGTGTGGCCGGGAGTGTGCCAGACTTCCAGCTTCAGGTCGCCGACCGTCAGCACGTCCCCTTCGTTGATGGTTCGGTCGATGGTGATGTTCGGCAAGTCGATCGAAATGCCTTGGGCACTGACCTCGGCGTAGGTTCGCACGCGGTCGCCGTCTGCGAGCAGTTGCTGGCATTCCGGATGTCCGACCGTCTCGGCATTGGGAAAAAGTTCCTTGGCTCGTTTCAGCCCCTGGATGTGGTCCACGTCGGCATGAGTCGCGATCAGCGTCTTGCAGTTCGCCAGCGGGAAATCCATCTGGCGGATCAACTCGACAATCTCGTCGGTGGTGTCGGCAAAGCCGATGTCGATCAGCAGCCACTCGCGGGTGTCGCCGACCAGATAGACACAGCAACCCAGCCGCCGACGGGCTTGGTGGTTCATCTCGATAACGTGCGGAAACAGTTCTCGCCGAGGCAACATGCCGGCGTTCTCCTGACAATTCTGAAGTGACCGAAACGACGTGACTCGGCTCTAACCAGCGGCCGAGCGGAACGTCCTGTAAGCTAACGGCTGAGGCGGACGGGCTACAGGGTTCGCCGCGAGAAACAGCCCTGCCCACCATAATTGAGAGACAGTTTCAACACTTCGTCGCCCTTGCGAGTCACTGCCGCTCCGGTACCATGACGCCCCAACGGAGTGGCTGCGAATGTCCGGGACGACACCTTCATTGCTGATCGACAACCAAGCCCAGTTCGACGAACTGTGCGAGCACATTCGCGCCGCCGGTATCGTGGCTTTCGATACCGAGTTCGTTTCCGAGCACACTTATCTGCCGGAACTCTGCCTGCTGCAACTGGCCACTCCGGAACGAGCCGTCGCCGTCGATCCGTTTGGCGTCCCCGATTTGTCCGCCTGGTGGAAAATCATGGCGGACGAAACAACCACGATCATCGTCCACGCTGGCCGCGAAGAAATCCGCTTTTGCCTGCACCTGGGAGGCTGCCGGCCACAACGAGTGTTCGACACGCAGCTTTCCGAAGGACTGCGGTCGACGACGTACCCGGTCGGCTACGAATCGCTCGTGACCCGCGTGATTGGCGAACGCTTGGGGCACCACGCCACTCGGACCGAATGGCGGCATCGGCCGCTCACGCCGGAGCAGTTGGAATACGCGGTCGATGACGTGCGCTATCTGATCGACGTCTGGAAGAAGCAGCAGGCGTCGCTCAAACGGCTGAAGCGACTCGACTGGGCGGAGACTGAATTCACTCGTCTGATCGACGAACTGGAACACGAACGGAACGAAGACAGTTGGCGGCGCTTCGGCGGCCTGCAAAAGATGAAGCCGCGGCAACTCGTCGTCGCACGCGAGCTGTTCCAATGGCGCGAACGAGTCGCCACCGAACGGAATCAACCGCTCCGCCGCATCCTGCGAGATGACTTGATTGTGGACCTCGCCATGCGGCAGCCAAAAACCGCCGAAGCGGTCCTGGCGACGCGCGACATGAATCGGCCCGGCTACAAGAAACACGCTGTTGAACTTGCTGCCTGCATCGCGCGTGGCGTCGCGCTGCCGGAATCACAGTGGCCCAAACCCGCGCCCATGCCGGATTCGAATTCCGAAGACCACATCCTCAGCAAGCTGTTACAGATCGTCTTGGCCAACCGCTGCGCCGAGATGAAAGTCGCGCTCGGCTTGGTGGGCACCTCCGCCGACTTGAAAAACCTCGTGCGCTGGCACAGCAAGAAGAACTCCAAGCAACCGCCACCGCGACTGGCTCAAGGCTGGCGAGCCGAAGTCTGCGGCGACTTGCTCGCCGATGTGCTCGACGGCAAAGTCCGCTTCCGTGTCGGCGATCGAGACAGCGAACACCCGCTGGTGTTCGAGTCGATTGCTGAACCATCGCCGGTTGCCGATTGAATCGTAGACGAGTCACTCCGAGCCTGTGAAAGAATTGGTAGCTGAACTCGCCAGAGTTCAGTTTTCTCGGCGAATTCTGAAGTCTGGCGACTTCAGCTACCCAAAACTTCACAGGCTCTCCGTAACTCGAACGTTCCGGTCACGTGTGACCGGTCTACTTGGGAGACCGCCATGCCCGCCAAGCGTTACCGAGTGGCTGTCATCGGAGCGACCGGCCACGGGGATTACGGTCACGGAATCGACACCGCCTTTCGCGGTCTCGATCGGGCGGAGATCGTTGCGGTCGCCGACGACAACGCGGCCGGATTGCAGCTCGCGGCTCAGCGATTGAAAGTCGAGGCGGCGTTCGCCGACTATCGCGAGATGCTCGACCGCGTGAAGCCGGATGTGGTCTGCGTCGGTCCACGCTGGGTGACGGATCGCGTGGCGATGTTGCAAGCGGTCGCGAAGGCGGGCTGTCACGTCTACTGCGAGAAGCCGTTCGTCGGGGATCTCGTTTCAGCCGATGCGATCCAATCAGCGTTCGAGACAAATCGCGTGCGACTGGCGATGGCTCATCAATGGCGAGCCATGCCGCCTGTGCAACGCGCGATGGCCGAGATTCGATCCGGAAAATACGGTCGCGTGCTGCGAATGCGCGCGCGACCGAAGGACGACGCACGCGGCGGCGGTGAAGAATTGCTGGTACATGGCACGCACTGGTTTGACTTGATGATTGCAATCGCTGGACCGCCGCGCTGGGTCAGCGGGCATCTGCGCGTGAAAGGCCGCGAGGCGACGAAAGCCGATCGGCGCGAAGGCTCGGAGCCAGTCGGGCCGATTTGCGGTGACTCGGTGTTAGCGGTCTTCGGATTTGAGGACGGAGTGCTCGGCTCGTTCGATTCGACGGCAAACACGTCGCCCAGTTCGCGCCGGCCGACCAACAGCGACCAACCGAAACCGGTGTGGGACAGCGTCTATGGCCTGACGATTGAGTGCGAAGAGGCGGTCCTGCAACTGCGACAGCCGGGCGACGTTTTTCTCTATCCGGCCAATGGCGTGCTCCCTGACTTCGAGCAGCTTCAATGGAAGAAGCAATGGATCGAAGACTGGCACTTCACCCCGGAACATCAACTGCGACCGATTCGCCAGGAATGGCTGGCGCACGGCAACCGCACGCTGGCGAATGATCTGCTCGACGCGGTGGAAAAGAATCAGGAGCCGCTTTCGCCGCTGCGGAACGCGCTGCTCATCACCGAGATGGTGCAAGGCGTTTACGCCTCACACTTCGCCGACGGCCGCCGTCTGCCGATCCCGCTGGCCGAGCGACATCATCCGCTGGCCTGATTCATTCCTTTGGCCCCATTCCTCTGGCGAAAGTTGTTTGTCAGAGGAATGGGGCCAGAGGAATGAACCGCGAAAGATCGGCGTTCTCAGGCATCGCCGATTTGGTTTACAAGACCGTAGCCCGACTCTCCGAGGGTGTGAATAAATGACGTGGGGCACGTTTTCAACGTGCCCAATCGGCCTATTTTCGAGCACGTTGAAAACGTGCTCCACGAAAACTTCACAGCCTCTCCGAGTCGGGTGTCCGGACTTTGAATGAAATGCCCGACTCGGAGAGTCGGGCTACGTGAGGAATGGAATCCATGTGGCGTCGTGTGCCGTGGTTGGTCGTCGTGTGCTCGGTCCTGCTGATGGGCCTGGGGCTGACGGGCATCGCGCGCGGGGACGAGCTGTTTGGTCGCGGCGTCTTCATGTGCTTTCCTAGGCAATTGATGTGGGTCTGCTTATCGCTGCCGGCGATGGGGCTGGCGATGTTGGTGCCGTATCGCTCGCTGCGGTCGCTGAGCTATCCGGCGTTCGCGGGGAGTCTGCTGCTGCTGGTCGTCGTGCTGTTGATGCCGAGCGTCAATGGTGCTCGCTGTTGGATTCCGTTGGGATTCATGAACTTTCAACCGTCCGAGTTGGCAAAGCTGGTTTATGTGCTGGCGCTGGCGCACTACTTGATGTATCGCGACAACTTTCGCCGGCTGACCGGATTGCTGGTGCCGTTCGTGCTGACGCTGATTCCAGTCGCGCTGATCCTGCGCGAGCCGGATTTGGGAACCGCGTTGCTGTTCATTCCGACGCTGTTCGCGATGCTCTTCGCGGCGGGAGCGCGGCCTCGGCATTTGGCGATGATCGTGATGTTGGGAATGCTCGCGTCGCCGGGATTATGGATCGCGATGAATGCCGAGCAGAAATCGCGCATCGTGTCTCTGTTCCAACAACGGGACAGCGGAGAAGCTCCGCGCGGCGACGCATACCAACAGCATCAGGCCAAGCGAGTCCTCGCGCGCGGCGGAGTTTGGGGGAGTGAACTCACCGGCGAGTCGTTTGAGATCGTTGTGTGCCCACATTGTGCGAGTCACTTCGGCGTGAAGACCGACTTCGGTCTCGGTCAGTCGGCCACTTGCCCGAGTTGCCAGAAGGTCGCTCCGTTGCCGGATCACTCGGAATTCACGCTGCCGGAGTCGCGCACCGATTTCATCTTCTGCCTGATCGGCGAGCGTTGGGGCTTCGTCGGCTGCGGACTGACGCTGCTGTTGTATGTGTTGCTGGTGGCTCGCGGCCTGATGATCGCTCACGCCACGCGCGAACCGTTCGGACGGTTGCTGGCGGTTGGCATCGTCACACTGCTGGCCTCGCAGACGATCATCAACACGGGCATGACCTGCGGCCTGATGCCAGTGACGGGCATCACGCTGCCTCTGGCCAGTTACGGTGGATCGAGTCTGCTGATGACAGCGGTCGGCATCGGCCTGTTGCTGAATGTCGGGATGCGTCCCGGCTACGAAGTCTCCGGCGACCCCTTCCGCTGGCGGACGGCGACTGCCTGATCCGTTCTGATCCGCGAAATCCGTTTCCTCTGTGTTCCTGGGCCGGCTGACAAAACACGGATGGCACGGAGAACACGGACAGCAACGGATTGGCGAAGCCAGTGTCATTCCTTCGAGATCGTCTCGTCCAAATTCAAGAGTAAAGACGCGACGCTGGTGAATGCCGCGAGGTCCGCCGGTTTGAGCTTTTCGCTGGCCTTCGATTCTCCGACGGCAATCAGTTTCCTCGCCGCAACGTCATCGGCCGCGAACAGTTCACGGAGTGACTTCAAGCGGCGCGACAGGACCGCCAACTCGTTCGGCGTTGGAGCACGAGACGTGCAACGACGGAAGGCTTCACTCAGCCGCGACTCGTCGTCAATCGCGGAGCCGAGCAGCACTCGTTGAGCGAGCGTGCGTGCGGCTTCGACGAACGTGACATCGTTGAGCGTGACCAGTGCGTGCAGCGGCGTATTGGTACGTGCGACTTTGACCTGGCAGGTCTGCCGCGTGGCGACATCAAAGAAGAGCGTCGGCCCCACGATGCGCCGCCAGAATTGGTAGAGGCTGCGGCGGTACAACGCTTCGCCGGTGTCTTGCTGATAGCCGATCCGGCCGAAGGTCGCTTCCTCCCAGATGCCGGGAGGCTGATAGCCCTTCACCGGCGGGCCACCTTGTTTCTCAACCAGCAGGCCGCTGACAGCGAGCGCTTGATCGCGGATCATCCAGCTTGGCAGCCGGTATCGCGGCCCGCGCGCGAGCAGGCGGTTTTCGGGATCGTAGGTCAGGCTTTCTAGCCTGACTTGATTCGCGTTGGACGTCGGTGACGCGTTTGGGTCAGGCTGGAAAGCCTGACCTACGGAGGACTGCCGATACGTCGCGCTCGTCACGATCAAGCGGATCAGCCGTTTCATATTCCAGCGCGGGTTCGCCAACTGAGCGGCGAGGTTGGGATCACGGCTGTCGGCCATCGGTTCTCGGCTTTCGGCGAACTCGGCGGCCAGCCAGTCAAGCAGTTCGGGGTGTGAAGGCTTCTCCCCTTGCACGCCGAAGTCTTCGGTGGTCTTCACCAGTCCCGTGCCGAAGAACGTCTGCCAGTAGCGGTTGACGGTGACGCGCGCGGTCAGCGGGTGTTCGGGCGACATCAGCCAGCGAGCGAGCGCCAGGCGATTGGTCGCTGGTTCGGCCGGTTGTGGCAGGACCGCAGGTAAGCCGTGCGTGACCTTGTCGGCGAATTTGTCATAAGCGCCACGAACGAGGATGAACGTGTCGCGCGGTTGCGGTCGTTCGCGCATCACCATCGTGCGCGGTAGAGATTTTTCAAATCCCTCGCGAGCCTTCTTGGCATCGTCGGCCGTTCGCCGAGCGGTCAGCAGCGTCGGTTCGTTGTTGAGGTAGAACTCGGCGATCGTCTTCTTTTGAGCGTCGTTCCGTTTGTCGGCGGCGATGTTGAGCGCCTCGCGAACCGCGGCCGGCATCGGTCGAAATGACGCGACGGGCGCGTTCGTGAGCGACAGCCGAAACCGGCCGAGCACATGCGCGACGTGGATCGATTGAAATTCCAAGCGGACGCGAAGAGTCGTTTCGCCGTCGATAGCGGCGATGTGAGTGCGCGGCTCGAAGACGGCGACGTGAGGTTTGCCGAATTCACTGGCGATGGCCCAGCCGGTGTCGTTGCGGCCGTCCACGGCGTTGGCGGGTGGGAACGTTGGTTGCTCGTAATCGGCTCGGATTGCAGACAACTCAACCGGCTTATCGTTGAGGAACAGCTTCAATTCGGACAACACAAAGTTGCCGTTGTCGGCACGGCCGGGGCCTTTGTTGACGAGTGAGTCATCGGGCAAGGCTTCGAGTTGAATGCCGGTGATCGTCGCGCGACGGGGTCGGGAGTCTTTTTCGGGCCGCTGTTCTTTCGTGTCCGAAGTCGGTTCGTTGGTGGCGGACCGAAAAAGACTCCCGACCCCTTTGACGGTCAACTCAAACGAATCCTTCGCGGGGTTTTCGCCGCTGGCGAGCACGCTGCTGTCATCCAGCTTCTTAAGCGTCGCACCTGCTTCGGATTTCAAAGTGTCAAAGGCCAGCACTGACCACTGCGGTTCGGCCACGCTGCCAGAGGCGACCAGTGTTTTCTCCCATTCCGCCTGCGATTCGCGCAGCTTGCGGTCGAGTTCATCGCGCGACTGGTTCGCGGCGGTCTCGGCGGCGCGAAAGTCGTCGAGCTTCTTCTTTTGTTCGGGTCCGGCGAACGTGATGATCGGATTCGCGAGTCCTCCAGCGTCGTTCGCGCCGCTCTCTTCGATGGAATTGAAGAAGGCGGAGAGTTGGTAGTACTCCTTCTGCGCGAGCGGGTCGAATTTGTGATCGTGGCAGCGGCAACAGTTAAACGTCAGACCCATCCAGACGGTGCCGGTGGTCTCGACGCGGTCTTGGACGTAATCGACACGGGACTCTTCGGCGATGCGGCCTCCCTCGCCGTTGATCATGTGATTGCGATGGAAGCCGGTCGCGATGAGTTGCTGCTGCGTCGGGTTCGGCAGTTGATCTCCGGCAAGTTGCTCGATGGTGAATTGATCGAACGGCAGATTGTTGTTGAGCGCGTCGATGACCCAGTCACGCCAGAAATACATCGTGCGCGTTGGGTCGCCTTGATAGCCGTTCGTGTCGGCATAGCGGGCGGCATCGAGCCATTCCCAAACCATCCGCTCGCCGAACCGAGGGGACTTGAGCAGTCGATCGACCACCTTTTCGTAGGCGTCGGGCGACTGATCCGCGACAAACGCATCGAGTTCTTCCAGCGTCGGAGGCAATCCCGTCAGGTCGAGCGTGACGCGGCGGATCAACGTGTGCTTCGCGGCTTCCGGCGAAGGCGAGAGACCTTCCTTCTCCAACCTCGCGAGAACAAACACATCAATTGGATTCCGAATTTGAGATTTGAGATTTGAGAGTTGAGATTTCCGATCTGGCACTGCCGGTCGCTGGATCGGCTCGAACGCCCAGTGCTTGCCCCATTTGGCTCCGCTGTCGATCCAGGCTTTGAGCAATTCCATTTGCGTCGCCGTCAGCTTGCGTCCCGATTTCGGCGGCGGCATGACCGCCTCCGGATCTGTCGAGAGGATGCGCTTCATCAACTCACTGTCGCCGCTCTTGCCCGGCAGGATGATTGGCTTCTCGGTCCGCAGCGCGCTGTCTTGTTGATCGAGCCGCAAGTCCGCTTCGCGCGACTTCGCGTCTGGGCCGTGGCACGCGAAGCAGTTGTCCGACAGGATCGGCAGAATGTCCCGCGAGAAATTCGGCGGCTCGGCGGCGGGCAGTGTCGACAGAATCATGTGACACAAAATCATGAGAAGCAGTTTCAAAACCGTAGCCGTACTCGCCAGAGTGCGGGCGAGTATCGTGAAAACCCGCGTTCTGGCGAACGCGGCTACTTCCGAAGCCGCGTTGAATGGGGTTCGTCGTCGCCAATTGATCCGACCTGTTTTCATGATTTTGTGAAACATGATTTTGTCTTACTTCTGCGCATCAAAGGTGAGCCGATGCAAATCGCGTTCGATCTGGACGTCGATGGTTTTGTCGGCGAAGTTCGGGCGAATGTCGGCGAAGTTGTTGCGATCGGGACGCAGGCCAGTTTCCAGCGGGATGACTCGGCCGTTCCGTTTGTCCAAGACTGAGACATGGAACTTTGCCACATCTCCGGGCCGCTGCTCCAGTCCGACGAAGTTCAGCACGCGTCCGGCGAGCATCAGCGCCGGCGAATCGGCCGGCTGAGCGGCTTGCACTCCGTGCCAATCGAGCGTCGCGGTCCACAACTGCTTTCCCGTCGCGCGGTCGAAGGCGAAGGCGGGGCCATGAACGCTCCATTGATCGAGATACAGCACGCTGACGCGCGGCCGCGATTTGTCGGGCGCGACCGGCTCATCGACGTGCGTCAGCAGCAGCCAACGTTCGCGGTCGCGCAGCATCACGAAGTGGGTGACGTGTTCGATCGGCGGCAGGTTTTGTTCGAGCAGCCGTTCTCCGTTGCGGAGCGACCACAGCGTGAAGCGGCCGGACGGTTCGAGCACCGCGACGGTATCTCCCAGCGACACGCACGGCAGCGAGCCGCGCGAAAAGCGTTGAGTCAGCACATCCTTTTCGAGCAGCGGATCAAACAATCGCAGTTGGCGGTCTTCTTCGAGCGGGTTCCAGGTCAGCACCTGCCGACCGACAGTCGCGATCTGCGTGGCTGCGGCACCCTCCTGCCGCGACAACAGCCGGCCGTCGAGCGTGCGGAGCACATAGATGTCACGAGTTTCCTGACTGGTCGCGATCACCGCTCGATCATCGCCCGACAGGTCGCAGCCCAGCGGCAGGCCATCGAACATCCAGAGCGGATCGCCGGTCGCCAACTCGGAGGCGATCAAACGATGACCGGCTTGATGGCAGACGACGTCGTGACCGATGAACGCGACGCGGCCGAAGGGACGTTCCGAAGAATCTTTGATGCGGAACTGACTCGGCATCCCAGGGATCGGCACCGGATGAGGGCGTGCTCCGGGCGAGACCTGTGATTCGAGTCGCCGGTCGAAGAGCACGTTTTGCCACATCAGTCGCGGTTCGGGCAACTCGGTCGCGTCGGATTTGTCGTCGGCACTCTTCTTTTCGGCTTCCTTCGCCGGCGCTGGCGGCAGGGTGTCGAGCACCAGAAATCGTTCACCGAGATTCAGCGCCAGCCAGCGACCATGCCACGCGGCCGACATGCCCAGGACCAACGGATTCGAATGGTTCTCGAACGGCAGTTTCGTCCGCCATTGTTCGCGGCCGAAACTGTCGCGAGCCACCAACGCTCGGCCGACGGCGTCGCGCCACAACTGCCAGTTCTCGTGAACCGCATCGGGAGGTGCAGACCATTCCCAGTGAGACCACGCATTCAACGGTTCGTTGTTGCCGGCACGCTCCGCCTTCAGAGGCTGAGTCGGCCAGTCGGTTGCCAGGCGATCGGCAAACTCCGCGCGCCATTGAGCGGCCAGTTCACGCCCGGTCTTTCCGTCGAGACAAGGTTCGGCGGCGAAGCGTGTCGCCAGCGCGTCGAGCAACGGGCGAGACATCTCGACTTGTCCCAACGACAACCACTGCTGAGCGAGCCGCGCGGTTCCGAATGCTCCGCCCTCAGACAGCAACAGCGACTCGAATTCGTGCCGATGCTTGCGCGGATCAATCCGTCCGACGAGCGATTGCCGCGCGGCACTCGCGGAGTCACTCCACCCGAACAGCGCGAGGAAGTCGCGCAAGCGAGCCGGACCAGGACCTTCCAGCGCGGTGTGCAATCGCGTTTCGATTTCCTTCCGCAAGACGTCGCGGTCTTTGTCCGGCATCGCCGCGTGCAGTTCGAGCAACTCGGCCGCGATCCAACGATCCTGCCGAGCAACCGTCGCGCCGCTGTCGATCTCCAATTCGCTGGACGGTTCCCACGCATCGGCAAGCTTCAGCAGTTCGCGAGCCGCCGACAACAACTCGCCGCGACGTTGAAAGCTGGCCGCTCGCAACCGCGCAAACAACAACCGCTGCTTCGGGTTGTCCAGCAGTGTTTCCAATTCGCGGATCGTCGCTTCGAGATTCGTCGCTTGTCCGTACCGCACCTCTTCCAGCAGGATTCCCGCCACGGCCTGTTTGGCTTCCGAGGTCGGACTGATCGCAATGACGCGACGCAAGTCCTCCAGGCCGCGCGCACGCAGTCCGAGATGCAGGTTCGTGCGTCCGCGTTCTTCCAACGCTCGCGCGTTGTCCGGGTCCTTCAGCAACGTGGCGGCGATTGCTTGTTGTTGCCGGCGCAGTCCCGGAAACGCGGCGATGTGCGTTGCTGACTGTGAAACCAACCGGCCATCTGCCGCGATCAGATTGCCGAGCAACTCTTTGATGGCGACTTCGCGCCGCGCCAACGCCCGGCCAGTCCGAGCCTCGATGCTCACCACTTCCCCATTGATCTGCGGCAGGTGCAGCACCCCTTCCATCAGCACGCCACGTCCCAGCGGAGGCGCGATCGCCACCGTTCGCGGCCAAGCGGGTTTGCCATCCGCCAGTCGCACCGAGCGGACCTCATTGGGGCCGACGATTAAGACCGTCGCCACAGGCGGCTCGCCTGTGGGTTTCGATTCTTCGACAGGCGAGCCGCCCGTCGCTACGTCGGCGATCCCCGCCAGAAACAACCCTTCGTCGCGCGGTTGTTGCCACAAGACGTGCCCATCGCGCGCATCGAGACACAGCAGCACGTCGGCATCGGGTGGAGCAACCAGCAGACGGTCGCGCACCGCGATCAGCACGCTCTGATGCCACGACGACTCGAAAGCCATGACCGGCGGCTGAAACGGCGAGAATTGGAATTGCGGTCGAGGAAATGGGTTTCGGGGCAATCGTTCGACCGGCTCACGATGCACGCTCTGCCAACGCAACTCGCGCCGCACGGGATCGACGGCGACGATGGTTCCCGCTCCGGTCGGACAGATCACGCAATCGCCCGCGACGGTGGGACTTAGCCCCACGTCGTGAACTAAGCCGCTCCAGATCGGATCGCTGGGGGCGAGCGTTTGCATCCACAGCAGCTTGCCGTCGCGCGGATCGAGCACTGCCAATCGCAAGTCGATGCCATCGTCCGTCAGCACGTACAACCGTCCGCGCCACGGCAACGGTGGGCCGAGAAAGAAGGCTCCCGCCCCCAACAGTTCAAAGTCGCCGCGCGGACCGCCGATCTCCCAACGGAGTCGTCCTGTGGCGACTTCGATCGCGATCAGCTTGTTGAACTCGCGCGTCATGAACATCCCGCGCCAGGCGGCCTGCGGGGCACCTAAGCTGGACTCGCGCTCTTGCAGCGCAAAGACCAACTCGCCATTGCTGCTGAGCGTTCCGGTGCCGACATCTTCCCACACACGCTCGCCCAACCAGCCTTCCAGTTCGGACGAGATCTGCCGCGGTGTCCGGCCGCGGCGGTGGTCATTCAGCATTTCTGCCAACTCAGGCTCGACCATCGCCGAGTGCCACAGCGGCTGACCGTCCGAAAGTCGAAACGCCCGCAACTGCGACAATGTCCGCACGACGACCGTGTCGCCAACGACGATAGGCTGCGCGGCGATGATCGTCGGTCGATCCATCTGCCGACGCCGTTCAATCTCCGAACGGACTTCGGTGCGCACACGCCCCCACGCGCCCCGCAACAGAGTTGGCGAGCGATCGGATTTTGCGTCACTGGGAGTGTCTTCGTCCGCCGGTGGCTCGTCGTCGTCATCCAGCAGCATGTGTGACCACGCAACATGCTCCGCCGGCACCGCCGCCGCCGCGAGCGCATTCCGCGCCGCGTTTCCGGCAACGAGCGGCCACTCATCACGCCGTTCGCCGGTTGCTCGCTGCGGACGGACCGGGACTCCGGCCCAACGATCGAACCAGTCCAAGGCCTCTGAGTCGTTCTTGAACAGCGTCAGTTCGCCACCATCGCGGCGTTCAACCGACTGATCGCCGAGCGACTTCTTCAATTCGATCAGCACCGTGCGACAGCGCTCGTCGTGTCCCGCCAACCTCCAGGCCAGCGCGAGACGGAGTGACAACAGCGGCTCACGAACCGCGCGACCGTGCGGCCAATCGCGCACTTCCTGAAACCGAGACGCGGCCGCGAACGGCTCGCCGAGATCCAGTTCGCGCAGCCCCAAGGTGATTGTCGCGTCGTAACCCGCCGACGTGTGAAAGTAACGCCGAGCGACCTCTTCGACTTCCGGCCAATCCCCCTCGGCGAGAGCGGCGCTCAATTGCACGCGTGCTCCTTTGCCGACCAGCACTTCGTAGGCTTGCCGACCTTGCGCCGACATCCCGCCAATCAATCGCCGAGCCTCCCCTTTCAAGCTGTGTCCCACGACACGCCGCTCGCCAGCAGGAAGCTCTAAAAAGACATCGTCGGTTTCCGGAGCGTCCTCTGTCTGGGCTCCGTCATCGAGCAACGACTGCAAGAGCCGCAGTGCCTGAGATTCATCCGGCTTGTCATTCGGCTCGGGTGGCGCAAGCAGTTGCCGCGCCTGTTCGAGTCTCTGAACCAACCGCCGCTCGCGCACCGGGCCGGGATTG
Source organism: Planctomyces sp. SH-PL62 (assembly GCA_945905295.1). GTDB lineage: Bacteria > Planctomycetota > Planctomycetia > Planctomycetales > Planctomycetaceae > SXKJ01. The sequence continues at coordinate 10,384 of CAMDPX010000004.1, read as the reverse complement.
TCGGCATCGCTCGCAGGGGGAGCCGGTGTCTGAGCCAGCACACCCAGCGCAGCGGTCAACGCCATCATCAGGACGAGCAGACTCAGGCTCCGTGCCGATTGGGAACTCTGCATGATCCGCTTCCTGTCGTCGAACACCACGAACGCACGGAGACCGCCGTGTCACCGTGATCTTACGCGGCGCGGACGAGTGTTACGACAGCTCTTCTTGCGGAGGCTCCGGCAGCCAGAACGAGGCGATGAATCCGGCCAAATAGACTCCGAAACCAACGGCTGCCGCCGTGTAAGCCAGTTTGAGCGGCGCATTCGCGATGTCGTCGGTCGCCGCCAGCGTTGCGGTGACCCAGGCGAACGAAGTGCCGATCAACCGGCCTCCGATATTGGCGGCGAAACTTTCGCCGGTGCCTCGCAAGTGCAACGGATAAACGCGCGGCAGATAGTTCCCCCAGAAGCTGAACTGAGCCACGGTCACGAACCCCGCAAGGAACAATCCGACGTAGGTCAGTGTCAGGCTGGTCGTCGCGAAATAGGCGAAGATGATCGGCATTAAGATCAAGCCGGGAACTTGAAAGACTCGCAGCAACTTTCGCCGGCCGACAATCACCAGCGCCAGGGCGGCCAATGCAAATCGTCCCAACAGTCCGCCGACCTCTTGGACTTTCGTGACGCTCGATGCGACCTCTTGAGTCACCTTGCCACGCACCGGTCCTTCGATCTTCCCCTTCTCCGCACCGAGGATTTTCTTCCGCTCGGCTTCCGACTTGTCTTTGAGCTTGTCTTGAACTTCCGCTGAGGCCAGCCGCTTGGCGACTTTCTCCGCAACAGCCGGTGCCTCCAGCGCGACTTTGATCTTCTCTTTCGTTTCGGGCAAACCGGGGATGATCCGTTGGATGTGCTGAATGGCTCCGAACGCTCCGCCAAAACTGCACGCGAACATGATCGTTGTGACGATCGTTGTTCGGCGAAGGTCCGGTGCAAACAGTTGTCCGATGCTCGGTCGCTTGAGCGTTCCGGATTCTTTCTTCTGAGCCCAAACGGGGGACTCCGGCAGGAACGGGCGAATGCAGATCAACGGAATCGCGGGGATCACTCCCGACATCAACGTGTAGCGCCACGCCGCGTGAGCGTTTTCGTCAGTAATCACTCCTCCGAAGATCGCGTGGATCGCCGGCAGGTTTGAGCCGTAAGCCAGCGCCAATCCGTTGGCCACCGCGACGAGCAATCCACCGACAGATGAAAACGCCTGGGTGTAGCCGAGCACTTTTTCACGCTGATGCGGATCAGCAAAGAGCTCCGCCAACCACGCGACGGCGGCCACGAACTCGACGCACACGCCGATGAATACGAAGCAGCGAAACGTCAGCAGCATCCACACGCTGGTCGAGAACCCCGCGGCCAATGCCGCAAAGGCGTAAATCAAAATCGACCACGTCAGTACTCGCCGACGGCCCAATCGATCGGTCAGATAACCGCCGACCAATCCAAACACGCCTCCCGCAATCGCCGGGATATAAAACAGTCGCCCGACCCAGGTGTTGAACTCCGGCGAACCAGGCGCGGCGCCGATGAGCTCCTGCAACGCCGGACCGACGATCAGCGGCAGCATCAGCAATTCATAGATATCGAACGCAAAACCGATCGACGCGATCACGCAGATCAGCCATTGAGTCGAGGTGAGTTTGAACGAGGCGGGAGGGGCGGAGGCATCCGTCATGAGGGTTCCTTGAGGTTGGAGTCTTTCAGGCGGGGCCGGGATTCTATCTGGGCAGCGGTCGAATCAAACCCTGCGGGATGAAGCTGTCGCCAAATGACCAAAGTCCAAATCCCAATGTCCAATGAATGACCAAGACCTAATGCCCAATGAATCGCTGACCTGATGGGGCGACTCCAGATTCAAGTGCTCCCTTTAAGTTTTGGTCATTGGAAATTGGGATTTCATTGGTCATTGTTGCTTGGGCCTTGGACATTCCCAACTCCCTACCGGAAGCCACGGCGGCGTTTCTTCGTGTAGCGTTCCAACGCCTCTTCGATGACTTTGGTCGAGGCTTCCGCAGGTTGGAATTGATCGACTTCGACGGTCTTGCCTTCAAGCTGCTTGTAGTCCTGGAAAAAGCGGCGGACCATCGACAAGCGATGCACCGGCAGTTCATCTGCTTCTTGAAAACTGGCGTATTCGGGATCATCCATCGCGACGGCGATGATCTTGTGGTCCTTCTTGCCGCAATCGACCATCGTCATCAGCCCGATCGCTCGCGAGCGAACCAGCGTCAGCGGCGCGACCGGCTCCTGGCAGAGCACCAGCACGTCGAGCGGGTCGTCATCCTCGGCCAGCGTCTGCGGGATGAAGCCGTAGCTCGCGGGGTAATACACGGCCGAGTACAGAATCCGATCGAGCTTCAGCAGGCCAGTCGTCTTGTCGAGTTCGTACTTCACGCTCGATCCCATCGGGATTTCAATGACCGTGATGAATTCGCGCGGCAGGTGTTCGCCGGGCGTCACGTCGTGCCAACAGTGCATTTCTTGAGTCTCCAATTCGTTTCCGCGGCAGCATCGCCAACGGGAGGCGACTTGTAGTGCTTGCCTTGGCGCGGTGAAAGCGTTGCGTTTGGAATGACAGAATCAGTGACCAGACAGAATCATGTTTCACAGAATGATGCAAACAAACGGTGGGATTCTCGACGCCGACACCTCATGGGATTGGCCTTGGCCTTTCATGATTCCGTGAAACATGATTCTGTGGATCCACCCAACTTCCACATCCAGTCGCCGACGGAGTTTTCACCATGCAAGTTCAATTCGGTTCGTGTCGCGTTGAGCTCGTCAAAGGGGACATCACGTCGCAGCAGGTCGATGCGATCGTGAACGCGGCGAACTCGCGACTGGCTGGCGGAGGTGGCGTGGACGGCGCGATTCATCGCGCCGCCGGGCCGACGCTCATGGAAGAAACACGCGTGAAATTCCCGGAGGGGTGCCCGACTGGCTCGGCCATCGCGACATCGGCCGGACGATTGGCTGCCAAGTTTGTCTTTCACACGGTCGGCCCGGTCTGGCGGGGTGGAGTCGCTGGCGAAGCAGACTTGCTGGCCTCGGCCTATCGCCGCTGTTTGGAGTTGGCTGTCGAACATACCTGCCGCAGCATCGCGTTCCCTGCAATCAGCACGGGAGTCTATGGCTATCCAATGGACTTGGCCGCCGAGCGATCGCTGGCGACCGTGCGACAATTCTTGCTGGAGCAACAGCAACCGGAACTCGTCCGCTTTGTCCTGTTTGATGGCGGCAGCTTCGGAGCATTCGCCCGCGCGCTGGAAGCGATGGCGGAGTAACGCTGAAACACTGCGGCTCGACGGCACGCTGGTCACCGAGCGGTAAGATTCGGTCGTCCTGCACGATGTCCGGCAGCCGATGGACGTGGGCTTCAAGACCACCCAGATCGACCGGCTGATGCGGAGGGTGCGACAATGATTCCTGGCAATGTTCGGCCGGAACGCGCTACCGTCCGGTTCGAGCCGTTACGAACCGGGGCGAGCGTCGGCCGCTCACGAAAGCGAACGTCCTGGGGCTGATGACAGAAGTTTGACAAAAGTTTGACCCGCCCCTGACCCACCAATTTCCGATGCTGTTCTACAATCCCTCACGGTTCGACCGCCGATCTGGTGGTCAAAACGGTTTGAGAACCTTCTGCATCGGAGTGCTATCGTGAACCACGACTCTGCTTTATCGGAAATGTCCTCCCCATCCGCGCCCACGAGTACCGACGAGGGCACCTCGTTGCGCGGCAGTTTGGCTCATCCTCATTTTTCAACGGATCGCGAGCATCCGACCGAAACGAACGTGAAGACGAAGCGTGTTCGGCCAGAGATTTCGCATCCGGTCATCAGCAGTTTCCGACAGCGCTTTCCCCACGGCGTGAATTGGTACAACGTGATTTGGATGGTGGGCATGAATGCGGCCGCGATCGCCGCGTTTTGGCATTTCAGTTGGGTGGGCCTGGCCATCGCCGTGGTGATGCACTGGGTGACGGCATGTCTGGGAGTCACTCTCTGCTATCACCGCTTGCTGACGCACGGCAGTTTGATTGTGCCGGCTCCGGTGAAGTATTTCCTGACCCTCTGTGGAATGTTGGCGGCCGAAGGAAGCCCGTTGTTCTGGGTCGCGACACATCGCAAACACCATGTGCTCTCCGACCAAGAGGGTGACCCGCACACTCCGAACGATGGTTTCTGGTGGTCGCACATGTTGTGGTTCAAGCCGAAAGAAGGTCCGGGTGAGCTCGAAGCGCTGCTGAAGAGATGGGCTCCGGACATGTATAAGGATCCGGTTCAGCGGTTCTTCCACAAATTTTTCCCGGTCTTCCCGATCGTCTTCGGAGCGATGCTGTACTTCGGTGGCAATTACTTCTTCGATGGCTTGGGACTGTCCTGCCTGTTGTGGGGCCTGTGCCTCCGAATGGTGGTGGGCTATCACAGCACTTGGTTCGTGAATTCGGCGACCCACATTTGGGGCTATCGCAATTACGAGACGACCGATCGCTCACGCAATCTCTGGTGGGTCGCGTTCCTGAGCTACGGCGAAGGCTGGCACAACAACCATCACGCCCATCAGCGACTCGCTCGCCACGGACACAAACCGTGGGAGATCGACATCACCTACATGATGATCCGCATCCTCAAAGCCCTGGGCCTGGCGACTCAAGTTCAAGATCGTCTGCCGCAGACCGATCACGCGGCGTGACGCCAACGCCTTCATGACCTAAAACGACGCCGCTGACCGCTGCAAGTGGTCAGCGGCGTTTTCGTTGTCACGTTCAATATCTCAAGGAAAGTTTTGTCATGGTCGCACCGGCCGGGACATTTCAAGCGGCACTGCGTCTGTTCGAGAACGGTCATATTGCCGAGGCACAGCGGCGGTTGACCGAGTTCGTCCTCATCGAGCCACAAAACGCGGAAGCATGGAATCTGCTCGGCGTGATTGAGTTTCAAAAGGCCAACTACGCCGATGCCGTCAAGCTGTTCCGTAAAGCGGTTCAAATCGACGATCGCTCGGCGAAGTATCTGACGAATCTCGGCAGCGCGTGGAACGGACAGGGTGATACCAGCGACGCAGCCGACTGTTTCGAGCGGGCGATTGCTGTCGATCCGCAGTGCGCCGAAGCTCGGACCTATTTGGGCATTCTCCGATTGCAACAAGGGCGCATCGACGAAGCGGAGGCGGCTCTTCAAGCAGCCTTGATCGAAGCCCCGCAGTCCGCGCTGGCCCGGCTCAACCTCGGCAACCTGTTTCGCGAGCGAGGCCAATTCGACCAAGCCGCAGAACAATACGAGTTCGCATTGTCGATCGATCCCGATTACGCCGAGGCGTTGCTCAACCTGGGAGTTGTTCGTTCCGAGCAAGGTCGTTTCGCAGACGCGGTCCCGCACTTACGCCGCGCCGCCGTGCTGCGACCGCGAGTTGCCGCGATTCATTTGGATCTTGCCACCGCGCTTCGGCAGATCGGCGATCATGCTGCTGCCGTGAAGTCGTATCAGCGAGCACTGTCGTTCCAAGCCAGCTTGTTCGATGGCTGGATGGGGCTGGGCCAATCGAATGCGGAACTCGAACTCTGGGGCGACGCGGTTTCGTCGTTCAAGAAGGCCGTGGGCCTGCAACCTGATTCCGCCGAGGCTCACCTGCAACTTGGCCAAGCACTACAGAGGATCGGCCAAGCCCAAGAGGGTGCGGGGCATCTCGCAGTGGCGAATATGCTCGCCCCGTCGCGTCGCGTGTGACCTTGCCGGAATCGCGTTCGGCTTGCGATGCGTCGTAGACGGAGGGGTCGGGTCTTCAAATTTCAAAATTGCCTTGGCAATTTTGAAATTTGAACACCCGACCCCTCCGTCTCACGATTCGGAGACCGTCATGCGATTGAAGCTCATCAGCCCGTGTTTAGTTTGGACATTGCTCGCTTCGAGTGCCGCCGTCGGGTTGGCTCAAGAAGGAGCCGGCAACAAACAGACTCAAAAACTACCGGCTCAATCGGCGGCCTGGATCAATTCGCCGCCGATCACTAACGAGATGCTTGCCGGGAAAGCGGCGGTGTTGTACTTCTTCGAGGAAACTGGAACCGGTATCGATTGGCCGAACCTGCTCATGCAATCGGCGAAGTTCGAAGGGACGCCGGTCATGTTCATCGGCGTGAACTCCGGTACGCCACGGTCGCAGTTGGAGGCGTATCTCCGCAAGAACAAAGTCACCTGGCCGGTCATCTGCGATTCGGATCGTTCGTTCGAGCGACAATTCGACATCATCGTTTCGCCGGAGAACACTCGGCAGGCGCGGCTGTTGATGCCGGACGGCAGCTTCAAGACCGGCGACTTCAACAACCTCGAAGGCTCGGCGGTGGAAGCCTCGCGCGACGCCAAATGGAAGGTCGACCCGGAGAAACTCCCCCCCGCGCTGCAATCGGCCTGGATGGCCATTGAGTTCGGCAAGTATCCCGACGCCGCGCAAACGCTCAAGAAAAACCTCATCGGTAAGGGAGACGTCAAAGAGTGGGCCACGAAGCTCAATCAAGTGGTACTGGACGATCTCGGCCGACAAGTGGAGGACGCGAAGAAGTCGCTCGACGGGGACAAGAAGTGGGACGCCTATAAACGGTACTCGGCGATTCCCAACAAGTTCAAAGGTTTTGCTGTGCCCCCCGAAGTCGCGTCGAACATCAAAGAGTTGGCGGCCGACGACGCGATCAAAGGAGAGCAAGCCGCCATGAAGAAACTGGAACTCGCGATTCAAGCCGCGTCACGTTCGCCATCCGCTCGCAAAGGAGCGCTCAAGCAACTTCAGAAACTGATCGACGAACATCCGGGCACGGAAGCCGCGGGCGAAGCTCAGAAGCTGATCGATCAAGCGGCGATGTGATGCAACAAGCCGCCTCCTCATTCAAAGCTGTCGAATTGATGACAAAAACAATGGACTCGCGGGCAGACATTCGTCGTCTCCTTTCATTCGTCGGGCTCTTCCGAATGGTCCCGACGAATCGAAGGAGACGACGAATGCTTGAGTTCGCAAGATTTCTCTCCGGCAAATCCTTTGCGTCGATGAATTGTGAGCGTCAAAAAATCTCGAATTGATCGACGCGATTCCCCTTTCCCATTGCATCTCTTAATTCGCCACCATGACCGACACCGCTCTCGCTGACGCACATTCCAAACTGGACCGGCTCAAGCAAAACCTTGGGACGGTCATTCAAGGCAAGCCGCATTGCCTCGACATTCTGATCATCGCGTTGCTGGCCAACGGGTCGGTGCTGATGGAAGACGTGCCCGGAGTCGGCAAGACGACGCTGGCGAAGGCACTGGCGAAATCGGTGGACCTCACGTTTCATCGCATCCAGTTCACTCCCGACTTGCTGCCGGCGGATATTCTCGGTTCGTCGATTTACAACCCGCATGACGGCATTTTCCATTTCCGCAACGGGCCGATCTTTTGTCATGTGCTGCTGGCCGATGAGATCAATCGCGCGTCGCCGCGCACGCAGTCGGCATTGCTGGAAGCGATGGGCGAATCGCAAGCCACCATCGAAGGGGAACGCCACGTCTTGCCCGTCCCATTCTTCGTGCTGGCAACGCAGAATCCCGTCGAGTTCCACGGCACATACCCCCTGCCCGAAGCGCAGCTCGACCGGTTTCTGATCCTGTTGGACCTTGGCTATCCCGACCCGGACACCGAAGTCAGCATTCTCTATTCGCAGCAAGAAGATCATCCGTTGGAGCACTTGCAACCGGTGCTCGGTGGTGACGAGTTGCTGGCGTTGCAACGTGAAGTACATCAAGTGCGCGTCGAACCGACCGTCGCCCGCTATCTCGTCGAGATCGTTCACGAGACGCGCAGAGATCCGCGATTGAAACTCGGCGTCAGCCCACGCGGCTCGCTGATGCTCTTCCGAGCCGCTCAAGCCGCCGCGTTCTCCAAGGGACGCAATTACGTTCTGCCGGACGACATTCAAGAACTCGCCACCTACGTCCTGGCTCACCGAGTCATCCTGACCTCGCAAGCCAAATACGGTGGCATCACGAAGCCGGAAATCATCACCGACGTCCTCCGCCGAGTTCGCGTGCCGACGTGACGCTCGCTTCCGAGATGATCGTTGGCGAGGTGTTGCGGCTTGCGTATGCTGTCCGCGAAACGTCTCTCAATATCGAAGGAATAGCCCAATGCCGCTCGCTCATCGCTCAATCTCGTCGGTGCTCGCTGGCGTCTTGTTGACGCTCACCGCCGCTTGCCCCCTGTCCGCCGCCGAGCCTCTGATTGCCAAGTTCGATGAAGCCAAGCGGCCGGAGAAATGGGCCGTGAACTTCGGGCATTGGGAACCGAAGGACGGCGTCCTCGTCTGTCGGCAGTTGGACAAAGACAATCATGCCGCCGCGTCGCGCTGGCAGATTCCGCTCAAGGATGCCGTCATCAAGCTGCGGCTGAAGTTCGACGGAGCGACGGGATTTCATCTCGGCTTCGATCCCGCACCGGGAGAGATCAAGAAGAACGGGCATCTGTATTCGCTAGTCGTCACGCCGACGCAGGCTCAACTCAAGAAGCACCGAGACAAAGCGGACGAAGCCTCGAAGGACCAAACGCTGGCGACGGCGTCGCTCAATGCCAAAGCCGGCGAGTGGATCGATATCGAATTGCGCACGGAAGGCGAGAAGGTCACGGCGACGATCGGCAAGACCGCCAAACTGGAGGCGAGCGATCCGTCGTTCTCTGTCGCGAAGCCAACGGTCGTCTTCCGAGTCATCGGCGGAGACGTGCAACTCGATGACGTGCAGGTCACAGTCCTCAAAGCAGCGGAGATCAAGCCGGTCGAAAAGAAGGCTGCCACCAAGAAATAAACGGGAGATGCTCATGCCGAATCGAATCACTCGTCGAAGCTTCGTCAAATCCAGCGTGACGGCTGGTGCCTCACTATTCGCCGCACCGGCGATCCTGCGAGCCAAGAACCTCAACGAGAAGTTGAACGTCGCCTGCATCGGCGTCGGCGGTCGAGGCGGAGCGCACCTGCCGGCGCTGGCGGATGAAAACGTCACCGCGATCTGCGATGTGTTCGAGCCGACGCTCGGCAAGGTCGGCGAGAAATATCCGCAGGCCAAGAAGTTCGCCGACTTTCGCAAGCTGCTCGAACGCGATCGCGACTTCGATGCCGTCGTCGTCAGTACCTGCGAACACACACACGCCTTCGCGACGTATCCCGCGCTGCTGCTCAACAAGCACGTCTATTGTGAGAAGCCGCTGACTCACAACATTTGGGAAGCGAGGCAGATTCGCGAGACCGCCGCGAGGTTCAAAGTCGCCACGCAAATGGGGATTCAGATTCACTCCGGAGAGAACTACCGTCGCGTCGTCGAGTTGATTCAAGCCGGCGCGATCGGTCCCGTGCGAGAGGCTCATGTGTGGGTCGGTCGAGCTTGGGGACGGCAGAGCGCCGAAGACGCGAAGAAGTTCGGCGACATCGTCCACGTCGAAGAACGGCCCACCGAAGTGCAGCCGGTGCCGCAAGGATTGGATTGGGATTTGTGGCTCGGCCCCGCGAAGCCGCGGCCATTTAACAACGTCTATTTCCCGGGGCCGAAGTGGTATCGCTGGTGGGATTTTGGCAGCGGCACGATGTCGGATCTCGGCAGCCACTGGAACGACTTGCCGTTCTGGGCGCTCAAGCTGAAAGCGCCGCTGACGATTGAAGCATCCGGCCCGCCGGCTCATGCGGAAATCGCGCCGGCCTCCATGCAGGCGACTTACGAATACGGCCCGCGCGGTGATATGCCCGCCGTCAAGCTGACCTGGCATCAAGGAGTCAACAAGCCCGCGATCTGGACCAACGGCGGAATTCCGAAGTGGGACAGCGGCGTGCTCTTCATTGGCGACAAAGGGATGTTGCTGTCCGACTACGGCAAACATCTCTTGTTGCCGGAGAAAGATTTCGAGGGCTATCAACGTCCCGCGCCGTCGATTCCGAAATCTCCCGGCCTCATGCACGAGTGGCTGATCGCCTGCAAGACCGGAGCACCGACGACGTGCAACTTCGAGTACTCCGGCTGGCTGACCGAAGCCAATCATCTCGGCAACGTGGCGTATCGGCTGGGCAAGAAGATCAAGTGGGACGCTGCCGATCTCAGTTGCCCGAACGCTCCGGAAGCGGAGCGGCTTATCCGTCGCGAGTACCGCATGGGCTGGTGTCTGTGCTGAACTTTGTGCCGCTTCGTGCATTCGCTGCCTCTCTAAATTCGCTGTCGACTCTTCGTTTTGAATGAGAGATCGACAGCGAATTTAGGGAGACAGCGAATGGGACGGCTGTGATACGGATCGCAGGAATTAGCCGCGCGGCGCTAGCCCCGGTTCATGCGGTGTAACCGGGGCTA
>CAMDPX010000003.1 GCA_945905295.1 Planctomyces sp. SH-PL62 | reverse complement strand
CAGTGACAACGAGGACTCTTCGGAGTGGTTCGTAAGAAAGACAGAAAATCAGGCGGATTTCATGGCCGGTATGAGGGCGGCGCGAGTAAATCGCGGGTGCCTACGTTGATTTGAACCGGCAACAATTTGGGGCGATTTTCGAGACGGCTAAATGGAGTTCGGGGTCGCGTTGCGCGCAGACTTCTTTTGGTTGCGGCCGAAGGCCGCCTTAAGTGACGAGGATAAATGAGTTCGCGTTTTTGCACCGACAACCTCTGCGCTCTTCGCTCCTCTGCGGTGCAATATCGCAGTCATTGCACCGCAGAGGAGCGAAGAGCGCAGAGAAATACAAAACACGAAGTGGTTTCTCCTCGTCCCCTTAGCTCTTGGACAATCTATGAGGGAAGACTGCGCCCGACGAATGAAAGGAGACGACGAATGATTCCAGCATCGCAAACATTCGTCGTCTCCTTTCATTCGTCGGGCACCTTCAGAATGTCAGTCGGAAATGAAATTCGTTGCCGCCGGATTGAACTTCGCGAGCCAAGTGTGTGGACTTGATCGCTCCGCTCAGTCCGTCGTTTACGTCCGCAGCCGCGATGATTCGTTGAATGCGAATCGTGATTCGGTGACGGCCGATTTTTGCTCCTGTGCGATCGTCATCCAATCTCAATCGGAACCGGCCTGACTCGTCAGAGGTGGCCGTGGAGGCTCGCCCCGTGGATTGGCCGGAACTATTCAATGGCTCGAACATCACTTCCGCCACGGCCGGTTGTCCGCAGAAGGTGACGTCGCCATGCACTTCCGCCAGCGACTCGTCACGCTGGCCGCAGGCGGATAACGCCAGCAGCGAACAGCTCAGAGCACACATGATTCGCGAGGGAAGTCGGGGCATTCGTCAATCCGTGATGAGCGTCAATACGCTTGCGACGCGACCGTCTCTTGGCCGCCGATCGTCGAGAGCGCTTCAAAGATTCCCTGGTTGATATTCTGATTCAGAAACCGCACGTTCCCGTCGGCAAAGACAAACTCGGCCCCGTTGACGTGCGAGGACTGGAACGAGAACAACGGCCGCTCGTTGGTCGTCACGCCCAACACCAGCGGACGTGGATTCATCGGAAAGGGAACGCCGGTCCCCGGCGGCGAGTTCGGGCAATCGGGAAGCTGAATGTCGCGCGTCACCGCGAACGGATCGACCACCCACGTCGCCCCCGCCGGAGCAAAGTACACGACCGCCGCCATCGCCCACGGGTATTCCACCGGCAGAGTTGGATAAGTCGAGTTCGGGCCGCTGTAGGTCAACAGCCCCCCCGACTTTTCGCCGAGCAGAAACGTCTGCGAAGTCCCGTCGCGAATGTCCTGCGGGCGGCAAGTGCTGTTGTAGCCGAACGCTCCGCGAGTCCTTCCCGGAGCCTGCTGCCAGAAGTGCAACAACCCGCCCGGACAGGCCGCCTCCGGACCGGGAATCGCGCGAATGATGTCCGTTCCGTGACTGAACGAGTAATCGGCCGGCGCGCCTTGCATCCACAGACTGGGACCGCCCAGCGACAGCCCGGGACGCGACGTGCTCGGACAGATCAGCGTGGGGATCAACGTCGTGTTGAGCGACCACATCGAGTGATCGGTCATGTCGGTCATGCTCGACAGCCACGTCTTGCGGAAGTCGTATTTCTTGTGCAACGCCGACTGATCGAGATACGGCAACATCAAATGGAAACCGGACCAATGCGTGCGGTACTGCAACGCCGAACCGCCCGGCGGTGGGGGCGGATTGCCGTCCTCCTGCCGCACAAAGCTGGGGGGAAAGCAGCGGTGACTCGCTTCGTAACTGGCCAATCCCAGGCCGATCTGCTTGAGATTGTTCTGGCACTGAACCATCCGCGCCCGCTCGCGAGCTTGCTGCACGGCCGGCAGCAGCAGAGCCATCAAGACCGCGACGATCGCGATCACGACCAGCAATTCAATCAGCGTGAAGCCGCCTCGGCCACGAGCCGCCGAGTTCGGATGTTTTTGGTCGAAATCCCACATGGTGCGGGATTCTAGGAGACGCCGCGACAACCGGGCGATGCCAATTTGGGTGGGTTACAGATTGCGAGCCTACCGGCGGTTCACAGGCGGCAGACATCGACTCCATTCGCCGGCAACCGGTTGATCCAACGACTGCTCCGGCGTTGTGCATGAACCGCGCAAATCAAAAAAGCTTGAAACGTCTGCGAAGTGAACGCGGGCCATGTTCCTTGCTGACGTTTCAAGCTTCGAGCCGACCGTGCGTCTGGTCAGATCAGATCCGGTCTAACCAATCGCCCGTATAAACAAACGTCGCGACGATTTCTTGCCGACGACCGACAACCCGATTGTGGCCGGAGCCTCCGGAAAGAGTGTCGCGGGAACCTGCGCCGCCATCGACGGTGTCGTCCCCGTCTTCACCCAGGAGGATGTCGGCACCATTTCCTCCGTAGAGTTTGTCGTTATCGTCGCCCCCCAAGAGGACATCGCTGTGGTTGCCGCCGTAAAGCTGATCTCGACCGGCACCGCCGCTGAGCGAGTCGTTGCCGTCTTGACCGTAAATCAAGTCGGCTCCGTCGCGGCCGATCAACAGATCGTTGCCTCGCCAGCCCCACAGTGAGTCGTCACCCGCTCCGCCGTCGATCGTGTCGTTGCCCGTGCCGCCGGTCAGCGAATCCGATCCCTCTCCGCCGTTGATTTGAATGCCGACTCGAATCGCTCCTGTGACGACGACCCGGTCGTTGCCGTTCTCTCCGTTGATGGTGATCGCCGCGTTGGAAGTCCGATCAACCGCGAGAAGCTGCACGCGGTCCGCCCCAGCTCCGACGTTAATCACGATGTTGGTCAACGGCGAATTCCTGGACTTTCCGATCGTCAGATTGAGGCGATCGCCAAGATCCGTTCCCTCAATCACGAGCGACGAGGCCGTGCTCAGCGATACGGTTTCGGTTTGATGGCCTCGTTCCTTCAGGGTCAGCGCGTTGTTTCGCAGCGTGGCGTTGACGGTCGCGTCGGCATCGAGCAATGACACGCGAACGGTGCCATCCAGCACATTAACGGCGGCGAGCGCCAGCATCCCTTCCGCCTCATCGAGCGAATCAGGCAGGTCGAGATACTGCCAATCGGAGGCTCCGTCATCGGTCTCGGAGAACACCGGATCGAGAGTCAGCGTGGCGTCCATCGGATTCGCCGCGAAGTCAACCTGACCGAGGATGTCATCTGGGTTGTTGAGGTCGGTGGCGATGACCGAGTTGCTGGAGATCGCATACAGCACCTCGCCAATGAACGCGCTGCGATTGATGTAGCCGTCGTCTTCCACGCTGCCGGTCTCTTCGATCGCCGACTCGCCCGACTGCGTGACGTCGATGTGGAAGACGACCAGTTCGTTGTGGGAGCCGGAGGACTCGTCATAGCCGGACGTGGGAATCGCCAGCGTGTGGCTCGATGCGAACCAGCCGATCGCTTTCGAGTCCCATTCGGCCTGCGACCAAGTCCACGGAGGCAGAACATCCTCGTCGACCTCAAACGGGTTGGCGGGATCGCTGATGTCATACAGCGCGACCTTCGTGGATTGCGTCTCGAAACTGCGGCCGATGGCGAGCAGATGGTTCTCATCAATCAGTTGCAGATAACTGGAGGTGCCGGGAACTTTCAGCTCGCCACGAATGACCGGAGCCGTCGGATCGCTGAGATCAAACACGAACAACGGATCGACCTGGCGGAACGTGACGACGAAGGCGCGATCTCCGTCGAAGCGGACGGAGTAAATCTGCTCGCCGTTCGCGAAGCCGTTGACCGCACCGACCTCCGTCAATGTTCCGCCGATGTTCTCCAGGATCGTGAGGTTATTGGCCTGCGTGAAGACTCCGGTGTCGGCGTCGTAGTGCGAAGTCGTCGTGGCGATTCGCAGCCGGCCGTCGTGTTCATCGGCCGAGAACTGATTGAGCAGCGTTCCCTCCACGACGCCCGACGCGAGCAGTTGGATTTCGCGTTCGCCGTTGGCCCACGCGAATTCCAAGACGCGCGTCTGCGTGCCGCCGTCGTTGTAGATCGGCGAGAAGACATACAAGTGATCGCGATTCGCATGAATGCCGTTCGTCCAATCGGTGACGACCGAACTGGAGCTGACCAGCCCCGGCTGCCCACCGCGTGTGTCGATCGAAACGACCGACAACAACGAGTCCGACTCGGAACCGGTCACGCGAGCAATCGCGGACATCTCGCTGATGAACCCGCTCGTCGCGAATCCATTCGACGTCAGGCTGCTGTAATGCGGCAGAGCCTTATCGATCAGCGAATCGAGTTGCTCTCGGACGCGAGCGATGTATGACTCGCGAGATTCATAGACCGGCACTTCGATCTGCTGAGTCTCGGCCACGAAGCTTTCCGACGGATCCACGACGGGCATGTCGTCGCTGGCTTGAATCGACACGGCATCGCTCTGGATGACATCCACCTGAATGAATGGCGCGTCGTCGTAGTAATAGACCGGCACGTCGATCTTGGTCGTTCCATCCGTCTGCGGTGCTGGGAGCGAGAGATCGTTGCTGGTGATGACATGCACCTGGCCATTGAAGGCTCGCGAATCGACATAGTTGCCATCGAGTCGCGTTTGCTTTTCGAGGCTCGGATGCGTGCGATCGGTCACGTCGAAAGTGCTGACGACGGTGGTCGCGGACGAGGGGGCGGCGAATCGAGACGCCATGATGCCGATGCCGCGAACATCGTCGATCCCACCGTAGCTGTACTCCTGCGAAATCACTGTCAGCCGATTGCCGTCGAGATATTCCGCGATGGCGTTCCCCTCGAAGTGAACTCGCGACAGTTCGTGCATCCTGCCGGCCGGGTACGCTTGCAGGATCACCAAGTCGTTGCCGTTGAGCACAAACAAATTGCGACCGTCGTTCTCGATCACATCCCCTTCATCGACCCCGTTGACTTGGACGTTGGTCTCGGAATGATCCGGAGTCGCCGGCGCATCGGCTTGAGCCAAGACGTCGCCACCTCGGAAAAAGACCGGCCCGCGAGACCACCATTCGGGCTGGCCAAAGAGCCCCTCGTATCGGGCCAGCGCGCGGCTCAACAGGTAGTCCCCGAATTCCTCACGCGAGCCAAACTGGCTGATCGGTGCTTGAGGGAGCGCCCCGCCCAAGGAGTAAAAGATGACATTGGGATCGTCAACATTCTCCAGCGAGCCGAAGGTGACGATGTCATCGGACGCGGCACCCGCGTCATTTGTCTGCGCAATGAGACTCGGCAGAGTCGCATCCATCAGGGCGCGTGGTTCAAAAATCTCCGCCACCAGCACGGGGCGGAGAACTTGGCGGCGAGACGACAACCGATTCAGCCAGGACGACAGCTTCATTGCTATTTCTCCAAATCCAATTTGGGTGGCGAAGATCGAGAAGGGAACAAATCGGCGCGACCAACACGCGGTCGTGCGATGTCTTCGCGGTATTGATGGCTGGCCGAGCGGAATTCCGTAGAAGCAGTTTCAAAACGCGAACCGGACGTAGCCGCGTTCGCCAGAACCCGGGTTTTCTCGGCGTTCACCCGCACTCTGGCGAGTGCGGCTACGTTTTTTGAAATCTCTGCTACGGAAGCGGCGGGGAACGGACATGAATGGATGACGCGCGAAGCGCGTCGTGTGTTCGCGAGGGAGGCAACAACAAAACCCCAATTGGCACGGAGTCAGACGTTTGTAAAGATCCTGCCCCATTCATTCTCGAAGCATCGCGCGGCAACCCTTGGAGGCTGCGGATGCGAGATCGCTCCATGTGGAATCGAAGTCGAGTTGCCAGATTTGCCTGGACGCGGCGGGTGCATGATGTGCCGGCCGTTGTGCGGCATCTGCCTGCGCTGGCGGGAGAGATCCTCGAAGACCGCACGCTGTTATCCGGTGTGGCCGACTCATCGTGCAGCGAGAGTTCTTGGGCGGATCTGCTGGGTTCCGAAACGTCCCTGAGCTTGCTGTTGCCAGTGGATGCCGTGTCGGAATTGCTCGCGATGGATTCCGGTCAAGCGTTGTCTCCGCTCATTGGCAATTCGCGGCAAGAAGGTGAAGGTGTTGCCGCTCCGTCGTTTCATGTTCGCGTCGATGCCCAAGCCCACTGGCACGACGTCTTGAGTGTGTCCGCTTCTGGCGAAGGACTCGTGGCGGGAGGTTCGCTAGTTTTGGTCACTGTCGAAGCGGACGGATTGGATTCGCCCGACGGGCCAGGGCGGTTCGTGAATATCACCGTCGAATTCTTCGACGCGATGGAGCGTATCAATGGAGCGGCACCGAACGGTGAGTCGCGATTCAATTTCGCGTCCAGCACTGACGTGGATCAATCCGAATTGAGTCTGCCGATCAGCAATCCTTTGGCAACAGAGATGTATTCGATCGGACGGCCAAACGTCGTCGCGGTTGGTTCTGTGAGTAGTCTCGCTTCGAGAACAATTGCCGTTTCAAGTGAGGGGAATGATCTTCGCGGCGCAATGTCATCCGAGATCAATTCAACGGAACAGGTCGATCACCCGGCATCCGAATTTGATGAGATGGAGGCCGTCGACGATCTGAAGGTGGACTCGCTGGGATCGTTCACCCAGCCGGTCACGTTGCTCGCGATCTTTTCCTCGGCGACAGAATCGGCCGGCGTTCCGTCTGCGCAGGTTTCGGTGGAATCGACAGCGGTCTTGTTCGAGCCGGCGGTATTGCGATCGTTCAACGGAGTGTCGGAATCGGCCACGGCTTTCGATTCGGTGGCGATCGTCATGTCGCCGGCGGATGGGCTTCAGGCGGCCGCTGCCCCGTTGTTGGCTGTGGTTGAAACGGTGCTCGCTTCGCTCGACACGACGGCTCGCACGCTGCTCGCGCTGTTCACGGGATCGGGAGGGGGGACATCTCCAATCGCTCCGCTCGTTGAACCGATCGTGAGTTCGAGTCCCGTCATCATTGATCCGAAGCGACCACGCTGGGCTCTGCATGATGGAATGATCGAAGAGTTGGCGGCGTACTCGTTGGTGGTCGCTCCCGATCAACATTTTGATCTGAAGGATTTTGGTCCCGGCTCCAGCGCGGCCGACCCGGTGATTCGCATTGAATTCGATGTGCCCCCGCAACACGGACAAATTTCGGCGGCCGCGATTCCTGGATCGTTTCAATACTCGGCGGACCCTGGCTTCAGCGGTGCGGATGCCGCGCGATTTGTGATCACCCGCGCCAGCGGCCAGACGGTGGCTGGTGTCGTCACGATTTTGGTGGGCGATCACGGATTGTTTGATCGTCCGCCGGCACCGGTTCGGCAGGTGGAGTTGCCAATCCTGGATCAGCGTTTGTCAGATCGCGGCACCGCGCCGTGGCATCTCTCTCCCTCGGCGATTGATGCGGGCTTCGGGTTATCGGACGGCGGAATGGACCTGCCATGAATTTTCCCACAACTCGATACACGTTGATTCATCGCCTGGCGACTGGAGCCGCCGAAGAGGATTGGGCTCTGTTCTTAGGCGACTATTGGCGGCCGTTGTGCCGGTTCGCGGCGCGTTGGGGGCGGCTCAATCTGGTGGATGCCGAAGACATCGCGTCACTGACGTTGGAGGTGTTGATCCGCAATGGATTGCTCGAACGCTGGGTGGGCGATCGACGTGCTCGGCTCCGGACACTGCTGTGCGGCGTCGTGCGGCGAGCACTCGCGAATCACACACGCAAGAAAATGCGTGAAGGACATCATCTGCGCGAGTACCTCAAAGAAATGAGCCTGCTGGGTCGGATCGATGAACTGTGTGACGAGTCGATTCCTGGCGATGAAGCGGATGCCTTCTATCAGGCGTGGGCCGAGGAATTGTTGCAATCGGCAGTCGAGTCGTTGCTCGACGACTATCACCGCGAAAGCCGAGGCGATTATTTCCGCGTGCTGTTCGGCCGAGTCTGCGAGGGATTGTCCGTCAAACAGATCGCGGAAGCGTTGGGCCTGAAAGTGGACGATGTGGATAACTACTTCCGGCACGCACGCAGCCGCTTGGAACATCGACTGCGAGAACTCGTGCGCTGGCATGTGGTCCGGTATTCCGGGAAGGAAGTGGGCTCCGAGGAATTCCTCCACGAATGGCATCGCTTGGGAGATTTTCTGGAGAGCCACGGTGGACTCGAAGAGGCATTGCGTCGCTCGTATGCCGACTTCGACGCGGAATCGCTCCGGGAACGAGAAGTCGAATCGATGACCGCCGTCATGAAAAACGTCCGTGAGTACTTGGCCGAACGCTGCGCGGGTTAATACGCCCGCGCATGACGTAGCTGAATTCGCCAGAATTCAGCTCGTGCGAATCTGAATTCTGGCGAATCTGAATTCTGGCGAATTCAGCTACGAAGGTGCGCAGTCGGATTTGGTGAGATTGAAAACGATGAGCCCAGCCAACACTCACAACGCCGAACAGCATTCGCGTGGACTTCCGGCAGAGCCGGTCGCCGCGGAGATTGTGTTGCGGGCAATGCTCGTCTTGGCGAACGAACTGCATGAGCTGCATCGATCCGGTCAGATTCATCGCGATGTGTCGATGCAAAACGTGGCGTTTGATTCGGCGATCCCCCGCGCCTGGCTGACGAGCGGAGTGAATCCGGAACCGGTTTCGTTTGGCGGATTGCTGGCGGATCACGAACGATGTCCTCCGGAGATGCGGCGTTCACATCCAAGCCCGATTCCGCCGAGCATCGACGATGCGCGGCGCGTGCTGGCCGCTCACGGCATTTTGACGGAGCCGGAACGCATTGATCTGTATCAGTTCGGTACGTTGCTCTGCCGGCAGATCACCGGCCGTTCAATTCAAGCGTATCTGAGCAGTCCCGGCGTGGTCTTTCGCGTGCCGGCCGGAGTGCGGCGAGTCATCGACGGCTGCATCGGCTATGACGAACTGCAATGCGTCGAATCGGCTGGCCGATTGATCGAACTGTTGAACGAGGCGCTCGGAAGTGCTCCGGATGAACGAGTCTTTGCGCCGGCGGTTGGTCGGCAGGCCGATACGCATTTCGACACGCGCGCGGAAACTCGCACTCATACGCGGCGGCCTCCGTTTGATCGGTTGGGGCATTTTGAGATTCAGGAAGAGATCGGCCACGGCGGCATGGGGACGGTCTATCGAGCCTTCGACCGATCCTTGGATCGAGCGGTCGCCGTCAAAGTGTTGTCGCAACGATTGGCCAGCGATCCGACTTTCGTAAAACGATTTCAAGCCGAGGCCGCTGCTGCCGCGCGGCTGGCTCATCCCAACGTCGTGCCGATTTTCTTCATCGGCGAGGATGCCGGTCGTCACTTCTATGCGATGCGGTTCATCAACGGCGAATCGCTGGCCGATCGGTTGCATCGCGAGCCGTCGATCTCTGCCTCTGAAGTGCTCGTCATCTTGCAGCAAGTGCTGCTGGGACTGGCTGCCGCGCATCGCATGGGACTGGTTCACCGCGACATCAAGCCGGGGAACATCTTGATCGATCGCGAGAACGGTTTAGCCATGCTGACCGACTTCGGCCTGGCCCGCTCGATCAGCACGCCGCATGAGCAGTCCGAACATCACGTCGTGATGGGGACCGCCGAGTACATGTCACCGGAACAAGCTCAAGGTGAGCCGGTTGACCCGCGCTCCGATTTGTATTCCGTCGGAGTGCTGCTGTATCAACTGCTGTCGGGCAACATGCCCTTTGACGCGGACACACCTTCGAGCCACCTGATTCATCACGTCTGCACGGAACCTCGGCCGCTGCACGAGGTGATCCCCGATGTCGACCCGCAACTCGAAGCGGTCGTCATGCGGTTGCTGCGAAAGCGTCCCGAGGAACGATACCCGTCGGTCGAAGAACTGCTGATCGACTTGGATGTCGCGATGGACTCGGACTTTGCCAGTTCGGCGGATTCGAGTCGCCCGCTGATCAACCTGCGACCCTCGCGATCGTCACGCATTCGTCGCAGACACTCCGATGCGACCCGCCTCGCGGACGCATCGACCGAGACGACCGAACCGGACCGATCGCTCAACCGCAGTGTGAGCAATGCGGCAACGGCAGTGTCATTGAAAGCTGCCGCAACACGTGGTCGCCGAGCGGTCGCATTGGCAATTGCCGCGATGCTCGTGGTTTTGTTTCTCTCGATGATGAATGCTCGGTTTCCACGGCATGCGGACGCAACCACGTTACAGGTTCATCAAAATGCCGTTTCCGCATTGGCGTTTTCTCCGGATGACAACTGGTTGATCTCCGGTGGCGGAGACTCGTCGTCATTGAAGGCGGCAGGCGATACGTCGCTGCGACTGTGGAATGCTCGCACGGGGCAATTGGTGAAACAATCCGATCGCTTGCCGGTGCGGCCGAGACAACTTGTGTTTCTGAACGACTCGCGCCGAGCCGTCGTGTTGGCATCCGCTCGCGAAGACGCCGGCACGATGGTCGTTTGGGACACACGCAACGGAGTGCTCGGACCAATCGACTTCAGCGAACCCTTCGCAATGCACTTCGACGCCGCATTGGAGACATCCGCCAAAGGTGATCCCTCCCTGATCGCTGTCGGTCGCAACGGTCTGACTCGTGTCAGCGTCGAGGGAGTGGTCGCTCGCCCCACAACCGCGCAGACATCGCTCGGCTCGTTACCGATTCGCGCGTTTGCGATCTGTCACACAGACTCCGGCCCGCAAACGCTTGTGGCCGTGGATGCCAGTTTGGAATCGTCGGAGATCGTGTCGCTCGAGACCGACACTGGCCGCGAGTTGGCTCGTCTGCGCTGCGGCCCCGGTGTCATCACCGCGCTGGCTGTCTCCAACGATGGCCGCTGGCTGGTCACTCGCACCACAGAAACGATGCCGCGTCCAAATGCCGATCCAACCGCCGAGCCAAAAACCGCGTTTGATTTCGTGCGGGTGTGGGATTGGTCGAAACAAACCGAGCAATTCCGCTTCGGCCCATACGCCCCCGGTTCGCGAGCACTCGCCGTGTCTTCTGATGGCCGCCGCGCATTAACGATCGCCGAACCATCGATCGGACCACGCTCAGAACAGCCGCAAGAAGCGGTCTGGCTCGACCTGACGACTGGCCAAGAGATCTGCCGCTTCCGCACCAATAGCAAAACCTTGACGGCAGTCGCTCTCTCTCCGTCGGGCGCACGCGCCGCCCTCTCGGATGCCGACGGCCAAGTCGTGTTCTGCGACCTTCCGAATTGAGAACTTCGGTGGACGGTCGCATGTATCGCTCGACTCAATCGATCAGAATCACATGTCTGTCGTCTTGTGGTCAATCAGCCGCTGGGCGCTAGCCCCGATTGAGATTTCATCCGGCAACCGGGGCTAGCGCCCTGCGGCTGATGTTGGCCAATGGTGTTGATTTCTGCGTCCAGCGAGCCGGAAGTTCGTCAGTGAGTTCGTTCGTTAAAACGACAGTCCTCAATCGGGCTGAGGGAGGTCCAATTCTCGAAGTGCGTGATGTGCCCGTCGCAGGCGAGACGACTGCACGGCGATGCGGTAACGTATCCCTCCTTGAAAGGAAGCACCGCACGCGATGTCACGGATTCATCAGCTCGATTCTTCGGTCGTCAACAAGATCGCCGCTGGCGAGGTCATCGAACGACCCGCCAATGTCGTCAAAGAACTGCTCGAAAACAGCCTCGACGCGCTCGCCTCACGCATTGAGATCGACATCGAAGCGGGAGGGGGCGAACTCATCCGCATCGTCGATGACGGCGAGGGAATTCATCCCGACGACTTGTTGCTGGCCGTGACCGCTCACGCCACCAGCAAGATCGCGACGGCCGATGACCTCTTCCGCGTGCAGACAATGGGCTTTCGGGGCGAGGCCCTGGCCTCCATCGCCGAAGTCAGCCGGATGCGAATACGCAGCCGGCAACCCGATGCGGCGACTGGATTCGAGATCGCATCCGACTGCGGCCAGATCACGCCGCCGCAGCCGTGCGGTTGTCCGATCGGAACGCAGATCGAAGTCCGGCAACTCTTTGCCAACACGCCGGTGCGCCGCAAATTTCTGAAGTCGACCGGCACCGAATTCGCGCACATCGCCGAACACTTCTCACGCATCGCACTCGCACAGCCCAGGCTGCATCTCGTGTTGCGGCACAATGGCAAAGTCGTGTTTGAACTGCCCGGCACGCAACAGTTGCTCGACCGCATCCGCTTGCTGTTGGGTAACGAACTGGCGGACAACCTGATCCCCGTCGAATCGGAATCGCAGGGCGTGCGGATGTGGGGCTACGTCGCACATCCCTCGGTCAGCAAGAGCACTCGCAAGAGCCAGAACCTGTTCCTCAACGGCCGCTGGATTCAGGATCGCTCGCTGCAACATGCGCTGACCGAGGCGTATCGCGGCCTGCTGATGATCGGCCGGCAACCGATCGCGTTTTTATTTCTGGAAGTCCCCGCCGACATCGTTGACGTCAACGTTCATCCGACGAAGACCGAGGTCCGCTTTGCTGACAGCCAAGCTCTGTTCCGCCAATTGCTGTCGATGCTCCGCACGAAGTTCCTGAGTTTGAATTTTGAATCGCCAATGAATCTTCCTCAAAGCGGCAGGTTTTCGCCGGCCGGAGCCGCCCCGCGGCCGCGCGGTGTTGAGTTGCAGGCGTGGTCGCCAACGAACTCGTTCGGCTCGGCCAACACGTCGCCGATGGCTTCGCTGTGGGACAACACACATCGCCCACCGATGACATTGCCGCAAATGGGGGGAGCCGAACCTGAGGCGATTCAAGATGTCGCGATTGGCTCAACCGATTCAGAACTTTCAAATTTCAAATCTCAAATTTCAGATTTCAAATCTGAGATCACTGAGCCGGCCGCTGATTTGGCTTCGTTCGCAATGTCTGATGCGTCATTGCCGGACATGTCGCCGTCCACGACTCAGGAAACTCCCGCGAACCGAGTGACCGACGGAGTCAGCCACACAACCAGGCACGGCGAACTGCGGGCGATGCAGATTCGCGACACGTACATCGTCGTCGAAACGGACGAAGGCCTGACGCTGATCGATCAGCACGCGCTGCATGAGCGGATCATGTACGAGTACCTGCGACCGCGAGTGCTCGACAACGCGGTTGAGTCACAACGGATGCTTGTTCCCGAAACCGTCGAGCTGACGCCGAAGGAAACCGCGCTGCTTCTCGAATACGCCGACGTGCTGAATCAACTCGGACTTGGCGTGCAGGAATTCGGCCGGCAGACGGTGTTGATCGACCGCTATCCGGTGATGCTCAAGAAGGCCAACCTGTCGCAGTTGGTCCGCGATCTGGCCGAGCAACTCGATCAACCGGAGAAGCCGCCCGATCGCCGCGACCTGCTCGATTCGCTGCTGCACATGATGTCCTGCAAAGCCGCGATCAAAGCGGGGCAACGCCTCTCGCCGGAGGAGATCGACAGCCTGCTCGCCCAGCGGCACTTGATCGACGACGCTCACCACTGCCCGCACGGCCGGCCGACGGCGCTCGTGCTGACCGAAAACGAACTCGAACGCCAGTTTGGAAGGCTGGGCTGACGAGCCTGATCGATCCGAATAAACTCCGGCAGCAACCGCGGAAAGTCATCTTCCCTAGCCCCAGCCCCTAACCCCCAGCCCCTTCCTATGATTTGTGTCAGTATTGGCCGTACGCGCCACAAGATGGTGACTCTGGAACATCAGGCTCTCGCTCAGAAAGGGGCCGAGCTGGTCGAGTACCGTTTGGACTATTTGTCTCACTTGCCCGATCTGGGACGGCTGCTGAAAGACCGGCCGACGCCGATCGTCATTACGATCCGGCGGGCCGAGGACAAAGGCCGCTGGCGAGACACGGAAGAGCAGCGGCAGACGTTGCTCCGGCAGGCGATCGTGCAAGGGGTCGAGTACGTCGATCTGGAGATGGACATCGCCTTGCAGATTCGCCGCTACGGCAAGACCAAGCGGATCATCAGCTTTCACAACTTCCGCGAGACGCCTGAGGACTTGGCCGACATCCACGCCAAGATGACCAAGCTCGATCCGGACATCATCAAGCTCACGACGATGGCGAATTCGCCCGGCGACATGGTGCGGATGCTGCAACTGGTCAAGCACAGCAGCGTGCCCACCGCCGGCTTCTGCATGGGTGAGTTCGGCACCGCCAGCCGCATTCTCTGTGGCAAGTACGGCAGCCCGCTGACTTATGCGACTTTCAGCAAGGACCGTGAACTGGCTCCGGGGCAGTTGTCGTTCGATGAGATGAAAAATCTCTATCGCTTCGACGAGATCAACGCGGAGACGCAGGTCTTCGGAGTGCTCGGCGATCCGCTGGCTCATAGCTACAGCCCGCTGATTCACAACGCGGCGTTTCAACACTTGGGAATGAATGCCGTCTACGTTCCTTTCCGAGTCCCGAAGGACAAGCTGCAAGCGACGCTTCGGGATTTCGATTGGCTCGACGTGAAAGGCTACAGCGTCACGATCCCGCACAAGGAGGACGTGATCGGCAAGGCGGACCTCAGTGACGAAGCGGTGCAAACCATCGGCGCGGCCAACACGCTGTGGAAGGACGACGGCAATCAGTGGCATGCGACCAACACCGATTATCTCGCCGCGCTGCAAACGCTGGCGATCGGCTTGGATTCCGAGCCGGACAACCATTTCGTGCTGGCCGGGAAGCGGGTGATGATGCTCGGTGCCGGCGGCGTCGCGATGGCGATTGGAGCCGGCGTGGCCAAGAACGGTGGCATCCTGATGCTCGCCAGCCGCACGCACGCGCGAGCCAAAGAACTCGCCGAGCGGCTCGGCTGCCAGCATGTCCTCTGGGAAAACCGCGGCGCGCAGTATGCCGACGTGCTCATTAACTGCACGCCGGTTGGAATGCACCCGAACGTGGACGACTCCCCCTTCGCGGATAACTGGATGCGCGAAGGGATGCTCGTCTTCGACACGATCTACAATCCCGAAAATACGCTGCTGATCAAGCAAGCCAAGCAGCGTGAGGCCCACACGATCTCCGGCCTGGAAATGTTCATTCGCCAAGCCGCCGCGCAATTTGAACTCTTCACCGGGCAACCCGCGCCCATCGAACACATGCGCGAAACCTTGCGGCAAGAACTCTCTCCCGTCCGATTGAAACCGTGATCACGAATTTCCAAGGTCCAAATCTCTATGTCCAAAGAATGACCAAGCCCGAATGTCCAAGCAGGCAATCACTCCGATCATTGGACATTGGGATTTGGACCTTGGACATTCCCTGAGCATTCCTTGGACATTGGAATTTGGATCTTGGAACTTCACCACAATGGTCATCACGCTGATCGGCTATCGCGGCACCGGCAAGAGCACGCTCGCGGCTCCGTTGGCGCAGCGGCTGGGCTGGGAATGGCTCGACGCCGACGTTGAACTCGAACGCCGCGCGGGCCGGTCGATTCAACAGATCTTTGCGACCGACGGCGAACCAGAATTCCGGCGGCTTGAGCGAGAGTTGCTTGCCGAATTGTTGCGACGCGACCGCTTGGTGTTAGCGGCGGGAGGTGGTGCGATCGGAAACGAGTTGACTCGCGCCGATCTCAAAGCTGCCGGCCCAGTGATCTGGTTGCAGGCATCGGCCAACACGATCGAACGCCGCCTGGCAACCGATCCCACCACCGGACAGCGACGCCCGAATCTCACCAGCAGCGGTGGTCGCGCCGAGATCGAACGTTTGCTCACACTGCGCGAGCCGTTGTATCGCGAGTGCGCGACGATCACGCTCGAAACGGACACAGCGGAAACGGAATCGCTCGTCGATGAGGCGTTGCGGCAGCTCGCCGCCAGTCTTAGGCGAGCGGGGGGCGTCAGCCCTCCGGTCGATCCGCTCGCAAACGCCGCTGCCACCGGGGGGCTGACGCCGCCCCGCTCGCCTGCATCACATCGGGATGGAGGCACAACGTGATCCCCTATGATCTGCCTCCGGCCTTCATGGTCGTCTTCATGTTTCTGTACGGCGCGGTGCTCGGCAGTTTTCTGACCGTCTGCGTGCATCGCTTTCCGCCTCATGAAAGCGTCTTCGCCGCGTGGAAGTCGCTGACCAAACCCGTCTGGTCGTACTGCGACTGTTGTAAAACGCGACTCCCTGCGAAAGACAACGTGCCGATCGTCGGATGGTTGTGGCTGCACGGCCGCTGCCGCTTCTGCAAACGAGGCATCCCTGGCAAGTACCCGCTGATTGAATTGGCGAACGGCTTGTTGTTCGTGCTGGTCTATTGGATGGAGGTGCCGCACGGCCGCTTCGCGCCGATTACCGACAGTTGCCTGACCTGTTCGCTCGGTCCCTCGAATCCGGCCAACATCCTGGGGCTGTCCGGCATCGCGATGATCAATCTGCGAGTCATCTATCATCTCGTGCTGATCGAGGCTCTTCTCGTCGCGTCGCTGATCGACTGGGATGAGATGATCATTCCCGATTCGGTGACGCTGCCGCCAATGGCGCTGGCGGTGATTGGTGCCGGGCTGTTCGGCAAGTTCTGGCTGGTGCCGGTGTGGATTCAAGACCCCAGCTTGTTGCGTTCGGCCATCAAACTCTTCACCGGAAAGGAGCAGCCAATTGGATTAACAGGCCCAGTTCCTTTGTGGATTTTCGAGCATCCAAACTGGCACGCATTAGCAGTCAGCGTGGCGGGCCTGTTGATTGGCGGCGGTGCGATCTGGAGCATTCGCTTGATCGGGCACGCGGCACTGCGGCGCGAAGCGATGGGCTTCGGCGATGTCGTGTTGATGGCGATGGTCGGAGCCTTCCTCGGCTGGCAGCCGACGATCGTGGCCATTTTTCTGGGGGCCAGTCTGTCGATCCCGTTGATTCTCTGCACGCGGCTCGCTGCCTGGAATCGCGAGATTCCATTCGGCCCCTTTCTGAGCATCGGCACGTTGGTCACACTGCTCGGCTGGAAATGGATTTGGCCGCGCGTCGAGATGTATTTCTCGCTGGGAGTGATGCTGCCGGTCGTGGTTGTTTTCTTCGCCGTCGGTTTGTTTGTGCTGCTGCTGCTGATTCGAATCGTCAAAGGCTGGTTCGGCTTCTCGCCCGACGATGAGGGCCGCTACGAGGAATGGACTTCGGCCGATCAACTCACGCACTTCTCCGGCGAGACCGTCGATCGTCAACAAGGCTTGTGGCGTCGTGACTCGTGGCCGGGCGAGTCCTCCGGCCGTGGTCAATCACAATGGGAACAGTGGCGGCGGCCTCGGTGAGAAGTCGAAACAAAAACGGTATCACGGCGATCGGCATTCGGCCGACGGCGTCCGGCCGAATGCCGATCGCCGAAAGCCGATTGCCGTGATACCGTTTTTTGAGAATCAGCAAGACTGCGAATCACACGAAGGAGACCAGCATGTTTCCCACCGTTCTGCATTCCGTTAGCTACGCCGGCGTCTGGCAGGGACAGGCTCGGTTGAGCTTGGATGATTTTCTGACCCGCGCATGGTCGCTGGGTTATGAGGGCGTGATGCTCATGGCCAAGCGACCGCATCTGTCGGTGCTCGACTTTGAGAACGTGGCCACCGAACGCTTGCGCTGGCGGATCGACGAACTCGGCCTGAAGGTCGCGTGTCTCGCCGGGTACACCGACTTCGCGATCGGCAGCGACCGGCCTGACATTCCGACGCGCGAGATGCAAGTGCTCTATGTCACGCAGTTGGCGAAGCTGGCCGCGACGCTGGGCTGCAAGCTGGTCCGTGTCTTCACCGGCTACTGCCGACCAAACGTCGGTTACGACCAAGCTTGGTACTGGTGCGTCGAATCATTGAAGGAATCGTCTCGCCGTGCCGCCGACTTCGGTGTGACGCTCGCGTTGCAGAATCATCACGACACCGCCGCGCACTTCGAGAGCTTTGCCGATCTGCTGGACGACGTGGACGAGCCGAATTGCCAGGCCGCGTTCGATGCGTGGTCTCCTGCCCTGCATGGCTCCGACTTGGTCGCGGCGGTGAAGCGGCTTGGTTCGCGGATCGTCCACACCACCGTCGCCGATTATGTCCGTCGTCCGCGATTCAGTTACGTCCCGAACCTCGTCAACTACGTCCCGGAACCGGACGCGATCCGCGCCGTCCCGATGGGCGAAGGCTTCATCGACTACCGCTCATTCTTCGCCGCGCTGCGTGACATCGGCTATCAAGGAGCGGTCGCCTACGAAATGTGTTCGCCGCTGCGAGGAGGTGGCAGCGAAGAGAATCTCGACCGCTACGCCAAGCAATTCCTGGAATGGATGCGCGCCACCTAGCCGCATTCGGATTACGCAGGGCTGCGCGGTCGCGGGGCATCCGAAATGGCCCGAATGCCGCCGGTTCCGTGGCGAATCCAGCCGATCCGCTGTATTTCGTTCCTGGTCGAGAGGCCGGCGGCCAGTGGAACAGCATTCGCTTTCCGTGCTACGAAACGAGAACGGCGCACTCGGTGCGCGACGAAGGACGTGTTCGAGACAACGCGAAGGTGGGGCATGGCGATCCGAGTGGCTCTGAATCACAAAACCGAATACCGCTACGACCGCTTGGTCACGTTGCAGCCGCACGTGGTCCGCTTGCGGCCGGCACCGCATTGCCGCACGCCGATTGTCAGCTACTCGCTGCGGATTGAACCGAGCGAGCACTTTCTGAATTGGCAACAAGACCCGTACAGCAATTATCTCGCGCGGTTGGTGTTCCAGCAGGAGGCTCGATCGCTGAAGGTCGAAGTCGATCTGGTCGTCGAGATGACCGCAATCAATCCGTTCGACTTCTTCATCGAGCCGAGTGCCGAAAAGATACCCTTCGCGTACGACGCAGCGCTCGCTCACGAGTTGGTGCCGTATCTCGCAACTCTGCCAGCCGGGCCGAAGCTCACAGCGTTGGTTGAGTCACTGCGAAAAGAAGGGTGTCAGACCAACGACTTTCTCGTCGGCATCAATCAACGGTTGCAGAAGGAGATCAAATATCTCATTCGCATGGAGCCGGGAGTTCAAACTCCCGAAGAGACGCTGACGCTCGGCTGCGGATCGTGTCGCGATTCGGCCTGGCTGATGGTGCAAGTGTTGCGGCAACTGGGACTCGCCGCGCGTTTCGTCTCAGGGTACTTGATTCAGTTGGTCTCAGACGTCCCGGCGTTGGATGGTCCGTCGGGACCGACCGCCGACTTCTGTGACCTGCATGCGTGGACCGAGGTCTATTTGCCGGGTGCCGGTTGGATCGGACTCGATCCGACCTCCGGGCTGATGGCCAGCGAAGGGCACATCCCGTTGGCGTGTGCGGCCGATCCGACCTCGGCGGCGGCGGTCACCGGTTCGTTCGCGTTCACGCCGGACCCGTCGAAGGCCAACGGCGAGAAGGTTCACGAAGAGTTCTCGTTCGAGATGTCGGTCACGCGCGTCGTCGAACACACGCGGGTGACGAAGCCATACTCGGAAGAGCAATGGGAGACGATCGACGCCTTGGGGCGACGCATCGACGAGGAACTGGAAACGCTCGACGTGCGGCTGACGATGGGGGGCGAGCCGACGTTCGTGTCGATCGACGAACGAGATGCTCCCGAATGGAACACGACCGCGCTCGGCACCACCAAACGCAAACAAGCGGGAGAACTGTTGCAGCGGTTGCGAACGAAGTTTGCTCCCGGTGCGTTGCTGTTTCACGGACAAGGGAAGTGGTATCCCGGCGAGCAACTCCCTCGATGGGCGTTCGGCTGTTACTGGCGTCCCGATGGCGAGCCGCTTTGGAAAGATCATTCGCTGCTGGCGGATATGAACCACGATTACGGATTCACGTCCGAATCCGCTCGCACCTTCATCACGCGGCTGGCCGAACGGCTCGGCGTTGATGCCGAGAATTGTTTGCCGGGTTACGAGGACGCTTGGTATCACCTGTGGCGCGAACGACAGTTGCCGGTCAACGTCGATCCGTTGGAGAACAGGCTCGAAGATCCGCAGGAGCGTCAGCGGTTAGCGAAGATCTTCGATCAAGGCTTGAAACAGGTCGTCGGCTACACGCTGCCGCTGCGTCGCGAGCCGACGGGCTGGCTGAGCGGCCAATGGATCTTCCGGAGCGAGCATTTGTTTTTGATCCCCGGCGATTCGCCGATGGGATTCCGGTTGCCGCTCGATTCGCTGCCGTGGGAGGCGAAAGAAGATCGGCGTCAAATTGTGGAACAAAGCACGTTCGCGCCGCGCGAACCGTTGCTGGCCGAACGTAGCCGCGTTCGCCAGAACGCGGGTGTCAGTGAGCGTTGCCCGCAGTCTGGCGACAGCGGCTACGAGCAAACGCAACTCGTCCGCACTGCGTTGTGCGTTGAACCGCGCGAGGGGCGGCTGCACGTCTTCATGCCGCCGGCGGAGACGCTGGAGGATTACCTCGAACTGATCACGGCCATCGAAGCGACGGCGGCGGAGCTCCAGATGCCGGTGTTGCTCGAAGGCTATAAGCCGCCGTCGGATCATCGGGTCAAACATTTTGGGATCACGCCCGATCCTGGCGTCATTGAGGTCAACGCGCAGCCGTCGCAAACGTGGCAGGAACTTGTGGACCTGACGAACACGGTTTACGAGGAAGCTCGGCTGACGCGGTTGAGCACCGAGAAGTTCATGCTCGATGGCCGGCACTGCGGGACGGGAGGCGGCAATCACATCGTCATCGGCGGGCCGACGCCGGCGGACAGTCCGATCCTGCGGCGACCGGATCTGCTCCGTAGTTTGCTCGCCTGCTGGCACAATCATCCGTCGCTGTCGTATTTGTTTTCGTCCATGTTCGTCGGTCCGACCAGTCAGGCTCCTCGCATCGACGAGGCTCGTAACGACAGTCTGTATGAAATGGAGATCGCGTTTCGGCAGATCCCCGATGATGGGGGTGCTCCTCCGTGGTTGGTCGATCGGGTCTTCCGGCATCTGCTGACCGACGTGACCGGCAACACGCATCGGGCCGAGTTCTGCATCGACAAGCTCTACACGCCCGACAGCGACGACGGCCGGCGCGGTCTCGTCGAATTGCGAGCGTTCGAGATGCCGCCGCACGCGCGGATGAGTCTCGTCCAACAACTGCTGCTGCGAGCGTTGATCGCTCGCTTCTGGGAGACGCCATACAAGCACAAGCTGACTCGCTGGGGAACCGAGTTGCACGACCGGTTCTTGCTGCCGCACTTCATTGAAGAAGACCTTGGGGATTTGCTGCACGAATTGGATGACGCCGGCTATCCCTTCGACCGCGCGTGGTTCGACGCGCACATCGAGTTTCGTTGTCCGTTAATCGGCAGCGTGATTCATCACGGCATCGAGTTGGTGCTGCGGCAGGCGATCGAGCCGTGGCATGTGCTCGGCGAGGAATCCGGTCCCGGCGGCACGGCACGGTATGTCGATTCGTCGCTCGAACGAATCGAGATCAAAGTCCGTGGGCTGACGGACACTCGGCACATCGTCACCTGCAACGGTCAGCGTGTGCCGCTCCGTTCGACGGGAACAATCGGCGAATACGTTGCCGGTGTCCGTTACCGAGCTTGGCAACCCCCCTCCTGTTTGCATCCGACGATTCCGGCTCACGCGCCGTTGATCTTCGACGTGTACGACTCGTGGAACGGCCGCTCGGTCGGCGGCTGCCAATATCACGTCGCGCACCCAGGAGGCCGAGGCT
Source organism: Planctomyces sp. SH-PL62 (assembly GCA_945905295.1). Taxonomy (GTDB): domain Bacteria; phylum Planctomycetota; class Planctomycetia; order Planctomycetales; family Planctomycetaceae; genus SXKJ01. The sequence goes on along the minus strand of CAMDPX010000003.1, from coordinate 79,700 downwards.
ATGAGACGTTTCCGATCAACGGGGCCGAAGCGGAGACGCGGCGGCATTCGCGGTTCTTCCCGTTCGGCCACACGCCGAACGCCTGGAAGGCCGCGCCGCTGGAGATTCATCCGGAGTTCCCGTTGACGCTCGACCTGCGCAAACCACCCATTCCGCAAGTTGCCGCTTCTGCGTTGGCCGACTCCGTCTTCGCCGCGACATCGGCTGTTCCGTCTCCGTTGAAATCTCATAGACTGGAAGCACGCTTGTAGTGACCCGATTGATCGGGTCTGGTGTGAGCGTGGCGTGAGCCGGATGACCGCATGAATGCGGTCACTACAAGCGCGGAGAGCACACTTGGTGACGACGGCGAATTGGAATCAGTCGGCGATGCAGAGCCAGAGTCAAAGTTCGCGTCTTCCTCCGACGGCGAACTGGATGGGATATGTCCCGGCGCTCGGTGCGACTGACGAGGTCTTTGATCCGAGCGGCGAGGTGCATGCGCACTGGCAAGGTTTTCTCGATTCGCTCGATCAACTCGGCCTGCCGGAACTGACGCGGCGTTGGGAAGAGGCTCAGCATCTGATTCGCGAGAACGGCGTCACGTACAACGTCTACGGCGACCCGCGAGGCATGGAGCGGCCGTGGCAGCTCGACCCGATCCCGTTGCTGATTTCGGCGGAAGATGCGAAGTCGCTCGAAGAGGGGCTCATCCAACGCGGCCGATTGCTGGAAGCGTTGGGGCAGGATCTGTATGGCCCGCAGCGCTGCGTGGCCGAAGGCTACTTGCCGCCGGAGGTCGTCTATCCGAACCCCGCGTTCTTGCGATCGTGTCACGGGATTCGCTGGCCGAAGAATCGGCGACTGCATTTGTATGGGGCGAACATCGGCCGTTCGGCGGATGGCGGGTTCTGTGTGCTCGGCGATCGGACGCAGGCTCCGTCGGGAGCCGGTTACGCGCTGGAGAATCGGCTCGTTCTGTCGCGCGTGCTGCCCGATGCGTTTCGCGACTGCCGTGTGCAGCGATTGGCGTTCTTCTTTCGCACGTTGCAGGACACGCTCCGAGCGATCGCGCCGCACAATCGAGACAACCCCCGCATCGTGTTGCTCACCCCCGGCCCGTACAACGAAACGTACTTCGAGCACGCTTATCTCGCGCGGTATCTCGGCTACACGCTGGTCGAAGGTGGTGACCTGACGGTGCGGGACAATCGGGTGTATCTGAAAGTGCTCGGCGCGTTGCAGCCGGTGGATGTGATCTTGCGACGGCTCGACGATGATTTTTGTGATCCGCTCGAACTGCGCCCCGATTCGTTTCTGGGAGTCCCCGGACTCGTGCAAGCGGTGCATGCGGGGAACGTCGCCGTCGCGAATGCGTTGGGAACAGGGTTGCTCGAAACGCCCGCGCTGTTGGCGTACTTACCGGGGCTGTGCCGGTTCTTGCTCGGCGAGGAATTGAAGTTGTCCTCGGTGCCGACCTGGTGGTGTGGCGAGGCGCGTGCTCGCGATCACGTCCTCTCGCACTTGCGCGACATGGTCATCAAGCCGGCTCTGGCCAGCATCCGCATGGAGCCGATCTTCGGCGACGAACTGACGCGCGAGCAGCGCGACGAACTGGCGAGCAGGATCAAAGCGAGACCGCATGATTTCGTGGGCGAGCATCGGCTGCGGCTCTCGACGGCTCCGGTGTTTGCTGGCGATCAACTGCAACCGAGGCATCTCGTGCTGCGGACGTATCTCGCCGCTCACGAAGACTCGTTCGTCGTGATGCCTGGCGGACTGACGCGCGTGAGTGCATCGGCCGACACGATGGTCGTCTCGATGCAGCGCGGCGGCGGCAGTAAAGACACGTGGATGTTGTCCGAAGGACCGGTGCAGCAGTTGACGCTGCTCGGCCCCGGCGGCGTGCCGTTGGAGATCACGCGCGGCGGCAGCGATCTCCCCAGCCGAGTCGCCGACAACCTGTATTGGCTCGGCCGCTACGTCGAACGGGCCGAGGGACTGACTCGCTTGCTGCGCGGCGTGCTGGTCCGACTGACGGAGACATCGGGACTCGCGGAGTCACCCGAATTGCCGACGTTGCTGCGGACGGTCACGCTGATGAGCGACTGCTTCCCCGGCTTCATCGGCGACGGTGCGGAACTGCATCTCCCCGCTCCGGGTGACGAATTGGCGTCGGTGATTCACGACTCGCAGCGCATCGGCAGCTTGGCTTCGACAGTCAATTCGCTGTGGCAACTGGCGGCGACGGTGCGCGATCGGATCTCGAACGACATGTGGCGCGTGCTCGGCGATCTGTCGCCACTGCGCGGCGATCAGCGATTCGCCGCGAACGACGGCGACGGTCGCGAGCCGCCGTCGGTCACTCGCACGCTCAGCGACGAACTCGATTTGCTCGACCGCGTCGTCATCACGCTGGCCGCGTTTGGCGGACTGGCGGTCGAGAGCATGACGCGCAGCGCCGGCTGGCGATTCCTCGACATGGGCCGCAAGCTCGAACGGGCGTTTCACACGATCACGATGCTCCGCAGCACGCTGACCACGTTGACCACTCCCGAAGGCCCGCTGCTGGAGGCGGTGTTGCAAGTGGCCGACAGCGCGATGACCTATCGCCGACGCTATCAAGGAAGCGTCCAAACCGCCGCCGTCTTGGACCTGCTGCTGGCCGATGAGACGAATCCTCGCTCGCTCGTCTTCCAGTTCGCCGCACTAGCGGACGACGTCGAATTCCTGCCGCGCGATGCGAACGTACAACCGCGACGCACTCCCGAACAACGCTTGATGCTCTCGTCGCTGACGGAGCTTCGTCTCGCCGATGCCGAACAACTCGCTCAACCCGACGAGTCCGGAAATCGGCCTCTGCTGCAAGATCTGCTCACCCGCCTGAACGCCAACCTGCCGGCGCTGTCCGATGCGCTGACGCAGACGTACCTGAGCCATTTGCAAACGTCACGACATTTAGGAGCGAACAATGCCGAATGACGAAATTCAAATGACGAGTGACGAAATACCCAATGACGAAAGAATGACGAAAGAATGACGAAGCTCGAATGACGAATGAGCCGCGAGCGAATTCGTGGCTTTCACGATTCGTCATTCGTCATTCGTCATTCAAAAACATGCTCTACCAAATCACCCACACCACGACCTACGAGTACTCATCCTCGGTGACGTTGTGCCAGAACCTGGCACATCTGACGCCGCGCGAGACGGCCGAGCAACATTGTCGGCGGACAACTCTGTTGATTCAGCCGCAGCCGGCCGTGCTCTCGTCCCGAATGGATTACTTCGGCAACCTGCTGACCTTCTTCGCGGTGCAGGAGCCGCATCGGACGCTCAGCATCACGGCCAGTCATGAGGTCGAAGTGTTTCCACGACCGGCGATTGATCTCGCGCAGACACTCACTTGGGAAGCGGTCCGCGATCGGCTGCGAACCAACCGCGATGCGGTTAGCTTGGAGGCGTATCAATTCACGTTTCCATCACGGCATGTGCCGTACAGCACCGAGCTTGCCGACTACGCGCGTCTCTCATTTGCTCCGGGCCGGCCGCTGCTGGAAGCGGTCCTGGAACTGACCGAACGGATTCATCGAGATTTTGAATACGATCCCAAAGCGACCACGATTGCGACTCCGGTCAGCGACGTGTTCGCTCAGCGGCGCGGTGTCTGCCAGGACTTCTCGCACTTGCAGATTTCCTGCCTGCGATCGCTGGGTCTCGCCGCGCGGTACGTCAGCGGATACCTGCGCACGATGCCGCAGCCCGGCCAACCACGATTAGTCGGAGCCGATGCGACTCATGCGTGGGTCTCGGTCTATTGTCCGGACGTCGGTTGGCAAGACGCCGATCCAACCAACAACGTGCAGCCGTCCGACAAACATCTCGTGCTCGGCTGGGGCCGCGACTTCGAGGACGTCAGCCCGCTGAAGGGCGTGATCCTCGGAGGCGAACAACATTCGGTCGGCGTTTCGGTCGATGTGGCCGCGGTGGGCAAGTAGGTTGGGACTCCGTCCCGACCCAGCGAAGAGTTGGTCGGGACGGAGTCCCAACCTACGACGGCGATTACAGCCGGCTCATGTCGCTGGAGAGGCCGCCAGCGGCGGGGATGTAGCACTTCTGGACGTAGTCCATGACCATGCGATCCGCGCTGAATCGCCAGCCAAGTCCGCGGATCGCTCGCTTCACCCGGGCGATCCAAGCGCGAGGGAGGCCGTCTTTGTCGCGGTCGTAGAACAGCGGGATCACTTCACGCTGCAAGACTTCGTAGAACGACTCGGCGTCTTGGCCGTCGTGGCGGCCGATGTCGGAGTGCGTTTCGCCTTGTCCGATCGCGAAGCCGTTGCGGCCGTCGTAGGCTTCCGCCCACCAGCCGTCGAGCACCGAGCAATTCAGCACGCCGTTGAGCACAACCTTCTCACCGCTGGTGCCGGAGGCTTCCAGCGGCTTGCGCGGATTGTTCAGCCACACGTCAACTCCCTGAACGAGATGCCGGCCGACGTTGATGTCGTAGTCTTCGATGAAGACCACTTTGCCGAAGAACTCCGGCGAGCGCGAGACTTTGAAGATCTCCTGCAAGATCCCTTTGCCGGGCTGGTCGTGCGGATGAGCTTTGCCGGCGAAGACGAACTGAATCGGGAATTGCGGATCGTTGACCAGCGTTGCCAACAGGTCGAGATCGCGCAGCAGCAAGTCGGCTCGCTTGTAGGTCGCAAAGCGGCGTGCGACGCCGATCGTCAGCGCGTCGGGGCTGAGAACTCGGCGCAGTTGCGAGACGATTTCGGGAGCCTCGCCGCGACGTTCGGCTTCCAGAGAGCCGCGGCGACGGACGAAGTCGAACAGACCTTGCTTGCAGGCGAGGTGCGTTTCCCAGAGTTGGCTGTCGGCGATGTCGTCGACTTTCTCCCACGCTTCGGGAGTTCCCGCTTTCTGCTGCCAATCGGTGCCGAGACAATGGTTGTAGAGATCACGCATCTGCGGCGCGAGCCATGTCGGAATGTGAACTCCGTTGGTGATGTGGCCGATCGGAATCTCTTCCTCGCCACGACCGGGCCAGAGACAAGTCCACATGCTGCGTGAGACTTCGCCGTGCAGCGATGAGACGGCATTGGCTCGGCGAGACATCTTCAGCGCGAGGACCGTCATGCAGAACGTCTCGCCCTGGTTGTTCCGATCGACTCGGCCAAACGACATGAGTTGTTCGTGGTCCATGCTCATCTGCTCGCGCAGCGGGCCGAGATGTTCTTCGATGAGTCCCGAATCAAAGCGGTCGTGGCCGGCCGGGACTGGTGTGTGTGTCGTGAAGCAGATTTGCCGAGCGACTCGGCGTTGCGATTCCCAAAGGTCGATCCCTTCGTCGTGCATTCGCTGGCGGATCATCTCCAGTGCGGCGAACGCGCTGTGTCCTTCGTTGAGGTGCAGCACGCTCGGCGTGATGCCGAGTTGCTTGAGGGCCTTCACGCCACCGACGCCGAGCAACATCTCTTGGCGAATACGGACGCGCGTGTCGCCACCGTACAGTCGAGCGGTCAGTTGCCGATCCTCCGGCGCGTTGCCGGGGATGTCCGAATCGAGCAGATACAACGTGATGCGACCGGCCTGCAACTGCCACACGCGAGCGGAGATCATCCCGGTGCGCGTCGGCAATTCCACCACAATGGGAACACCGTTGGCCGTCGCCAATCGCAACGGCAGGCGGCTGTGATTGACGTAGAGGTAGTCCTCGTGTTGCCAACCTTGCGCGTCGATCCACTGTCGGAAGTAGCCTTGGTTGTAGAACAGTCCGATGCCGACCAGCGGGATGTCCAAGTCCGATGCGCTCTTGATGTGATCGCCAGAGAGCACCCCCAAGCCACCGGAGTAAATCGGCAGCGACTCGTGGATGCCGAACTCGGCGGAGAAGTACGCCACCGGTTTGGCTCGGAGGATGCCGACGTGGCTGTCTCCCCAACTGGTCTTCGGATGCAAGTAGTCCTGCAAGCGGCGATAGGCGAGGTCGATGCGGCTTTGCAAACTCAGTTGCCGCACGCGGTCTTCCAGGCGGTCGAGGTTGTCGACGGTGAACTCGGAGAGGAGTGTGATGGGGTTGTGTCCCGAGTCGTGCCAGCGCCCCGGATCGAGGTCGCGGAAGATGTCCTTCGTCTCGGCATCCCAAGACCAGCGGAGATTGGTGGCCAGCGCCCAGAGTCGCTTCTGCACAGGCGCGATGAATTGTTCGAGCGATCGGCAGTCACTGATGACCGTCGCCAACTGCTTGCCAGCAGCGGCAAGCAAGTCGATCTCTTCGTGCAGAAAGCTGCGAGCCTCCGTCGACTGCACGACCAGCACACCTTGCAACAGCCCGCGATCGACGATCGGCACGCCGAGATACGAGTGGTATTCATCCTCGCCCGACTCGGCGAAGTATTTGAATCGCGGATGTTTCATTGCATCTTCGATGGCGATGGGACGCAGTTGCTCGGCAACCATGCCGGCCAGACCCTCGTGTAATGCCATGCGGACTCGCCCGACGCACTCGCCCCGCAGGCCGACCGTCGCGGCCAGCACGAGATGCGATCGGTTTTGCTCCAGCAAATAGACCGAACAGACATCGGTCTTCAGCCGCTGTTGAATCGCAAACACCAGTTTCGAAAGTGTCTCCTCCGGGTTGCGTGAGCCGGCGAGCGTGTCGCGAAGTTCCTGCGGGCTGAAGGGGACCGGGCTCAAAGACGGATTGCTGAGAACGGAAGTCATAGAGGCGTGTTCCTAATGTCGATGCCGAATCGCAGTGCCGGAGCACGGATGCAGGGAGTGAGTTTCTCAGTGGTCAAAATCTCGTCTGATGGGCCGTGACCGCGAAGGCAACTGCTGTGCCGCGAGAAATCGACTGGCCACTCATCGGAAACCCGGAGAAAGCTCGTGATTGCCAAACCTTGGGAGTGAGTTAACCTGCGACAGAATTCAACGCTAGGTGCCTCTTTCACTGGCAACCGTGATCGAGATCGCGTCTGGTCGTTGAGATCATCTCGCGACTTTCGGGCGATTCACGCACGCCATCGCCTGGCTCGGTTGGCAATTCCATTTCGGTATGGCGGTTGCTTTCACCGTGAATCGCAGACAAGGTGCGCTCATGCGATTGGACAATTACCAAACCGACGGGTTCTACGACGAGATGTTCGACGAGGCGGGAACGCCGCGTTCGCGAGCCGATGTGCTGGCGAGCCGGCTGAGCGCTCTGTCAGACGGCGAGCTCGTGCGACGACAGAAGGCGGCGGACTTGACGCTGCTCAACATGGGAATCACGTTTGCCGTTTACGGTCACGAGGCGGGGACCGAAAAGGTCTGGCCGTTCGACATCGTGCCCCGCATCGTCGATGGCTCCGAATTCGAGATGATCCAGCGCGGGCTACGACAACGCATCTTCGCGCTGAACCTGTTCATCGACGATGTCTACAACGAACAACGGATTCTCAAAGACGGCATCGTGCCGTCCGAGCTGGTGTTCTCGGCCTCGTGCTATCTGAAGCAGTGCGTCGGCCTGAAGCCTCCCGGCGGCGTCTGGTGTCACGTCGTCGGCACCGATCTGGTCCGCGACGGGGACGGCAAGTTCTATGTGCTGGAAGACAACCTGCGTTGCCCGTCCGGAGTGTCCTACGTCATCGAAAACCGCGAGGTGATGAAGCGGACGTTTCCGCAAATCTTCGGCGGCCTCCGCATCCAACCGGTTGAGGACTATCCCGAACGATTGCTGGAAACGCTGCAACACGTCGCGCCGCCGAACACGCAAAACCCGAACGTCGTGGTGCTCACGCCCGGCATCTACAACTCGGCGTACTTCGAGCACAGCTTCCTCGCACAGCAGATGGGAGTCGAACTGGTCGAAGGCTCGGACCTTGTGGTCTCCGACGGCTACGTCTGCATGAGAACCACGCGCGGCTTGCAGCGCGTCGATGTGATCTACCGCCGCATCGACGACACGTTCCTCGATCCGAAATGCTTTCGTCCCGATTCGGCGCTGGGTGTCCCCGGCCTGATGGACGTGTATCGCAAAGGGCGAGTCACGCTGGCGAACGCTCCCGGCACCGGTGTCGCGGACGACAAAGCGGTCTATGCCTATGTGCCGAGGATCATCAAGTACTACCTCGGCGAAGACCCGATCCTCAACAACGTGCCGACTCGGATCTGTTCCGAGCAGGAAGACCTGCAATACGTGCTGCACAATCTCGAGAAGCTGGTCATCAAACCGACCAACGAATCAGGCGGCTACGGCATCGTGATCGGCCCGCGAGCGACCACTGAAGAGCTCGCCAAGTGCGCCGATCAAATCCGAGCCAACCCGCGCAACTACATCGCTCAACCGATGCTCGCGCTGTCCCGCGTGCCGACCATCGTCGACGATCACCTCGAAGGCCGGCACGTCGATCTGCGACCGTACATGCTTTATGGCAAAGACATCTTCGTACTCCCCGGCGGCCTGACGCGCGTCGCGTTACGGAAGGGTTCGCTGATCGTGAACTCGTCGCAGGGGGGCGGCAGCAAAGATACCTGGGTGTTGGCGTAATTGCCCCAAACCCCACCGGGCTTGCCCCGGTGGCTCGCGGGCCTTTGCACTACTCGCTTCAACGTTCCCAAAGAGAAACGTAGTGCAAAGGCCCGCGAGCCACCGACGCAAGGTCGGTGGGGAGGAAGACAAAATAAGTGAGACCATTTCAATGCTGAGCCGCGTGGCTGATTCCGTGTTCTGGCTGAGCCGCTATGTGGAGCGGGCGGAGAACGTTGCGCGGTTTCTCGACGTCAATATGCACATGACGCTCGACCTCGGCGACAGCATCAGCCAGCAGTGGGAACCGCTCGTCGCCACGACCGGCGATAACGAAGTCTTCGCCGAACGACACGGCCGAGCCACCCGCGACAGCGTCTGGCAGTTCCTCACGTTCGATCGCAAAAACTCGAACTCGATCGTCTCTTGCTTGTACTCCGCTCGCGAGAACGCCCGCACGATTCGCGGCAGCCTCCCGTCGGAAGTTTGGGAGGAACTCAACAAGTTCTACCTCTTCGTGCGCGGGGCCGACGTCCCCAACGCGTTGGAGAACACGACCCATTTCCTCGGCGAGGTCAAACGCTACAGCCAACTGCTGGTGGGCATCATGGACTCGCTGATGTCGCGCAACGAAGCGTGGCACTTTGGTCGCATGGGCCGAAACCTCGAACGAGCGGACAAGACATCGAGGATCCTCGACGTGAAGTATTTCATCCTGCTGCCGACGACGACCGAAGTCGGCACGCCGCTCGACGTGATCCAGTGGGCGGCGTTGCTGAAATCGGCCAGCGCGCTGGAAATGTATCGCCGAGTCCGCGGCCGCATCGCTCCCGAACACGTCGTTGGCTTTCTGATGCTCGATCGCGATTTCCCACGCTCGGTCCGTTACTGCCTGGGCCGCGCCGAAGAATCGCTGCGAGCCATTACCGGTTCGCCCGAAGGAACGTATCAGCTCAAGGCCGAGAAACTGCTGGGCCGGCTCCGTTCGGAATTCGAGTTCACGCAATCCGCGGACATCATCCAGGCTGGCCTGCATGAATTCATCGACCGCTTTCAACTGAGCCTCAACGAAGTGGACGCCGCTATCTTCGACAGCTTCTTCGCCACGCAACCGATCGCTAACGGCGATGAACAATCGCAATCACAGTCGCAGTCTTCATCGACGGCGACGGAATGAGGAGCGACGTGTCGCACGGCGACACTAACCCGACGCGCCAGCGAGGGCGAACGCTTCTTGCGACATCGTTTATGGAATGGTTTTGAAGCGTTCGCCCTCGCTAGCGCTTCGGGTTAGTTTGTTTCGCCCTCGCTGACGCTTCGGTTTAGTTGGCTTCCCCTTCGCTCCAGGCCCGTGCCTCGCCGTCCTCTTCGACTTCCACGCGGATCATCTGCGGGTGACAGCAGACCGGGCAGTCCTCGATGAACTCCTGCGATTCGCCGGCCGAGCGATCGACCGGGATGACGATTTCCTCGCCGCAGTTGTCGCACACATACGACGCTTCGACGGAGACCTCGCGACGCTTTCGACGGCGTTTCTTCTTCACGATTCTTCTTTCCGTCCCCAGAACGCGATGAGTCCGATCAACGCCACCAGCGGCAGCACTCCAATCGTCGCAAACAAATACGGCCGAGCTTCCGGGTGCGTCTTGAACGCAGTCCCGACCGCCGGATGCACGAAGAACTGCACCAGCCAGGACGAGAAGCTCAGCACACCGCTGACGCGGCCTTGATACTTGGCCGACAAGTCTTGATTGAACGAGTAGTAAACGGGAAACAGACCGAGCGCCCCGATGCCGATCACCAGCCAACTTCCCAGATACAACCATCCCGCTGGCATGAACGCAGTCGGCACCAGCAACGCCACCAGCAGCGAACAGCCCGTGAAGACCGCCACTCGCGCGCGATGCACGTTCCAACCGCGTGTCGCCAAAAGCCCCACCAGCCAGCCCACGCCGATGCTGCCGATCAGCGTCGCCGCGTTGTAGACGACGGTGAAATACTGCACGAACTCTTTGTCGTAGCCCTTTTCCTCGCGCAGCGTGTCCGACTGCCAGACGCGGATGAACTGCCAGGTCGTGTTGATCGAGATCGTCGTCACCACCAACACCCACCAACGCTTTGAGGACATAATGTCCCACCACGAGACTTGATCGCGAAGTTGTCGCTCTTCACCGACTCCCGCCGCCGCTTCGTCGGTCGCGATCACAGGACGCTGAAGGTCGGCGTCTCGCAAAGTCAGCAGCCAGGCAATGACCCACGGCAGACTAAGCACTCCGGTCAGCACGAACGACAACCGCCACTGAAGCGGGTCGTACCGATGCACTGCCAATATCAGGAACGGAGTGAGGATCGACCCCACCGCCGTTCCGCTCTGCAACAAACTGTTCCCCCAAGTTCGTTGAGCCGGTTTGAAGACGCGCTGAGTTGTCCGCAACGCACAGGGCCAATGCCCGGCCTCGAACAAACCCAACGCGAAACGGCTGATGCCCAAGCCCGCCACCGACTCGACCCATGCCGAAGAGGCTCCGGCCAACGCCCACGACAGCATCACCACCGGATACAACCAACGGACTTTGACGAAGTCGGCCAAGAAGCCAAACAACAGTCCTCCGCACGCGAACCCCAAACCAAACAACCCTTCGACGCTGCCATATCCGTCCGCTCCAAACGCCGCTTTGATCTCGACCGAGTTCTGCGCGAACGGCATCCGGCAGGCGTAGTTGATCAGCGAGGCCGATAACAGGATTCCGCAAATGCCCAGCAATCGTGTTCGTGACAGGTCCGATTCCCGGTGCATGTCGTTGCCTTGTGGGGGTAGCTGAATTCGCCAGAATTCAGCGGTGGTCTTGGTCGCGTGGTCGAAACGGCAATCTGAATTCTGGCGAATTCAGCTACGCGGTGCGCTGTCGAACTGAAAAGCGACAGACTGACAAACGGTGCGACATGGCGGAAGTGTTCGACACGATCGTACTGGGAGTCGGCGGCTTCGGCAGCGGAGCCGTGTATCACCTCGCTCAGCGTGGCCTGCGAGTGCTTGGCCTCGACCGCTTCGGCCCGGCTCACGACCGAGGGAGCTCACACGGCGAAACGCGGATCATCCGCAAGGCATACTTCGAGCACCCCGATTACGTTCCGCTGCTGCTGCGAGCCTACGACTTGTGGGCCGATCTCGAAGCCGAATCGCAACAGCGATTGTTTTGGCAGTGCGGCTTGATGCTCGCCGGCCTGCCCGATAGCGAAGCGATCTCCGGAGCGAGACTCTCCGCGAGTCAGCATGGACTGACCATCGAGAACCTGTCTGCTTCCGCAGCGACACAGCGCTGGCCCGGCTTTCGAGTTCCCGAATCATTCGATGCCGTCTTCGAGCCTGATGCGGGATTCTTAAAGGTCGAAGACTGCGTGCGCACGCATCTGGATCGCGCAACCGCTCACGGCGCGACGCTGTTGTTCGATGAACCGGTCATCTCCTGGTCCAGCACCGGCCGCGAAGTTCGCGTCCGCACCGCGAATCGCGAGTTCGTCGCGGCGTCGCTGGTCATCACCGCCGGCTCGTGGGCGGCGTCCGTGCTCGCCGATCTCAAGCTGCCGTTGCAGGTGCTCCGCAAACCGATCTTTTGGTTCGAGACGACGTCGCCGACGTACAACCTCGATGCGTCGATGCCCACGTTCTATTTCGAGATGCCTCCCGCCGTGGGGCACGTTTCCAACGTGCCTCAAACTTTTTACGGCTTCCCCTCGCTCGACAGGCGCGTTCTCAAAGTGGCACAGCATTCCGGCGGCGACATCGTCGTCGATCCGTTGCTCGTCGATCGCCAACCGAGGGACTCCGACGTTCAGCCGATCGCGGACTTTCTAAAAACTTGTTTGCCCAATGTCCGTCCTCAACCCGCGCGCCATTCGACCTGTCTCTACACCATCACGCCCGACCGGCACTTCGTCGTCGATCGGCATCCGGAGTTTTCCAACGTCGTGATCGGTTGCGGTTTCTCCGGCCACGGATTCAAGTTCACGTCAGTGCTCGGTAGCGTCTTCGCCGACTTGGCCACGACAGGCCACACCGAGTTACCAATCGACTTCCTCAGCCTTGCCCGACTGTCCGGCTGATAGCTGTTGGCTGATGGCTGTGATCTCAACCCTTTTGGATTTGTGATTACGGCTATCAGCTTTCAGCCAACAGCCATCAGCCGGACATGACAACGCCTCAACCTTGGAGACACCACGATGATTCGATGCGGATTGATTTGGTCGATGTTGTTCGTTCTCGCGACGACAGCGGTTGCTCAGGAGACCGGTTGGAAGGCCGGGTTCTCGCGAGTCGTCATCACTCCCGAAAAGCCAATGTGGATGAGCGGCTACGGCGGGCGGACTCACGCGGCTGAGGGGAAGGTTCACGACTTGTACGCTCGCGCGGCCGCGTTGCAGGATGCTGGCGGAAAACCGGTCGTGATGGTGTCGCTCGATCTGGTAGGAGTGCCGAAAGTCATGGCCGAGCGTGTCTCAGCCGCCGCGAAAGCCAAGCACAAGCTGGAGCGAGCGGACCTCATGTTCTGTTGCTCGCACACGCACTGCGGGCCGGCGCTCGATCAAACGCTGACGCACATGCTCGACATGAAGGACGAGGACTGGCAGCAAGTCATGGCCAATCAGAAATGGCTCGACGCGCGAGTCACCGAAGCAATCGACACCGCGATGGCCGATCTCAAGCCCGCTCGCGTGGCGACCGGAGTCGGCAACTGTGGCTTCGCGTCCAATCGCCGACCTCCCATTGGCACAGGCCCGATCGATCACGAAGTCCCCGTCCTGCGAGTGCTGTCCGCCGACGGTTCCAAAGTGCGCGGCGTGATCTTCGGTTATGCCTGCCACAACACGGTGCTCGGCTTCTATCAGTGGTGCGGCGACTACGCCGGATTCGCGCAGTTGTATTTGGAGGAGCGGCATCCCGGTGCGACCGCGCTCTTCTTCAGCGGTTGCGGAGCCGATCAAAACCCGCTCCCGCGCCGCAAGGTGGAACTCGCCGAGCAATACGGCCGGATGCTGGCCCTCTCGGTCGACAAAGTTCTGGCGACCGAGATGTCTCCCGTCAGCGGCGCGGTGAGCACTCGCTTCCGGGAGATTCCGTTGGAGTTCTCCGCGATCCCCACGCGCGAAGAACTAGCGAAGACGGCCGAGTCCACCGATCGCTATCAACGGACGCGAGCGAAGCTGTTCCTCAAAGATGTCGACGCCGGCAAGCCCCTCTCGCCGACGTATCCGTATCCGGTGCAGGTCTGGAAGCTCGGCAATGTGAATTGGGTCGCGCTCGGCGGCGAGGTGGTCGTCGATTACTCGCTGCGTCTGAAGCGAGAACTCGGACAAGGCCAAACCTGGGTCACCGGCTACGCCAACGACGTGATGGCCTACATCCCCTCCGAACGAGTCCTCGTCGAAGGAGGCTACGAAGGGGATTCGTCCATGATCGTCTACATGCAGCCGTCGAAGTGGAAAGCGGGACTCGAAGACCAGATCGTCGCGACGGTGAAAGAGCTGACCAAGCCGTGAGGTCCGTTTGGTTTCGCGTGGCGATCACTCCATAGAATCGGCATACTGCCGCACATACGTTTCACGATCCACGGAGCATCGCCATGAAAGTTTCCTCTAACGGTCGGCACAGCAAGAACGGAGCCGCCAGCCTTGAAGAGCGAGTCGCGCAGCTCGAAGCCGAGGTTGAGCGGTTGAAGTCCTCTCAGCCCATCGCGACTGGGCAAGGTTGGCAGTCGATTGTCGGCAGCCACGCCGACAATCCGTTCTTTGAGCAAGTCGTTCGCGAAATGAAGCGCGAACGCGATGAGGATTACGCTCAGGCGCGGCGAGAAGCGCGCAAGACTCGAAAACCCCAGTCCAAACGTCGAGTTGCCAGGGCGAAATGATCGCAACATGCTGATGATTCTGGATACGAACATTCTGTCGTTGATGCAGCGACAAGTGCAACCTGCCACGGATCGGATCACGGCAAGGTTGTGCCTGCTTTCAGCTCAAGATCAATGGACGACCATCATCACATTTCAAGAACAAACCAAAGGTTGGTTGGCGGCGATCCATCATGCCCGCAATGAATCCCAACTCCTGGCGGGTTATCGGGCGTTGTTGGAATTGCTCGACGATTTTCGCAAACTCAATGTGTTTCCATTCGACGAGGATGCGTTGGCGATCTTTCGGAACTTGAAAGCGAAACGACTTGTTGTGGGGACACGCGATTTGCGCATCGCTTCCATCGCGCTCGCCCGCGGTGCGAAAGTCATCACGCAGAACCTGAAAGACTTCGAGAAAGTTCCGGGGCTGGTAGTGGAAGATTGGACCGTCTGATTCATGCCGATCGAATTTTTCGCCAAAGTGAGCGTCTTCTGTTTCCTCGCCAGCTATGTGGTGGCGTTGGGGCTGGATGCTGCGCGGTTGCTGAAACGATTGCCGATCGCTCGCTGGATCGGGCTGGTCTTTGGTCTGGCGGGCTTTGCGGCTCAGACGGGATATCTGCTGATCCGTGGCCGACAGGAAAATCTGCCGCCACTGCTGAGTTCCCCGCACGACTGGTTGCTGGTGCTCGCCTGGATTGTCGTGCTGTTGTACCTGTTCCTGACGACCGTCGACCGCGAGCTGGCGGTCGGACTCTTTCTGCTGCCGGTCGTGTTGCTGTTCGTGGGGGCGTCGTACCTCGTCAGCAAGCAGCCCAATCCTTTGATCGCCGGAAATCGCGGACTGGTGATGTTGCATGCTTCGCTGCTGGCGGTCGGGATCACGGGGGTCGTTGTCGGAGTCATGCTGAGCGTGATGTACGTCGTGCAGCATCGGCGATTGAAGCAGCATCATGCATCGCAGCCGGGAGTCTTGTTGCCGAGTCTGGCTCGGTTGGCCCGTTGGAACTGGTGGGCGGTGGTCATCAGCGTGCCGGTGCTGACACTGGGGCTCGGCAGCGGCGTCGCGTTGGGTTTGACGTCGCAAGAGGCCGGTGCCGTGCTGTCCTTCTCCGATCCCGTCGTGCTCGGCCACGGCGTCGTCTGGGTGGCGATGATGTCGCTGTTCGTGTGGCTGCTGACGACACGCCGCTCAACCGGGAAGCAAGTTGCCGCGCTGACGCTGTGGGCCGGCGGATTCCTGCTGGCGATCTTGATTGGCCTGCAGGTGCTGTCGCTGACCACGTTTCATAGCGGAGCGAAGACATCGTTTCGGATGGGGCATTTTAGATTTCAGATTTCAGATTTCAGATTTCAAATTGAAGAGACGGACACGAGCGACGGGGTCGGGAGTCTTTTTCAGGCCGCCGAATGTGACGCTCGGATGTTTGAGAAATCTTGGCGGCCTGAAAAAGACTCCCGACCCCTTTCCGTGGACCTTTCCGTGGAGGCTCGAACATGAACCTCCAGGTCGTGTACTGCAATCATCAATCCGCGAACCTGTCGATCCGCGAGAGGCTTGCCTTCGCGGGGGACAAACTTGAAGCGGCTTATCGCGAACTCGCCGACCGTTTCCGTTCGTCCGAGTTCGTCGTGCTCTCAACGTGCAACCGTGTCGAAGTTTATTCGGCTCAAGAGACGCCTGATGCGGCACCAACTCGCAAGCAGATCGCGGAGTTCGTTTCGGACTTTCATCGAGTCCCGCTGGAAGAGTTCTCTGACGAGCTACTCGCCGAGACCGGGCCGGATGCGGTTCGGCATTTGTTCCGCGTCGCATCGAGCCTCGACAGCATGGTGCTCGGCGAACCGCAGATCGTGAATCAGGTCAAAGAGGCGTATCGAATCGCTCAAGAGCACAACGCCTGCGGCCCGCTGACGCACGCGATGTTTCAAGGGGCGATTCGAGTATCCGCTCGCGTCCGTTCGGACACGCGGCTGGCCGAGGGCCGTGTCTCGATTGCCAGTGTCGCGGTCAGCGACTTCGGTCGCGGCATCTTCGACCGCTTCGATGACAAGCATGTGCTGATCCTCGGAGCTGGCGAGATGGCCGAGGAAACGCTGCGTTACCTATGCGAAGAGGGAGTCCGGCAAGTGACCGTCGTGAATCGCAGCCTCGAAAATGCGGAGAAGCTCGCTGCGCAATTCGCCTCCGTGGGAGCGAAGCCTCGCTCGTGGGACGCACTTGATGAAGAACTGGCTCGCGCGGACATGATCGTCAGCACGACCGGCGCGAACGAACCCGTTGTTGATGTGAATCGCTTTCGAGAGGCCCGTCGCCGTTCGGGCGAGAAGCCGGTGTTTATTCTCGACCTCGGTGCTCCGCGCGACTTCGCTCCGGCGATTGCCGATCTGGACGACAACGTCTTCCTCTACGACATCGACGCTCTCGAAGAGACCTGCGACCAGAACCGCAAGGCGCGCCACCGAGAGATCGAGAAGGCGCAACTGATCGTCGACGAAGAGGCCGAGCGATTCATGCAGGACGTCTACCACATGGCGACCGGCCCGATCGTGAAGCGACTCCGCGAACAATGGCACGACGTCAGCCGCGACGAGCTCGCGCGGTTGCGATCCAAGCTGACGCATCTCTCGCCGGCCGACTTAGAAGTTGTCGAACGCGGCATGGAACGCATCGTCAACAAGCTGCTGCACCCACCGCTCGAAGCGCTGCGTCACGAAGCGAAGTCGGGAACGCCGCATGGTCTGATCGACGCCCTCAAGCGACTGTTCCACTTGCGCGATTGAGCCGAACGGAAACAGAAAACTTCCGCGTTGCCGCACTCGCCAGAGTGCGGGCCGCCCGCGTTCTGGCGAACGCGGCTACGGCAAGAAAAACGCTGCCGTTCGCCTTAACGTTTCGAGTCTACACGACGAAACGGAACCCAGAATCCAATCGCCGTACCGGCCGCGATCATCAACAGCGTCACCGTGCTGAGCTGACTCGCATGCTTCAAGAAGTAACTCAAGCTGCCATTCGTCTTGAACGGGAAGAATCGCCATTCCGTCAGGAGCCCCAGCGCCAAAGCCAGCACTCCACAGACGATCGCAGGCCAGTAGGAGCGGCATCTCGCCAGGCCGGCCCCCAGCCCCAGCAGTCCGCCGGGAAGGACCAGTCCATAAAAACCTTGCCGAAGCAGCCAGGCAAAGCCGAAGCAGCCGACCAGTCCACCGAGCACCGCACCACCAAGCACCAACGCGGCTTGTTTCATCGCAGAGCCTCCCGCACTCGTCACATCCCAAGCATCTGTTGCTCGAAGCAGACGAGGGCGACAGGCTACTTGTCGATCAGCCTCTTAGCCAGACTCAGTCCCCCATCAAGCCTTTGGCCAGACGGTTGAGAGCTTCGTTCTCGATCTGCCGGACGCGCTCGCGGGTCAGCCCCAGCGACTCGCCGATTTCCTTCAGCGTCTTCGGCTCCGAATCGTCGAGGCCGAATCGCATCCGCAGAATCGTCGCCTCGCGCGGGTCCATCGTCTCCAGCATTTTGTAGACGTGGGTGAGATTGTCGGTTTCGACCATCTCAGCTTCGGGGCTTTTTTGCCGTTGATCGGCCACCATCTCGCCCAGCGACCAACCGCCATCCCCTTGCTCGGTCTGCGGTGTCGAGTTGTAGAGCTGAATCGCCTTCTTGACGATCCGCAGCTTCTTCGTCGGCACCTCGAGCAACTTCGCGACCTCTTCCGGGGTGGGCGGGCGGCCGAGCTCATCCGTCAATTGCGCCGTCGCGCGTCGCCACTTCGAGAGCAGCTCGACCATGTACGCCGGAACGCGGATCGTCTTGGCCGAGTTCACCAACGCCCGCTTGATCGACTGCTTGATCCAGTAGCTGCCGTAGGTGCTGAACCGCGTATTCATGTTCGGATCGAAGCCCTCGACCGCGCGGAGCAGTCCCAGGTTTCCTTCCTCGATGAGATCTTGCAGCGGCAGGCCCTTGTTGGTGTAGGCCCGAGCGATGTTGACGACCAATCGCAGGTTCGCCCGCACCATCCGGTCACGAGCGGCGTTGTCACCTTCGTGGATGGCGTTCGACAAATCCTTTTCTTCTTGGGCCGTGAGCAACGCGGTCTCGTTGATCTCACGGAGATAGGTCTCCAAAGGGTTTTGAACACGGGACGCGAGACGGCGTCGAGGAGTCGCAGTGGTAGGCATGAAAGTCCTGCATGTCTTCTGGTAAGAGTGACGGGAAGTGGCAGGGTTGGGCATCAGATTCGAGCCACCAACGCGGCAAGGCGGACCACGGTCGTTCGGCTTCTTGCCGAAGCGGGCCATCGCACATCGCTTCCATGCGTGAATCTAAAAGAGGTATCGACGAGCCTGCGAAGACTTCTCAAAGAGAACGGCTTCGGTAGACCGGATCAGTCGCAACGAGGGGGCAAACCGAGCAGTCGTAACGGAGGCACCGAATGCTCCAGCACGCCCTCCAGGTTTGACTCGCCAACGGGACACGTCGCGACCAGACCAATCCGTGCGACCGATGAAGTTGGCCTCAACGCAGCGACCGGCCTATTCCGTCTGCGGAAACCGGCATCATCCGAACTTCCGCATGGTCGCCGCGAAAACCGCATACGTCCGAGCGAAAAAGGTCCACAACCACGGCTCCGAAAATCGCACGCTCGCCAATTGCCCGGCGAGACTGATTTCCGTCCGCAGCAACTGTTGCAACGCCGCCGGATTCGTCCCGGTGAAGAAGTTCCGAGCCGCGATCTCGCGCCGCAGCAAGTCCGGCAGTTCAGTCTCGCTCACTGACAGCAGCGCCGGACAAGAATCCGACGACACGACTTCCGTCACCAACACCGCCGCGCCGCCAGGAGCCGTCAACTCCAACATCAGACGCAGATGTTGCATCCGCAGCGCCGACACGATTTCCCAGGATCGCGGATGTGACTCATCAATGGTCCGCGTGACTCCATCAATCAACTGCGTGAGCAATCCGACCGACGCCACCACATCGCATCTTCCGCTCCAGTCGATGTCCGGTATCTGCGCCAACGTCCGCAAGCAACGCTCAATCGCCGCCTCGCGGGTCTGCGCGTTCTCCATCTCCGTCAACTCGGTGAAAACACCGCTGACATCCACCGGAGCCACGATTCGAATGCGACCATCTCCGGCCAAGCCCTGTCGCGTTAGCCCGCGCTGCAACGCATCGGGATCCAAGTCCACCAGCACAATCTCTCGAAATGCGGCCAACAGCGCGCCCAAATCGAAATCGTTGAGATTGCCCGCCCCCAACAAACACAACCGCTCGGCCGAAACCGTTCGAGCATCCAGCAGCGTCCGCGTCACACGCTCGCGATGCGCGGAGTACAGCGCCCAGGCGTCATTCGCCACCACATTCCGTCGGCACTGCTCGGCAATGAGATCCATAACTCACCACATCGACTCCAGCACTTCCGGCGGAGCTTCCGCGTACTTGAGCGGTTCCATCGAATACGACGCCCGGCCCTGTGAGAGGCCACGTACCTGCGTCGAATAGCCGAACATTTTTGCCAGCGCGACTTCTGCTTCAATGACCCACAACCGGCCACGGTTCTCTGACCGCACGATCGCCGCGCGGCGTGCGTTTAAGTCGGCCTGCACGTTGCCGATGAACTCTTCCGGCGTCACGACTTCCAGCTTCATCACCGGTTCCAGCAGCACGCAGCCCGCTTTCTCCAGTCCCTCCGCGACCGCTTTGGCCGCTGCGGCCGTCAGCGCGACATCGTTCGATTCACCCTCTTTGTAGTCGACTCCGGTAATCGTGAACCGCACGCGCATCAACGGATTACCGTACATGCCACCGGCGTTGGCTCCTTCTTCAATGGATTGTTCCAGGAGCGAAACCAAGTTGGCTGGTAACACACCGGGCTTCAAGTCGTTCTCGACGCTGACGGCCGCCTCGCCATCGAACGGTTCGACGCGCAAGCGAACCTTCGCCGAATGCGTCGCCGCACCGACTAGCCGCGAGAATTCTCCCTCGACATTGACCGCCTTGCGCACCGTCTCGCGATAACTGACACGCGGCTTGTGAACGCGGGCCTTCACTCCGAATTCACGCTGCATGCGGTCCATGATGACTTCGAGATGCAATTCGCCCATGCCGCTGACCAGCGTCTCGCCGGTCTCTTCGTTGATTCGCACCTTAAACGTCGGGTCTTGTTTCGCGAGCCGTCGCAGAGTCTCTTCCAATTTCTTTCGCTCCGCGCTGCTGTCTGGTTCGATCGCCATCGAGATCACCGTTTCGGGAAACGTGATCTTCTCCAGCAGGATCGGATTTTGAGTGGCGCATAAGGTGTCGCCGGTCGCAATCTCCTTCGGACCAATCGCGCCGACAATGTCGCCGGCATACGCTTCATCCGCTTCGATCTTCTCTCGCGAGTCCGCCTGCACACGCCAAATCTGGCTGACCAATTCTTTGACGTTCGTGCGCGGGTTCAGCACTTTCGAGCCGCTCTTCAACGTACCGGAGTAAATCCGCAAGAAGCACAAGTCCCCATGCTTGTCCGCCTGGATCTTGAAGACCAGCCCGCAGAATGGCTCGTCGACCGACGTCTTGCGCTTCTCGATCTTGGTCTGCTGCGAGCCTTTCTTGACCGCCATCGGCATCCCTTCGATGGCAGGCCGATCGAGAGGACATGGCAAATACGCGATGACGGCATCCATCAAAGCTTGCACGCCGATGTACCGCAGCGACGTGCCACACAGCGTCGGAAAGAATTGCAGCTCAATGGTCCCTTTACGGACCAGACGCCGGATCGTGTCCGCCGGCAGGTCTTGCGTATCGAGATATTGCTCCAGAGCCTGCTCATCCATCTCAGCGATTGCTTCGAGCAACTTGTGCCGCCAAAGCTGTGCTTCATCGACGAACTCAGCCGGGATGTCGCGTTCCTCAAACTTCGAGCCCAGCGATTCCGCGTCCCAATACAGCGCCTTCATCGTGACCAGGTCGATGATCCCCTTGAAGCAGTTCTCATCCGGCAGCGAACCGGCACCGATCGGGATTTGCAAAGCCAATGGCGTCGCATGCAACCGGGTCCGGATGTCGTCCAAAACCTTTTCAAAGTTGGTCCCGATGCGATCCATCTTATTGATGAAGCAGATGCGCGGGACGCCGTACCGGTCGGCCTGACGCCACACCGTTTCGCTTTGAGCTTCGACCCCATCCACTCCGCTGAAGATCACCACACCCCCGTCGAGCACTCGCAGGCTGCGTTCGACTTCCGCAGTGAAGTCCACGTGCCCCGGCGTGTCGATGATGTTGATCGTCGCGTCTTTCCAACGGCAGGTGATCGCCGCTGAATAGATCGTGATCCCGCGCCGCGCCTCGTCGGGATCAAAGTCCGTGATAGTTGTCCCGTCATCGACGTTTCCCATTCGATGCGACGCGCCGGCGTAATACAGAATTCGCTCGGTCGTCGTCGTCTTTCCGGCGTCGATGTGCGCGATGATGCCGATGTTGCGAATGGCTTTGATGTCGTACGACATGATCGGCTCCGATCCAGTCTCTGTTCCAAAAACCCAGGCACCAAAGAAAAACAGCGCGTGGCTGCCGGACCCCGGCTTCCACGCGCTGTTGTGTTTCTCAAGAAACTACCACGCGAAGTGAGCGAACGCCTTGTTGGCGTCCGCCATGCGGTGAACGTTCTCGCGAGTCGTCATTGCCGTCCCTTCGCGTTTGAATGCGGCGATGAACTCTTCCGCCAGGCGGCTGTCCATCGCACGGCCCTTCTTGCCACGAGCGGCCGCCAGAATCCAGCGGATCGCCAGAGTCTGCCGGCGCTTCGGATTGACCGAAGTCGGCACCTGATAGTTCGCACCGCCGACACGGCGAGAGCGGACTTCGATCGCCGGCTTGACGTTATCAACCGCTGCCGTGAAGACGTTGATTGGCTCTTCTTCCGGCAACTTCTTCTTGATGATGTCCATTGAAGAGTAGAAGACACCCAAGGCGGCGCTCTTCTTGCCGTCGTGCATCAGGCAGTTGATGAACTTGGATGCCAACACCGATCCGAACCGCGGATCGGGCTTGAGTTGCTTGTTGCTTGCCGTGAAATGCTTGGCCATTGAAAGGGTCTCGTTGAGTTCAAATCTGAAAGTTCAAATTGCAAAAACTATTTCGGCCGCTTGGCACCGTAACGGCTACGGGCCTGCTTGCGGTTGGTCACGCCGAGCGTATCCAGCACGCCGCGGATGATCTTGTAACGAATACCGGGAAGGTCGCGGACGCGGCCACCACGGACGAGCACGATCGAGTGCTCTTGCAGGTTGTGCCCTTCACCGGGGATGTAAGCGGTGATTTCCTTGCCGTTCGAGAGGCGGACACGAGCCACCTTTCGCAGCGCGGAGTTCGGCTTCTTTGGTGTGACGGTCTTAACCAACAAGCACACCCCGCGTCTCTGCGGGCAACCCTCGAGCACAGGAGTCTTCGATCGCGTCTTCTGCGGCGCGCGGGGCTTACGAACCAACTGATTGATGGTCGGCATTCAATAACTCGCTTCCAATGACGGAACCTTCGGATTTCAAAACGTAGGTTTCAATTCTCGATGATGACTTCAACAGGCGATGCCAAGCTTACGGTTGTGCCACGGGGACGGCATTCGCGTCACCGCCAGCACCTTCTTTGAGCAGTTCCAAACGAGCCGCAAGGATGCGGTCGTGCTCGGCTTTCAATTCTTGCTGCGCTTCCGGTCGCACCCTCACTTCCGACGATTGGTGGGTGTGGAACCCAGTGCCCGCCGGAATGAGGTGGCCCAGAATAACGTTCTCCTTCAAACCGACCAAGTGATCGATCTTCCCGGCGATGGCTGCTTCCGTCAAAACCTTGGTGGTTTCCTGGAAACTCGCCGCCGAGATAAAGCTCTCGCTCTGAACGGCAGCCTTCGTGATCCCCAGCAATTGCACCGCCGCCGTCGCCGGTCTCGGCTTTTGACTCGCGGCCGGTTTGCCGCCGTCCGCCTCGACGGCCGCGTTGGTTTCGTCCAAATCCTTCCGCAGAACGATATCACCCGGTTGGAATTCCGTTTCGCCCGGCGTGGTGATTTTCACCGAATTCGCCAGTTCGGTATTCAGCTTTCGGAACTCAAACTTGTCGAGCACGATGCCGGGCAGCAGATTGGTGTCACCCACATCCGTGACGCGGACTTTGCGGAGCATCTGCGAAACAACGATTTCGATGTGCTTGTCGTCCACGTCCACACGCTGCGAGCGGTACACGTTTTGGACTTCGTGCAGCAGGTATTGCTGCACCGCTTCGACACCGCTCACTCGAAGAATGTCGTGCGGAACGAGCGGACCGCGAACGAGTGCGTCACCCGCCCGGACGGCGTCCTTCGCATGTACCATCAACGGCTTGCCGTGCGGGATAATGTGTTCGACCTCGGTGCCATCCGAGCCGCGCACGATGATCACACGCTTGCCACGTTTCTTCTCTCCGCTGAGTTCCACTTCGCCGTCGATCTCGGCGACAACCGCCGGATCCTTCGGCTTGCGAGCCTCAAACAGTTCGGTCACACGCGGCAGACCGCCCGTGATGTCCTGCGTGCCGCCGCTCTCGCGCGGGTTCTTGGCCACGATCGTGCCGGCCGCGATCTGCTGAGCTTCCTCAACTTCGATACTTGCCTTCTCTGGCAAGTAGTAGAAGTCGAGGATTGTTCCGGTCGAGTCTTCGATCACGACTTGCGGATGCAAATCACCTTTGTGCTCGATGATCGTTTTACGGACTTTGCCGCTGACTTCGGTTTCGGTGCGGATTGACTGACCTTCGAGACAATCCTCGAACCGCACGCGACCGCCGACTTCCGACAGAATCGGAACCGAGTGCGGATCCCACTGGCAGACAATCTGACCGATTTGGATGTCTTGGTTCTCTGTCACGAACAACACGGCCCCGTTCGGGATTGTGTACTTTTCGAGTTCGCGGTCCTTCGGGTCGACAATGATGACTTCGCCGTTTCGGGCGAGCACCACGGTCTCACCGGCGACGTTAACCACGCTGCGTATGCGCGCGAATTTGACGCGGCCCGCACGACGGGATTTGATTTCCTTGTCTTCGACGTCCGTCTGAGCCGCACCGCCGATGTGGAAGGTTCGCATCGTGAGCTGCGTGCCTGGTTCGCCAATCGACTGAGCCGCGATGATTCCGGCCGCCAAGCCCTCTTCCACCATCGAGCCGGTCGACAAGTCCATGCCGTAACACAGACGGCACATCCCCAAGGTTGCCTCGCAGGTCATCGGGCTGCGGACCTGAATTTTTTCGACTCCAAGTTCTTCGATCTTGCGAGCGATCGCGACCGTGATCAGTTCACCTTCACGAACGATGACTTCATCAGTGATTGGATTGACGATGTTCGTGCGGCTAACACGACCACGGATACCCTCGGCCAAGCTGACTTCCACCTTCTCGCCGCGATAGACGACTCCCTTGGTGATCCCCTTGGTCGTGAAGCAGTCGTGCGTCGTGATGACGACGTTCTGGCAGACGTCTGCCAATTTGCGGGTGAGATATCCTGAGTCGGCGGTCTTGAGAGCCGTATCGGCCAACCCCTTACGGGCACCGTGCGTCGAGCTGAAATATTCCAGCACGGTCAGACCTTCACGGAAGTTCGCCTTGATCGGCGTTTCGATAATCTCGCCGCTGGGCTTGGCCATCAGGCCGCGCATGCCGGCCAACTGGCGAATCTGTTCCACGCCACCGCGAGCACCCGAGTGAGCCATCAAATAGATCGGGTTCACATACGCACCGCCGTCGCGCTTGTCGTCGTGTTCCAGTTCGAACATCATCGACTTCGTGATCGCTTCACGAGCGTGAGTCCAGTGGTCGAGCACCTGGTTGTACCGCTCCTGATCGGTGATCACGCCGCGATCGTACAACTTCTGAGCCTTGAGCACGGCAGTCTCAGCCTCGCCAATGATCTTCGGCTTCTCCGGAGAGGTAATCAGGTCACTGGCCGCGAACGACAAACCCGACCGGGTCGCCTCACGGAACCCGAATTCCTTCATGCGATCGAGCAACCCAATCGTCTCACGACGACCGAGTTCCAGGTAGCAATCCGAGATGACGCGTTGCAGGTCTTTGCCGCGCATCGTCATATTGTAGAACGCCGACTTGTCATTCAAGATGTCGCTGAACGCGACACGCCCAGGAGTGGTCACGATCAGCCCACCTGGTTTGTGATTCTCGGCCCCTTCGCCGATGACACGTTTTTCTCGCGGCAAACGTAGCTTGATCTGTGCGTGCCGATCGACCTTGCCCTGCGCGAAGGCCAAGTGCAATTCGGCGACCGAACCAAACGTCATCCCCTCGCCCGGACGGCCGGCGCGACTCAGCGTGGCGTAATAGCAACCCATCACGATGTCCTGCGACGGGCTGATGATTGGGGCACCGTTGGCCGGGCTGAAGACGTTGTTCGTCGACATCATCAACGTCGTCGCTTCGACCTGCGCCTCAATGGACAGCGGCAGATGCACGGCCATTTGATCGCCGTCGAAGTCCGCGTTGAAGCCTTTGCAGACCAGCGGATGGATACGAATCGCGTTGCCTTCGACCAGCACCGGTTCAAACGCTTGAATACCCATGCGGTGCAGAGTCGGAGCACGATTCAACAACACCGGATGGTTCGTGATGACTTCATCGAGAATATCCCAGACGTTCTCGTCTTTCCGCTCGAGCATGCGCTTCGCCGACTTGATCGTATCCGCGTGGCCAAGCTCCTTGAGCCGACGAATAACGAACGGTTGAAAGAGCTCCAACGCGATCTTCTTAGGCAGACCGCATTGATGCAGCAACAATTCGGGACCGACAACGATGACGGACCGAGCGGAATAATCGACACGTTTACCGAGCAGGTTTTCGCGGAAGCGGCCTTGCTTGCCCTTGATCATGTCCGTCAGCGACTTCAGCGGCCGATTCGACGACCCCAGCACCGGCCGCTTGCAGCGATTGTTGTCGAACAAGGCGTCGACCGATTGCTGCAACATGCGTTTTTCGTTGCGAACAATCACTTCCGGCGCGTTCAAATCCACCAGCTTCTTCAGCCGGTTGTTCCGGTTGATGATGCGGCGGTAAAGGTCATTGAGATCGCTCGTCGCGAAGTTGCCCGAATCGAGCAGCACTAGCGGACGCAGATCCGGAGGAATGACCGGGATCACATCCAGCACCATCCACTCTGGATGGTTGCCGCTGTCCCGCAAGGCTTCGGCGATCTTCAGCCGCTTGATCAAATCCTTCATCTTCTGCTGGCTGCCGGTCTCGGCCAACTCGATGCGCAGAGTCTTTGACAGACTTTCCAAATCGAGAGCGTTCAGCAGCTTCTTGACCGCTTCGGCACCCATGTCGACCGTGAAGGTGCCCTTGCCGTACTTCTTATTGGCCTCGCGCAAGTCGTCTTCGGTCAATAACTGCCCTTGGCGGAGCGGAGTGTCGCCCGGATCAATGCACACGTAATCCTGGAAGTAGATCACCTTTTCCAGGTGCGTCGTTTTGAGGTTCAACAACGCTCCCAGCCGGCTGGGCATCGATTTGAAGAACCAGATGTGAACGACTGGAGCCGCGAGTTCGATGTGCCCCATGCGCTTACGGCGCACGCGACTGTGCGTGACTTTCACGCCGCAACGGTCGCAGATCATCCCCTTGTACTTCATGCCGCGATACTTACCGCAGGCGCACTCCCAGTCCTTTTCAGGGCCGAAGATGCGTTCGCAGAACAGTCCGTCTCGCTCGGGGCGATAGGTGCGGTAGTTGATCGTTTCCGGCTTCTTCACTTCGCCGAATGACCAACTGCGAATGTCATGCGGACTGGCCAGCTTGATGGTGACCGCCGAGAAATCATTCACACGATCATAGACAGCCGATTCAGCGGCGGCCGGATTTGCTGCGGGGCGTTGCCCATCCATATTCAAACTCCCGTGAGGTTCATCGGTCGGCCTTTTCAAGCTGACCGGTTGGAAACAAGTTGACGGAACGCAAAATTTCGGAGTTACGCCGTCGCCACCTTCTCCAATTGCATGTTCAGCGCCAGGCCGCGGATTTCATTCGTGAGCACATCAAAGCTGGCAGGCGTACCGGCTTCGAGTGTGTTCTCTCCCTTGACCATCGACTCGTAAATCTTCGTGCGGCCTTCAACGTCATCGCTCTTGACCGTCAACAGTTCCTGCAGGATGTACGCCGCCCCGTAGGCTTCCAACGCCCACACTTCCATTTCGCCGAAGCGTTGACCGCCGAAGCGAGCCTTGCCGCCCAGCGGCTGCTGAGTGATGAGCGAGTATGGCCCGGTCGCACGAGCATGGACTTTGTCATCCACCAAGTGATGCAACTTGAGCATGTAGATGTACCCGACCGTCACCTTCTGCTCGAATTGCTCGCCAGTTCGTCCATCGAAGAGTGCCGTCTTGCCATCTTCTGGCAACCCAGCCTCGATCAGACAGTCGCGAATTTCTTCCTCGGTTGCACCGTCGAACACGGGACAGACCGCCGAAAAGCCCAGCTTTGACGCGGCCCAACCCAAGTGAGTCTCCAAAATCTGGCCGACGTTCATACGGCTCGGCACGCCCAGCGGATTGAGGATGATGTCCACCGGAGTCCCGTCCGCGAGGAACGGCATATCCGCCTCTTGCAGCACTTTGGAGATAACACCTTTGTTGCCGTGTCGGCCGGCCATCTTGTCGCCAACAGAGATTTGCCGCTTCGACGAGACGTAAACCTTCACCATCTGCAACACACCGGTCGGCAGTTCGTCGCCGCGCTTCAACGAGTTCAGCGCCCGCTCACGAGAGTCCAACGCTTCCTCGACCAATCCCCAACCATCTTTGAAGACCTTGGCGCAATCTGCCTTCTTCTGCGGGCTGCGGATCTCAATCGTTTCCCACAGCTTCGGAAAGCCTGCGGCGATCTCGCACATTTGCTTGTCGTCGGTGATCGAGGCGATGTTGGTGCCATCCTCGATTGGAACCTTGCGCTCAAGTGCTTGTTCCAAATCGGCCAAAAATGTCTTAAAGACATTGGCGACGCCAGCAGCTTGAGCCGCTTCGGTCTCTTTGACGTCTTGGTCAAATCGTTTGCGTTCGGTCTCGGACAGCGACATGCGTCGCGAGAATCGTTCCGTGTGCATCACGATGCCTTCGACACCGCTGGGCACTTCGAGCGATTCGTTCTTCACGTCTTCGCCCGCACGGCCGAAGATCGCATGCAGCAGCTTTTCTTCGGGAGTCAGTTCGGTCTTCGCCTTCGGCGACACTTTGCCGACCAGAATGTCTCCCGATCGAACCCGCGTACCGACCTGCACGACACCCAACTCATCCAGATGCCGCAGCATCTTTTCGCTGACGTTCGGGATGTCTCGCGTGAACTCTTCGCGTCCGAGCTTGGTCTCACGAATTTCCACATCGAACTCGTCGATATGGATCGACGTATAAACGTCTTCCTTCACCAACCGTTCCGACAAGATGATCGCGTCTTCGTAGTTGTAACCCTCCCACGACATGAACGCGACGAAAACATTTCGGCCGAGCGACAACTCGCCCTTATGCGTCGCGGCCGAGTCAGCCAGCAAGTCACCCTTCTTGACGCGATCACCCACCCTGACCAACGGCTTCTGATTGAGACAGGTTCGCTCGTTGAGTCCAGTGAATTTGCGGAGCGGATATTTGCGGCCGTCGATTTCGATCCGCGATCCATCCACATACGTGACTTTGCCCGTTCGATCGGATCGCAGCAACATGCCGGAGTTCAGCGCGACCGTCGTTTCCATGCCGGTGCCGACGATCGGCGGTTCCGTCACGAGCAGCGGCACACCTTGACGCTGCATGTTCGAACCCATCAACGCGCGGTTCGCATCGTCATGTTCCAGGAACGGAATCAATGCCGCCGAGATGCCGACCATCTGGCACGCGGCGATGTCGATAAACTCTGCTTCGTCCGAATCAATCCACATCACGTCGTTACGGTGCC
The DNA here is from genome assembly GCA_945905295.1 of Planctomyces sp. SH-PL62. GTDB lineage: Bacteria > Planctomycetota > Planctomycetia > Planctomycetales > Planctomycetaceae > SXKJ01. The sequence continues at coordinate 50,359 of CAMDPX010000003.1, read as the reverse complement.
GAGCGAGCACGCGACCATCCGGAATTTTTCCGTTATGCAACGGCGTGTCGGCCGGAACGACATACGCATCCGATTCCTCGTCCGCCCGCAGCCAGGCAACTTCCTCGGTGACCTTGCTGTTCTTCAGGCGGCGATACGGTGTGATCAAGAAGCCGTATGCATCCACCGAAGCGAAGATCGCCAAACTGGAAATCAAACCGATGTTCGTGCCTTCGGGCGTTTCGATCGGACAAATACGGCCGTAGTGCGAAATGTGGACGTCGCGAACTTCGAAGCCCGCTCGCTTGCGATTCAAGCCGCCAGGACCAAGAGCACTCAACCGCCGTTCGTGCGTAATCATCGACAACGGATTTGTCTGATCGACGACCTGCGACAATTCGCTGCGCCCGAAGAAGAAGTCGACCGCTGCCGCAACGCTCTTAGGATTCACCAAAGAACGCGGGCTGATATCCTCCGCATCCTTGATACTCATTCGCTCTTGAACGGTACGGCGGAGCTTGAGAAAGCCCTTGCGAAATTCGTCCGTCGCCAACTCATCAATCGTGCGCAATCGGCGATTACCCAGGTTGTCGATGTCATCCGTGTACGCGGTCGAATCGCCGCCGCGCAGCCTCAAGACGTACTTGATCGCATTGATGTAGTCTTCGCCGCGCAACGCCATCTCATCGTCGGCGGTTTCTTGATTGAACTTCCGGTTGATGCGGAACCGGCCAACTTGACCCAATCGATAGCGGTTTGGATCGGAGAACCGCTCCTTGAACAACTCCACCGCTTTTTCCAACTGCGGCGGGTTGCCAGGACGCAAGCGTTGGTAAATCTTGAGCAACGCCTCTTCATGTGACTGCGTCGTGTCATCACGCAGGCTATTGAGTACGCAACGGTCAACCGGCAGATCGAACACATCGACCGACTTGATTCCCGCCTCGCCAATCGCATGCGCCGCTTCCGGTGCAATCGGCTGAGCGGCATCGACGATGATCTCGCCCACGCGAGCGTGTTTGAGTGGATAAACGACATCATCCACCGAGATCTTCCCCTTAAGGGTCTCGACCGCATCCTTGCCGACCTTCACCGACTGAATGATGCCGCCGAAAAATAGCCGCAGGATCGCCGGTGTCGTCGAATACTTCGCATCCATCGCACGCAGCAACGTCATCGAAGAAAACTTACCGCTCTGATCGATGCGAACCGCCAGCGCGTCCTTACGAGTCGTCGCCAACTCCACCCAGCTTCCACGCTCGGGAATGATGCGACACGAGTAGCCGTCATAGCCGACCGTGTCTGACAACTCCATAAAATCTACGCCGGGCGAGCGATGCAATTGACTGACAACGACACGTTCCGCACCGTTGATGATGAACTCGCCGCCACCGAGCATGATCGGCAGATCGCAGAGGTAGACCTCTTCCTCGATCGGCTGTTCTTTCTTCAAACGAAAGTATACGCGCAGCGGCCGACCATAAGTCAGACGCAATTGGCGGCATTCGTCGGGACTGTAGCGCGGCTTACCCAACTCGTAGCGCAAGTATTCCAACTCGAACTGGCTGTCGTAGCTCGCAATGGGGAAGATCTCTTTGAAGATGCCTTCCAATCCAAGCGGCAGGCGACGATCAGACTCCACCTCGGCTTGGAGAAATCGGACGTACGATTCAGTTTGAATCTTGGTCAGATCCGGGATCTCGTACTCACCCAGTCCGCGTCCAAATTTGCGGACGTTTTGCAATTGCAGACGCCGTTGTTCCGAGATAGCCATCTTCCCCCCTCCGACTTGCCCGCCAAACTGCTCACCAAGCCCATCAGCCCAAACACGCCTACGAGAAACACTCAACGTGTCCCCCGTTTACGCTTTGGGCCTCTGTGACGAGCGAGTTTGGATAATTGCGTTTGGTCCTGACTGAAACTCGAATAACGTAGCGCAGAAACCTTTTCCCGACGGCACCGAAGCATCCACCATCAAAAGAAATAGCTCCCCTGCGAAGAGGGAGCTACGAACGCGCAAAAGACGACACAGGCGATGACCGAAGCGCAGTCAACCAGCATCGAATGCACCTGCGATGGCGCGGAAGGAAAAGGTTCAATCTGACGCAAGACACCCAGATGGCACGAGCCGCCGCCCCGTGGAGGGCGGACTCATACCACAGCCGCTCACGAAATGCGAGCGGCTAGACCGAACGCGAACGCCCGGCCTCAATTCACGACAACTACTTGATCTCGGCTTTGCCGCCTGCGCCTTCAATTTCCTTCGCAATCTTCTCGGCTTCTTCCTTCGGCAAGCCCGCCTTGATCGACTTAGGGGCGCTTTCAACCAAGTCCTTGGCTTCCTTCAGCCCAAGACTGGTGATTGCCCGCACGACCTTGATGACCGCGATCTTGTTCTCGCCAAAGTTTGTGAGCACAACATCGAACTCGGTCTGTACGGCCGCGGCAGCCTCGCTGCCAGCAACCGGAGCCGCTGCCATCATGACTGCTCCACCAGCCGCCGGCTTAATGCCATAAGCCGATTCCAGGTAGTCGGCCAGCGACTTTGCCTGCAGCACGGTCAATCCCACCAAACTATCCCCCAGCGTCTTGATCGCCGGATCCACTTCTGTTGCTGACATCTCAATTCACCCTTTCTTGAAGATCGTGGGGCAGGTTCTCGGCCTGCCCAAACTAAAACTGCACTGGCAGGCTGACAACCTGCCCCACGAATCACTACGCCGCCTGCTCCTTCTCGGAGATCTGCTTAATTTGTGAGGCGAGGTTCGAACCCGGAGCATTGATCGCGCTCAAGGCAGCCGTCGAGGCCGACATCAAACCGCCAATAATCCGGGCAATCAGCTCTTCCTTGCTCGGACTCTCGCTGAGAATTTTGACTTCTTCGGAAGTCACCGTTTGCCCGCCAACGTACCCACCTCGAACCACCGTCCCCGGAAACTCCTTCTCCCACTTGATCGCCTGCTTGGCGAGACCCACCACATCCGGTCCCCAAGCGATCGTGGTCGAGCCACCTTTTGCGCTCTCGAGTTTCCAGCCGAGGTCGATCAACGTTCGCCGAGCCAATGAGAATTTTGCCGCCAACAGCTCAATGGACTGTTGTTTTGACGCGATTCGCAACTTGTTGTTGGAAACGCCGTCCAATTTTGAAATGTCCACGAAGACGACGTCCGAGACATTCCGAAATTGATCGGAAAGGTCTTTCATCATCAACGTCTTAACCGCCTTACTCATATCAACACCGTCGTCTTGGAAGCGAGTTGGCCGAAAGTACCCATACCCAAACGGAATCGCGCGGGCGAGCATTGTGATGCGTTACGCAGAAATCGCAATGGACGGCATCATCGTGGCCGTCAGATAGATGCTACGAACGTAAATCCCCTTCGACGTGTTGGGCTTGATGGCAACGATGTGTTTCAAGAAAGCCTCAACATTCTCCGCGAGTTGTTGCTCGCCGAAGGAAAGCTTGCCGACCACACAATGCACGATCCCAGCAGCGTCCACTCGAAACTCAACCTTGCCGGCCTTGTATTCTTTGACGGCGGTCGCAATGTCGTTCGTAACGGTGCCGGCGCGCGGCGAAGGCATCAACCCTCGCGGGCCAAGCACTTTTCCCAGCGGACCGACCACGCCCATCATGTCGGGTGTCGCAATGGCGACGTCGAAATCGAGCCAGCCACCCTTAATCTGATCGGCCAGATCCTTACCGCCGACAAATGCCGCCCCGGCATTGTTTGCGACTTCAACATTGGCCCCTTGGCAAAATACGAGCACACGCTTTGACTTGCCAATCCCATGCGGAAAAACCATCGACCCGCGAACGATTTGGTCTGCCTGTTTCGGGTCAACTCCAAGGCGGATCGCAATCTCGACGCTTTGATCGAACTTGGCCCTCTTGATGTTGGCCGGAAGCCCTGCTTCCAGACCCTTCAGCGCCTTGACGGCATCGAGAACCGGCAGCGGAACTGCACCCAACTTTAAGGCTGCCTCACGCATTGCCTTCATTCGCTTCGATGGACTTCTCATCGCACATCACCTGAAAAAATTCAGTTCGTAGTTCCGTCTCACGCGAGACAGTGTGGCCGGCACTGCGCCGTACTACGTTGTTCTCATTAGTCCGCGATCGTGATCCCCATGCTCCGCGCAGTTCCCTCGATCACCCGGCAAGCCGCCGCGAGGTCCGTCGTATTGAGGTCGACCATTTTCTCTTTGGCGATGGACGTCACTTGAGCCTTCGTGACCACACCAACCTTTTCTGAGTTTGGTCGCTGTGAACCCTTGGCGACTCCCGCCACCTTCTTTAGTAGCACCGAAGCCGGCGGCGTCTTGACAATGAACTCAAAGGATCGGTCGCTGTAGACGGTCACAATAACCGGCACGATCGTTCCCGCGATGTCCTTAGTCTTGGCGTTGAACTCTTGAACGAACTTGCCCAGATTGATGCCGTGTGGCCCCAGTGCGGTACCGACCGGGGGTGCTGGCGTGGCTTGACCACCCGTGATCTGAACTTTGACCTGTGCAACGATCGCCTTCGCTTTGGCCATATCAAACTCTCAATCTGCAACGATTCGTCAATGAGCAAGCAGCAAGGAAACCTAAGTTATGGTTTTTCGACTTGCCAGTATTCCAATTCCACAGGAGTCGAACGTCCGAAAATCTCGATCAAGACACTAATCTTGCCGCTGGTCTCGTCGATCGCGTCGACGCTCCCCTCGAAGTTTTCAAACGTCCCTTCCTTGATCTTCACCACATCTCCGCGCGAAAGCGGAATCTTAATTTTCGCTGGCTCGTTGACCGCCTCCTCCTGTTGGATAAGACGATTAATCTCTTCTTCTTCCATTGGAGTCGGAACGCCACCGGCTCCGGTGAAGTCGCCCACTCCGCTTGTGTCACGAACCAAATACCACGTCTCGTCATTCAGGATCATCTGAATGAATAAGTAACCGGGATACAACTTCCTCTCGACTACCTTCCGCTTACCGCTTTTCGTCTCCACGATCTTCTCAGTCGCGATGACGATCTTCAGTTCGCCCTTGTCGTCCTTCCCGAAAGACTCCTGCATCCCGTCACGATTGATTCGGCGCTGCAATGCCTCTCGAATGGACTTCTCGCGGTTCGTCTGAACCTTCAAGACATACCACTTCAACTCTGGGCTTGCCGGCAGGGAGTGATCGGTCGTGGTTGTCATAGAAGACTCCGTAGGCACCGCTCAAAGCTCCGTCAAAACCAAAATCTGAAACTTCAGATCTGTAAGAAGCCAATCGTCTTGAATACCCATTGCCAAATGACGTCAAACAAAAAGATCACGACTGCCATCGACACCAGCAGAATCAACACAACGACGGTCGCTTTCCGCACCTCGGCTTTTGACGGCCATGTCACCTTGTCGATTTCGGCTTGTACGGAAATCAAAAAGTCGGCCCAGCGAGGCCGATTGAGCAAGGCAAACGCCAACAGCCCCGACAGCCCGACCAGAACCAAGCACAAGAACAACCAACCAATCGACGGACCAATACCAACAAACTCAAAGGCTGTTTTGAGCAACGGACGAGCCAACGCTCCCGTCTGCACCAGCAACCACGACAAGCAAACCACCACCACGCACAGAGCGATCTGACGAGTCGGCCGGCCTTGCGTCTTTTTGTAGGTCGTCAGTGCCATCAACCATCGAATCCTTCAGCAACAAACCGCTTGCCCATTCTTCGCACCGGTCAAAACACGGGCGGAGGGACTTGAACCCCCAACCGCTGGATTTGGAATCCAGTGCTCTGCCAATTGAGCTACACCCGTAGTTCACACCACGGCCGCCGCAGCCGCTACTTCTTCCGCGACTCTTTGTGCAGAGTATGCTTCCGCAGCCGAGGACAGTATTTCTTCAACTCCAAGCGTTCGGTTCCGCGCGTCTCTTTCGAGACCCGATAGTTCCGATCGCCTGATTCAGTGCATTCCAGCCACACGTATTCGCGAGGCATTTTCAGTTACTCCGTGATCAAGGTCACAATGCCCGAACCAACCGTGCGGCCACCTTCGCGAATAGCAAAGCGACTACCCGTGTCCATCGCGATGGGTTTGCCAAGCTCAACCGCCAACTTGACGTTGTCGCCAGGCATACACATTTCCGCTCCACCGAGCAGGTTCGCGCCACCGGTCACGTCCGTCGTACGGAAGTAGAACTGCGGCTTGTACCCGTTGAAGAACGGCGTGTGCCGGCCGCCTTCCTCTTTGCTCAGAACGTACACTTCGCACTCAAACTTCGTATGCGGCTTGATCGCCTTCGGAGCCGATAGCACCTGGCCGCGCTGCACGTCTTCTTTCTTCGTGCCGCGCAGCAGAATGCCGACGTTGTCGCCAGCCTCGCCACGATCGAGCGTCTTGTTGAACATTTCGACGCCGGTGCAAGTCGTTTCCATCGTCGGCTTGAGGCCGACAATCTCAATCTTCTCGCCGGTCTTTACGACGCCTTGCTCAATACGGCCCGTCACAACTGTCCCGCGGCCTTCAATCGAGAACACGTCCTCGATTGCCATCAGGAACGGCTTGTCGGTGATACGCGCCGGCTCAGGAATATGGTTATCCAGAGCTTCCATCAGCTCGCCGATGCAGGCATTCCACTTAGGATCCGTAGGATCGCTCAACGCCATGTTGGACTGGCCACGAACGATCGGAATCGTGTCGCCAGGAAAGCCGTACTTGGTGAGCAAGTCGCGAATTTCCATCTCGACCAGCTCAAGCAATTCCGGATCATCGACCAAGTCGATTTTGTTAAGAAACACAACCAGCGCCGGCACATTGACCTGACGAGCCAGCAGGATGTGCTCCCGCGTTTGCGGCATCGGCCCGTCAGCGGCAGACACCACCAGAATCGCGCCGTCCATCTGGGCAGCACCGGTGATCATGTTCTTGATGTAGTCCGCGTGTCCCGGACAGTCGATGTGAGCGTAGTGACGCTTCGGCGACTCATACTCGACGTGACTGACCGCGATGGTCACGGTTTTGTTCTCGTCGCGAACCGTACCGCCCTTGGCGATATCCTTGTACGACTTCATGACCGCCAAACCCTTTGCGGCCTGGACCGCGAGGATCGAGGCAGTCAAAGTTGTTTTGCCGTGGTCGATGTGACCAATGGTTCCCACGTTGACGTGCGGTTTCTTGCGTTCAAAAACTGCCTTGGCCATGTTGACTCCCTAACTGGAACTTTCTGGTTGGAACGAAGACTTCATCAACGAGAACCGGACCGCTCCGGCCCCGACGTACTACTTTCGCTCGGAGAGCTGCTGCTGGGATTTGAACCCAGGACCTCGTCCTTACCAAGGACGCGCTCTACCACTGAGCTACAGCAGCACAGAAGACAACGCGCTGAATCCTTTCCAAAGATTGGTTGCGCTGCTTGATTCACTGTTTTTTTTGCTGACTGGGACTCGCTTCTCTCAGGAGCGGGTGATGGGAATCGAACCCACGTGTCCAGCTTGGAAGGCTGGCGCTCTACCATTGAGCTACACCCGCGGACGCTTGATTTGTTCGATACGGTGTTCTCTGAAGGCCATTCGTCTTGATCGTTTGGAGTGACTTTTTCTTAATCGCTCAGGTCGAGCGACACCGCGATTTTTCTAATTTACCCAGTGGGGGAAGCAGGATTCGAACCTGCGAAGGCTGAGCCACCAGATTTACAGTCTGGCCCATTTGGCCACTCTGGAATTCCCCCGGTGGAGTCCTCTTCCCGCCAGTGCTTGTCTTGCCCCGTGCCGGAACTAACTTCCTGACTCACAGGCGTTTGAACCGGAGGTCTCTGGAAGCTAGCGGAGGGACTCGAACCCACAACCCCCGGTTTACAAAACCGGAGCTCTGCCAATTGAGCTACGCTAGCGGTCAAGCTGGCTCGATGGGGAGCGGGGGACTATAGCGAGCCTCTAAACTAATGCAAGTCTTCAATGGACACAGAACTTACATGGCGTCGAAGGCTCCCAACACAGCCATCAAATCTTCCAAATGGGCATCGGATCACTCGCCAAAGAACGGAAAGAGCCGCCGGATCTCGTCACCAGAAGGGCGTGCCCCGTATTCGCATATTTCAAACGTCTCGGCATGCTTCACCGCTTTGCCTCGCAGTTCTCCGTACAGTCGAACGAGCAGGTCGCGAGACTTATTGGCTTCGGCGCTTTGGCGGCTCGACCATCGCTCCTTGAGCCAAGCTTTGCGTGCGGAGGGATTCGATTCCGGCGGAACGCTGCGAACGTGCTCCTCGCTGCCATTTGCGCCTCCCTCGTAAGCCTGCGAGGGCAATTCGTGGATCGCGGCCAGCTTCGTCTCAAAGACGTCATCCACCGACACGGCGATGTCCGGATCGAACGGGTACGGCTTGCGAAAGCCGTCGCTGGAGTACAAGAAGACGGGATTCTTCTTCAGCGGTGGCACATCAGGGCAGAAGAAAGGGACCGTGACCATGAACGCGGCATCCTGCACCAGCACGCCAACGTAGCGGTGGTCCGGGTGATAGTCCCACGGCCGATGAGAAATGACGATATCCGCATGCCATTCGCGGATCAGCTTCGTAATGAGCTTGCGGTGTTCCAGCGTTGGCAGCAGTTCGCCGTCGTGAATATCGAGCACCTGCGAAGTGGTACCGAGAATCTTCGCAGCCGCATGAACCTCGGCCGCCCGACGCTGAGCCAATGGCCCGCCAGCCAATTGCCAATCCCCAATGTCGCCATTGGTCACAGAGACCAGTTTCACATGATGTCCGAGCTTCGCCCACTTGGCTGCCGTGCCGCCGGTTTTGTACTCGGCGTCATCGGGGTGCGCTCCGAAGACGATGATCCGAAGCTTCGCGTTTGGCTGCGGTGCGGAGTCATCGGCGATCGACACGGATACGGTACACGCGGCAAAAAGCCATACGGACAAAACGGACCACAAAGAGATTCGCATGGTGAGCCCCTCCTGAAGAACCTTCCCAAGAACTATTTCGTGAGCTAGGGCGACTGACGTTGCCTCCCCGCCACTTCTAGTAAGGAGGATGGACGATGGCCACCGTGAAACGACTCGATCCAACAACGCTCTCAAAATCATCTCGTTGAGCCTCTGCCACTTCTTTCCTGATGTGATGAAAGCGGACTCCCCCGTTTTGCGGGCACGTATAAAAGCGCGCAGAGCGCAAGACGAGGAGCGAGAACGATTCGTCAGCGACGAAAATTGACACGAGAGTTCAAAGTGGAGTCCGTTCGGTTGTCGAGGCAGCCGGGGCGGAGTACTGGCAAGGTCGCGAAGAGCCTTGACGGTGGCGAAGGCGAACTGTTGGAACAACGTGCCGGCCAGCGTCCAACAAGCACGGGGAAGCCCGAGAGCGCTGTTCTACGCCATGAAAGACAAACGACCGAACCGCTCCTACGAACGAGAGGCGTACCATCAGCGCCCGAAATCCTCTCAATTCAAAAACGCATTCCGATAAACCGCTCGCCCGGTCGCAAAAAATAATGTCAGTGCCATTGGGCTGACGCTGCCCCGCTCGCCTGTCTCATTCGTGGCCGCGCGAGGTATAACGCGACGCATTAGCCAGCCGTGGGTCACGGCGATGTCCGGCGGGGTTCGGAGACTTTCACCATGCGAATAGACCGAGTTGGAGCATTGATCGTTCTTCTGGCTTCGTGGACCACGATCGGGCAGGCTCAGCCACCGGCGGCCGATTCCGCCACAGTGCTGGCCTCGGTCGAGGATCAGTTGGTCAAAGTCATCGGCTCGGCCGAATCCTCGGTCGTCGCGCTCGGCATTCTGAAACGCGAGGCGGTCGCCGTGCGGGTTGATGGATTTGGCTTGGAGATTCAACCTCGCGCAGCCGATGAGCACAGCCCGGAATTCTTTCCCAACGAATTTGGCAGCGGAGTCCTCATCACGGCGGGAAACTCGCCCGAACCTTCGGCCGAGCGGTTAGTGCTGACGGCCTATCACTTGGTGCGCGGCGGCCCGGTCGTCGGCAAAGACATGCCGGCCGACCGCGCCTTGCGAGTCCGCCTGCCCGGACGCCAGATTTGCGATGCGAAGATCCTCGCCGCCGATCCTCGCTCGGATCTGGCGGTGTTGCGACTGGACCTCACCGGAACCAAACTGACTCGCGAAGACCTGAAGCCGTTCAAGCTGGGTGAACCCATTCCGCCACGCAAAGGCCAATTCGTCATCTCGCTGGGCAATCCGTATGCGATCGCGCGCGACGGTTCGGCCAGCGCGAGTTGGGGTATCATCAGCAACATCTCCCGATTCCCAGCCCCAGTCAACGCCGACAAGTCCGACCTCTCGCCTACGCGGCGCGACACGTCGATCCATCAGCTCGGCACTCTGCTGCATATCGACACGCGATTGAACCTCGGCGGCAGCGGTGGAGCGTTATTGAACCTGCGCGGCGAATTGATCGGTTTGACCATGTCGCTCGCTGCCATCGAGGGCTATGAGAAGTCCGTCGGCTACGCGATCCCCATCGACGCCAACGTGCGGCGCGTCATCGAGTCTCTCGCGAAGGGCTTGGAAGTTGAGTACGGCTTCCTCGGCCTGCACCCCGAAGATTTCTTGCTCGCGGCGCTGCGGCATCTGCCCCCCAAGGTGAAGCAGGCGAGCGCCGCGCGCGTGCTGATGTCCTTCGCGGATTCACCGGCCGCCATCGCGGGAGTCCGCCGCGACGACATTATCCTGGCCGTGAATCGCCAGCCGATCTTCGGCAAGCTCGATTTGCTGCGCGAGATCGGATTGCTCGGTCCCGGCGTCTTCGCCGAACTGACGGTTTGGCGCGAAGCCGAACGCCGCGAATTCACGCTGCACGCCGAACTCGGCAAGTGGCCGCTGTCCGGCGAAGAGACGCTGATCGCCAGCGAGCAGCGCCATTCCGAATGGCGTGGCCTGCGCGTCGATTACCCGACCGCACGCTACAAATACATGAACTGGCCGGAGCAGCGTTATCCCGCCGCCGTCGTCGTGACCGCCGTCGTTCCGCAGTCCAGCGCCGCCAACGTCGAACTGCAAGAAGGGGACTTCATCACGCACGTCGAGCAACACTCCGTCCACACGCCGGACGAATTCCACGCCGTGATCCGCAAGCTCGACAAGCCGAACGTCCTTGTGCGCACACTCGACGGCCGCCGCCTCTCGCTGAAACGCTAAGTAGACCCACAGAGAAAGTTGGGTAGCCGCGTTCGCCAGAACGCGGGGGGTTCAGTCCATCGCCCGCACTCTGGCGAGTGCGGCTACCACCCAATCCGACGCGGACGGCAATTCGCTCATCGCTTCTGGAACAGCTCGGACAAAACGAGGTTCTCGATTACCGTGCGGAGTTTGTAGTCATCACGTTTACTGGCTTGAGCGATGTTCTTGATCTGTGCGGCATCGTCGATCGTCATCACGCGGCGCAGGGAGTACGTCGCGAGCTGCTCGACGAACGCTTCGGCAAACCGGTCAATGTCTTGAACCAGCAAGTGCTTGAACTCGTCCGCGCCGTGGTAAGCTCGACCGTCGGGGAGCTTGCCGCTGGCGTTGACTGCTGGGTCGTCCCCTTTACCCCCTGCGACTTGTTCGCTGGTTCGCCAGCGGCCGATGGCATCGAAGTTGTCGAAGGCGAAGCCCAGCGGGTCGATCTTCTGATGACACGAGGCGCAGGTCGCGTGAGTCGCGTGGGCTTCGAGCTGCATGCGGATCGTGGCCTTCGGCTGATTGCTGGGCGTCGGCGCGAGTGGTTCGACGTTGGGCGGTGGAGGCGGCGGCGTGCGGCCGAAAATTGCTTCCGAAACCCAGACGCCGCGATGCACCGGTCGATGCCGCGTCCCGTCCGATGTGAGCGAGAGAATGGAAGCGTGAGTCAACAAGCCGCCGCGATGATCCTCGGAGCGGAGCGACATTCGCTGGAAGCCGCGCGGGATCAGCCGGAACGCGCTAGCGTCCGGTTCCTCACGAGAAACAGCAGAACCGGACGCTAGCGCGTTCCGGCTGATGGGCAGGCCGTAGTGCATCGCGAGACGCGGATTCATCATCGTCCAATCGGAGACGAGGAACTCGCGGAGCGGCAGGTTCTTGGAAAACACCTCGCCGAAGTAGCCGGTCGTCTCCAGCACCAGGCTCTGTTCGAGCCACTTGTCGTAATCGGGATAGAGGCTGGCATCGGGCGGGAACGCGCCGACTCGCTGAAGCTGCAGCCACTGACGCGGGAATGACTCCGTGAAGCGGCCGATCTTGGTGTCAGCGAGCATGCGAGCGAGCTGAGCGCGAAGTACTTCAGGGCGATGCAGTGTGCCTTGCTGAGCGAGGCCGAAGAGTTCGTCATCGGGCAGCGAACTCCAGAGGAAGTACGAGAGCCGCGACGCGAGTTCCCAATCGTTGACCGTCGCGCGACGCTGCGCGGGAGAGCCTTCTTCAAGGTAATAGAAATTCTTGGAGGTCAGTACGGCGACCATCGCGGCTCGATAAGCGGCACGGAATTTTTCCCCAGCCGCGAGTTCGTTCTCGACGATCTTCACATAGCGATCGAGTTCCGCATCGATCACTGGACGACGCCAAGCGCGTGTCGCAAAACGTTTCAGGCATTCACGGGCTTCCGTCAGGTCGCCGTCCTTGGCAGGGATCAGCCCTTCGCGCTTGCGTTGGTCGGCGTCAGGGACGATCGGGCCTTCGGACTCGACCCAATCCACGAGCAGCAGCGGAAAGATCGACGTCCCTTCGTCGTTGAACAACCGATAGGCCGTCGGTCGTGCCGGGCGGCTGACTTTCGTATTCACGAACGGGAATTGAGTGACGCTCGGAGTCTGACCATCGGCCAGCATTCCGGGCGACTCGTTCATCACATTGAAGTTGCCTTCAGGCAGAAAGGTCTCGATCTCGATGACCGTCGGTTTGTCTTCGGCCGCGTTGACGTCCAAGCCGACGACCGAGCGTTTCAATTGATGATGCCACAGCGCGAGATGCGGCAAACGACCTTTGAACGACGGCAGCGCGCTGAGCTGGATGCGAACTCGATACAAGCCCGGAACGCTGGCGTTGACGAGATGCTGGCCGTGACCTGGCCAGAGTGCCCAGCGCACCGGCCCAGCGAGACCTTGTTCCTGCAACCATTTTTCCTGGCCGGCGTTCGCTTCGCGCCGGCTCTTTTGCGAGGCGGTCTGTTGATCGGGAAAGGCCCGCGCGAGCACCGTTTCCGCCGCGCGGAAGTAACGATCCACATGCGATGGCGAGAGCGTCAGCAGCGAGCCGATGCGATCGAACCCATGCCAGCGGGGATCTTCGTTGAACGCGCCCGGAAGGTTCACATCGAAGTAAACGCCGAGCAGGTCATAGACCGTGTGACCGTATTCCTCGCGGCTGAGCCGGTAGTGAGCGACCGGCCCGCGCTTCGCCATCCGTACCGCTTCGCCCTCCTTGATCCGCGTGGAGAGCCAATCGACGGCCTGTCCAAGTTCTTGCGGTTTGGGCTGCGGCTCTTTCTTCGGCGGCATCTCGCCGGAGTTCAGGCGAAAGACGACCTCGTCCCAACGTTGAGCGACCGCTTGATCGGCGAAGTCACGCGACAGTGTGTCGAGCCGGAAATTGCCTTCCTGCTTTTTCGCGTCATGGCAGCGCAGGCAGTAAGTCTGAAAAAACGGCTGCACGATCTTGTCGAACGCGGACGACACGTCATCGGCCTGCACCTTTGAAGCGACGACGACGAGCATCAGAACAGATTGGGCGAGTCGGTATTTCATAAAATCAAAACCTGACAGAAAAATGGGGACAGAAAGAACAGGCAACTTGTGATCGTCGGCGTCGGCGTCCAGTCGTATTAGAACGGAGTCCTTTTTTTCTGTCCCCATCTTTCTGTCAGCCATTTCAAACGGCTGCTGTTTTTAGGGCAGACTCAAGACCGCGGATCGTTTCTGTTCTTCAATCGTCTTGACTCGTTCTTCCGACGGCATGGTCACGAAGAGCCAATCGTGGCACTTCACGCGGATGGCTCGCCCCGGGCGATAGCCGTCGAGCAATTCGGTGAACTTCATGCGGACCTGAATGCCGCTGCTGCCGGGGGGAGGATTCTCGATCTCTTTCCACTCGGCAACCTGCCCAAGCTTTCTGTCGGAACGATGGAACCAGGTCCGCAGCGTCTTCTCAGCGACAGCGACGTGGTATCCCTTGTCCTGTGTGGCTTTGAGGTCGGCATACAGTGACGGGTCCATGCCACCAAACAGCGTGAGCGTCACCGTCCCGCCACCGAAATCGTTGTCTTCGACCGAGTCGATCCAGCCTGGAAGCCAACGCTGCTTCTGATACTTCACATGCCGGCGTCGTTGGAGATCCGTGGCGAACTTCCGGCTGTCCTCATCGAGCCAGATTTCCGAGACTGCGAATTCCTTGTCTCGCCAACCGGGCGACCAGCCGAGATTGAATTGCACGACTTGCTCCGGCGCGATCGCCGCCAGATCAACCAGCGTGCGACCCTTCCAGACTTTCGTGATGTCGTCGATGTCGAAGGTGTAGGGCGTGTTGATTCCGTCCTTGACGAGCTCGCCAGAACCTCCCGAACCCTGGATCAGCCGCAGGGCGCTAGCCCCCGGTTCTTGTCGAACACCATCTGGCGATAACCGGACGCTAGCGCGTTCCGGCTGATGAATAACGGGTGCCACGTTGATTTTGCCTTTGTTGGTGTCGATCGACACAACCTTCCAACTCTGGCCGCGCCGCTGATAGAAACTGAAATCGTCTTCCAACGAGACGGCATGGTTCTGCTTGAGCTGGAATTGCTCCATGTCCTTTGGCAGCGGCGGGATCGTGGCTTCCTCGCCAACCGGCGGCACGTAGAAGTAGCCCTGCACGTGAGTGCCGATCGGAATGTCTCGCAGCTCGGCCGGGGCACCGTTGAACGAGATCGTGCCATAAGGGAGCATCGCGAAGTAATGCAGCGGGCCGGCGTGATAACGCTCGCCACCGTTGCCATCCAGACGCAAACCGCCGCGCCGATTCACCGGGTCGATGATCACCAGTTCGCCCGCGAGGTACGTGCCGGTGTTCGGCGGCGGAAACTGGCCGGACTTGGGAACGTGATCTTCAGCGGGCAACGGAACAGTGACGAGACTCAGCAACAAAACTTCAAATAGACGCCGATGAACGCGAATCATGGAAGAACTCACATCAGCCGCCGGGCGCTAGCCCTGGTTTTTGGTAAACGACAATCGCGCGGCAACCGGACGCTAGCGCGTTCCGGCTGATTCCGAACTACGCCACGATCTCTGACACCGTGCTGTTGCTGTCCGCGAACTTCTCGGCGGGCACGTCCATTTTCTGAGCCATCGTCAGCAGCACGTTGCTCAAGTGAGCTTTGCCGTTCACGGGATTGTGACAGATGGCATAGTGCTTCATCGGATTGTCGAGGTCGTAGGTGTAGCCATCGGGTTTCGGCCCGGCGTTGAAGTCGATGTGCCGACCGTGCTTCAGGCCGAGTTTTCCGCCGCCCGCCAGGATGATCGGCAAGTTGGCGTTGCCGTGACTGTGACCGAACGCCATGCCGCTGCCGTAGAGGGCCATCGTCGAATCAATCAACGGGCCGTCCGCGTCCTTCATCTCGCTGAGCCGGCTGAGGAAGTAACTGAACTGCTGGACGTTGAACGTATCGCTCGCCGTCAGATCCTGCATCAGCTTGGGATTCGCGTTGTGGTGCGACAACGAATGGCGATCCTGCTTGACCCCGATTTCGGGAACCGCGGGACCGGTCCCTTCGTTGCCGGTGCTGAAGGTGGCCACGCGAGTCAGGTCGGTTTGAAACGCCAGCACAATGATGTCGTACATCGTGCGGAGATACTCGCCGAGCCGCTCCAGCGAGATGTCCCGATTCAGCCGTGCCTGATCGGCGGGGTCGACTTTGGGACGAGGCGTGTCGAGCCACTTGTCCGCCCGCAGTGTGCGAATCTCGACCTCGCGTACGGAAGTCAGATACTGCTCCAACCGCCCGCGATCGTCCTGGCCAAGCTGGCCGCCCAGCGTGCGAGCCTCGTCCAGAATCGCGTCGAGAATACTGCCTCGGCGCAGCAAGCCGCGCCGCTGTTTGGCGGTCCCGCCTTGCGGCTCTTCGAACAATTCGCGGAACACGACGCTCGGATTGCCCTGCGCCGGCAACTGGATGCCGTCGGCGCTATACGCGAGGGAATGCCCCTGATTGCTGAGCTCCAGTGACGAGAAGCGAGTCTGCGGAGCAGTCACCTGAGCCATGAGTTGATCGACCGAGATCGTATTCCGCTCCGACGGCCCGATCTTGCCGCCAGTCAGCCAGATCGTGCTGCAATTGTGGTGATTCCCAAGCCCGTGCGGATGATGCAGCCCGCTGATCGGCGTGATGTGAGCCTTGTGCTTCTCCAGCGGCAGGAGCGACTTCGAGAACTTGTAGTCCGCTCCGGCCTGCGTGATCTGATAGTCGATCGTGTTCACGCCGTTGGGCAGATAGATGAAGACGCTGCGTTTCGCACGAGTCGCCGCGTCGGCCGCACGCAGCGGTCGCATGCAGTCGAGCAGCGGCAGCGCGAGCGTGACACCGAGTCCACGCAGAACATGCCGGCGATTGAGCAACCAGTTTTCGGAGAGGAAGTGAGCCATCTTGAGTTTCCAATTTCGATTCGGGAGGACTTAGTGGAATTGTAAACGATCATTTTCGGGGAGCCACGCTCGGCCTGACGAGACTTGCTCCGAAAACAAATTTGCCATTGGGCTGACGCCGCCCCGCTCGCCAAGATGTCTCACGGATGGCCGTACAAGGTATAGCCAGTCGCGGAAAAACATCCGTGTCTGCTTTTGTCTCGCCGAAGTCATCTCCTACACTGCGACCGCGCTTCACTCACATCTCACGAGACACTTCGCATGGCGACCGCTCCGGTCAACTTGGGACTCATCGGTTTGGGACCGAGTTGGGAGAGCCGATACCGCCCGGCGCTCACGAAGATCACCTTGAAGCTGCGTGTCGTCGCTGTCTACGACAACGTCGTCAGCCGTGCGGAGCAGGCCGCACGCGAGACGGGCGCTCGTGTGGTCGGCGGCGTCGCGGCACTGGCAGATCGAGCCGACGTGCAAGCGTTGTTGCTGCTCGATACCGGTTGGCAAGGCTCGGCGATGCTGCGTCTGTTGAGCGAACGCCGCAAGCCAATCTTGTTCGCCGCGCGAGCGGATGTGCCGTTGCTGGAACTTCAGCAATTGCACGAGTACGCCAGATCGCACGGTCAGACCATCATGCCGGCGTTCCCGCGCCGCTGCACTCCCGCCAGCAATCGGCTGCAAGAGTTGTTGGCCACGCAGCTCGGCCGGCCGTTGCGTGTCGAAGTTGCGATCTCCCCCGCCAGTTTGCACGCGGTCCCATTCGCGACCGACGCCGATTTCGGGGGACACGCTCCGCCGCCGCCAGACCCGCTGATGGAATGGATCGACTGGTGCCATTACCTCTTCCGAGCCGCGCCGCAGCAAGTCACTCGCCGAGGCGACGGACAAGGTTTGCGGTTGGACTTCCCGCCGCTCGCCCCGAACGAACCACGCATCGCCGAACTGTCGCTCTGCCCGACCGCACCGATCGCCGATCAGCCGACGCTCGACGAAGTTCGCCTGCACTGCGAGCGTGGCGATGCCCGTCTGCTCGGCGCAACGGCGATTGAATGGACCGCCGACGGTAGCACGCAGTCCGAAGAACTCACGACCGAACGAACCGAGACCGAAGTGCTCCTCGATCACTTCTGCCGCCGCGTCGTCGGCGGGTTGATCCCCGTACCGACTTTGGAAGACTTGAGACAGGCCAGACTCGCCATCGCTCCCACCTCAAAGCAAGAGGCTTAAATCTCCGCTGCTTTGAAGGCAAAAGGGAACGCCTGACGAAAACGAAAAGCGGAGAGAGAGGGATTCGAACCCTCGGTACCCTTACGGGCACGCCGGTTTTCAAGACCGGTGTGCGATGATTGCAACACCTGCGTAGATCGGCAATTGCGATGCGGTGAGTTTTCTGGTTGCACTGATGGTTGCTGCCTTTCGTGGCCCAAAGATTTGCAACATCTTGTCCGCTGTTGGGAACAACTTCCAGACTTCGTGCGGGCGGCGATCAACCAATTGTGCTCGACTACTCCATCAGTTCAACCCAAGGGCCAGCCGCACGCCAAGTCTGTGTGAATGGCTGTCCGTCACGAATCGCAGCAGCAGGCGCGGACAAGAATTTTCGGATCGCTTCGGACACGGTGATGAGTTCCGGGGGAGCCTCATCGAACCGTATCTTGCGGAGAAATCCTCGCCATTGGGCGACCTTCGAGCCGTCCGTTGCGAAGGCCAGTGAAAAAGCTGTTGGCTCTGGCGTCACCGTTGTGCCGCGATGGGTGAAGGTCTTTTCGATAGCCTCAGCCAGGGTCGCCCCATCGAAGTCGAACTGACGGGACAACAGCCAGATGTCGTAGAAGTCCTTCATGCGACTGTTCAGAAGGCCGAGTTGGACCATCGCTTCGAACTTTTCGGCAACAGCCGATTCTCGACTATATCCGCGCAGCTTCGGAGCGGCCTGTCCCAAAATCGTCGGGTATTCGGTCACCAACGCACCAGGGAAAACGACATCGCCGAACCCTACATCAATTTGCATCGGGAGCGGCACGTTCTGAAGCGATCCCTGGAACGTCACCCGGACGCCTTCATAGTCAGCGTCTTCCTTGATCACTCTGCCCGTAATGCTGGCGAGATCAAAGACGAGTGCATCCGGCTCCACGTCTTGAACGCACACGTCGTGGACGACCTTCACGAGTTCATCGACTTGGTTTGGCAAATGACCGAGCAAATCAATGTCTCTGGTCGGACGGATCGAGGACGCTCCCCAAGCAGTCAGCATCAACGCCCCTTTCAGTACGAACTTATCCACGTGCTTCGAAACGCTCAGCCGATACAGGAATCGCTCCATCGCGTAATACTGGAGGACTTCCTGAAACGGTCGCCCAGAAGACTTCGCGACCTGGAGCAGTCGTTGCCGAATCGAAGCCGGAAGATTCTTGATCGTGCGATTCTTCACAGGACGGACTCGACATAGGGGCGCATGACATTCGTGACGCGGCAGACAGCGGCAAATCGGAGAATGGCGTCGGAATCGAACCGGCGTTGCTGGCGATAGGCGCGGAGTGCCTCCAGGCAGGTGTCGAGTCCGATCTTGTTTCGGAACTTGAAACAATCCGCGAGCGTCTTCTCGCGAGAATACACGCGAAGTGTCACGGGGCCAATGTTGTGCGTTTCGATGCCCTCACTGTATGCCGAACCGCTGAAGCGAAAGGTGCGGACGGGCGGATAGTCAATTCGCGGTGGTTCGGAATTGCGATCAATCGCGAGATAGACCTCGTGAGGAATCTGCGTGGTCAGCTCGTGAAATGCGAGCGCCGAAATGAGGCAGATCACCCCTTCGGGCACCTTCGCCGCCACGACTGCCAAATCGGGATGCGAGGGGAGCGGAGCACCAACAAGCTGGTAGAGTCCTCGGCTGATCTTTTCCAAGTCCCCTTGCTTCACCATGACGCGCAGCGTGTCGCGATGAATCCCAGCCCGAACGGCCTGCGCCATGCGCAGCAGGCCGCCCTGCTTTCGGAAGACAGATTTCGCACGTTCAACAACGCTGAGGTCGAGATTTGCAGCGGCCATTTTACCACCAGTTCAATTTATCTGGAGGCATTATGGACGAACCTTTGCGTTCCGTCAAACTGGCTCTTCTTATCCGCCCAAGGGGTATTGGCGAAGAGAAGGAAGTTGACGAGGCCCTTCCGGAATCGAACAACAAAACTCTGGGCCGGGTAGGCGAGGGTGTAAGCGGGCGAGCGTATGCAGAGAACTCCTCCACCGGCGGACGCGTTCGTTCAATCTAGCCTCCCTTCGGCCGCCCAAGAAAGTGGCTCAGACTGTCTTTGAAACATTGAGCACCGCATCTTGACGGTAATCAACTCTGCAAGTCTTCAAAGTGGTCGAAGCGCCGCGGAAGTGAATACACTGGGGCAAGGAAGCGACGGCGACTGGCAACAGGTCGAGAAGCTCATGGGGAATTGTCCGACCGTGATCCAGCACCTCAATCGACACACTTTTTGAGGTCTTGGGAAATCTTTGGCGGATTCTGAGATGCGCTTTTTGGGTTGCCCGTATCAGTAGTTTGTAGTGCGTTTTGCAGCGGCAGACGACCAGAGAATCGAATGAGGTAGGCCGATGTCAGAAACTGAGATCAATGCGCTCTATGAGGTCTGGTGTCAGCTTGGGCGCCAAGACGGTGATGCGGCGAAGGCGTTCTCCTGCGCGGCTTGTCGATATGTGGGAGCGATAGTTAGTCGCGAGATTGGCCGATCGAATGATGTGGACGACATCGTGCAGGAGGTCTTGAGCATTTTCTTTGCGACATATGATCGGGAAAAAAACGATTCACCAAAGGCATATCGGTCATCGGGACGGTGGTCTGTGTGAGATTATCTGCCGGCTAAACGAAGAGCTGAGCGAACCAGTACTCATGCGGATCGAGTTGGATTCCGCAGACGGTGCGTCGAACGTGGTACGGTTCTTGGTCGTTGCCCCAGTTCGACGGACGATTGCAGCGGGGTCAATCCAGATCGGCTCAGACGATGTACCGATCGGTGTTGCTTCCAACTCAGATGAAGAGAGTTTTTCGGTGATGCTGGAACGTGTGCCTACCGACTCGTTAGGAGTTACGGTTCAAGATTCGATCGAAGATGAGGGAGCGTTGTCGTCATTGCTGGCAGCAGTCACGGCGCTCGCCCTACTTCGCGTCGGTGCCCTAGAAGACGATCTCAAAGGGCTGGAAATCCTCTATTACCTGGGACGCGTCGACCGGTCTAATGGGCGAAGTGACCGCCCACAAGGCTCCTTTCCCGATGGCAGCATCTGGGAATTTGCTGTTCAGAAGCCGGAAATCATTCGACAGCTCAAGGCCATTCAGGAGTTTCTCCGCCGCCACGGCGAAGCCATGATGGACGCCAAACTCCTGTCCCCTTAACCGCGCACACCGCATCATGAACGATCAACTGGCAAGCCCGCCGTCACGCAAAGGACATCAGGATCTGCTGCATGCGCTGATTCTGTTGGGCACAGTTCCGTTGTTGTTTTTCGCCGCATTCAAGCTCGTGGAAAAGACTGCCGAAGTGCCCAATAAGCCTCCTCCCGATGTCACCAAAGATGTCGAACAGGAAGGCAACAAACTCAACGAGAAGGTCAATTCCGTCAGCGTGCGGCCCATACCGACAAAGTTTCCCCCGCCAGGAGAGGCTTGGCTGCGTGAGGTCGCTGCGCTAGAGCAGCGTGTCGCACAGCAGCGGTCGATGCCAAATCGGGGCGCGGGGCAGATCGACCAACTCCGGGAACGGCTGGCAACTTTGCGACAACACATCGAACAACACCTGGATGCCGTCCCACAGAGCACCGATAACCACAGCCAGCGGTGCTGATGTGACATGCCGAACGACGGATTCGCCTTGTTGATTCGCGTTGGATTTTCTGAGGCATAGCTCGCATCGGAGTTCACGGGGAAAAACAGTCGCGGGGAGGTGCGGTCGAAAGAAGATGCCTGACCGCGAGGCAAAACCATCGTTGAGAACACACAAAACAGGCCGGAGTGAGGCAGTTCCAAAAACCACTCCACTCCGGCCATCCCGCGCAGAGCAACTCCGACGCTTCGACTCGGCTATTCCTCGGTCAGGTTGCGTCCCCGCAGAGCCTGCCTCCGCTTCACCGAGCGAAGCCAAAGTGCCAGAAACGCACCGCTTTCACAAGGACATTCAGAAACAGCAGGCCCCACCGGTACATGGCCGCGTCGGGCTGGCCCGGCGAGTGACTGTTTCCTGAATGCGGTTTTCTGTGGGTTCAGCTCATTGTGATGTCGAGCACTTCAGCTAACCCGTCGTGATCACTGACGTTTTTTGATTTGCTTGCTGCCAAGCCGATTCTGTCGTACCGTCAGGCCATGCTCCGTGATCACCAACATCAACTCAAGAATCTTGTTCCGGTCATTGCCGTGGCAATGGGAATTGTCGGCACCGTTGTCGTTGCTTGGATCGGTGCCGAATGGTTTCAGACTCTGTGGCTGGGAAACATGCTCACCTTCGTCGTGGGGATTCTTCTGCATCGGAAGGTTGCTGACGACGAGAGTGCCCTTGGACTTCTCGACACGCCGTTTCATCTCTCGCAGGACACAGAGGTCTTCGACCGATACCAGCGGATGTCACGGCAAATGCTGCGCATCAGCCAGCGCCGCAATGTCGTGTTTCGGGAATTGGCGTTACAGAGCCTTGACGAGACGGTGACGTGCTGCGCTTTGCTGGGCCAAGGTTTGATCGTTTTCTCGGAAACGGAGACTTGGCGAATTGCCTATGAGCGACTGCTTCGAGAAACCACCGTCTTCAATTACCGCTCCGTGGCCCTTGTGCGTCATCCGCAATACTGGCAGGACGCTGCCGGGACACCTGGACTGTGACATGGCGGCCAACTGTTGGACCAAGCAAGGAGGTCAATGGACGAACGAAGTTTGATGATCAGGAATCGCAGCGACGTTGCAACGAGTTCGGAATTGAGTGAGTTGCCGGACTTGATTCGCCGCGCCGGTGATGGGGCGAGATTTGCCTTTGAAGAATTCCTCTTCGGACGGATTCGCAATCCCTACACGCGGAAAGCTTATCTGCACGCCGTCCGCCGGTTTTCAGACTGGTGCCGGCTCCACGAGCGCGAACTTGCTCAAATCACACCGGGAGAGGTCGGGCGATATCTGGATGGTCTGGCGGTCTCGCTTCCGACGCGCAAGCTGCATCTCGCTGCTCTGCGGCGCTTCTTTGACGAACTCGTGCTGCGACACGTCATCATCCTGAATCCGGCGCTCTCAGTTCGCAGCGAGCGGTATCAAGTGGTCGAAGGCAAGACTCCGGAGATTTCCGTCGAGCACGCGCGGCGATTGTTGAAAAGCATAGATGCGACCCACGATGTCGGACGACGAGACTTCGCCGTGATCGGCATTCTGATTGGCCAAGGCCCCCGAAATGTTTCAGGCCCTCAAAGATCTACTTCATTTTGCTGGGAACGGAACGCTGACGAATCCGCCAGTGGAGTTCTACGCCACTGAGTACAAAGCCAATCTCCTCATTGCCGAAGTCGAGGGTGACGAATAAAGCTCAGTGCTCGACACTGACGCAATAACGGATGATTCGGTCTACGGGCGAAGTGTCTTTCGTCAGTTCGACGGCGGGCCACCACTAACTTTGCAGAATTATTCAGCAATCAACCTCATCCGATTCACGAAGCTCAGGCGGCGTGACAATCCTTTGGTACTGTGGTACGGAATCCGCTGAATTTCAGTTCGCTCTTTTGACAGTTTCATACGGGTAGTCATGCAACCGCCACTCGCTTGACGTGGTGCCGAGAGACCGGCTCGTCAACCGAGTAGGCGGTGGTGCCCTCAGAAGGTTATTGATCGCCGACGTTTTTGCTTGGCCAATACAACCGTTATCGCTCGTCTCGCGGGCCAGAGTCATGTCGTTCACCAGCCGGGTGCCGGTGAACGGTGTGGCTTTGGCACCCGCAACTCGGAAGAGAGGAGACGAGATGAAGACGAATTTAGATCGAGCGAACCGTGAACAGTCCCGGCGAGGGCCGGAAGAAGCGTTTGCGGCACACAAGGATTTGCACGACCAATGTCGGCAGGAACGGCAGAATTCCTCGAACGTGTGGCAGCCGCCGCACACACTGCAACCGCAACTGTTGGAGCGGCTGACTGACGCGGTGAATCGGCTCGCGGATGAAGTGCGTGTTGTCCGAGACGTGTTGGACGAGACTCGCGAGGATTTGGGTTGGCTCACGCGGAACGGGCTACCCAATCAGACGACGGTTCACACGCAGCTTGTCCGCATGGCTCGCGACCCGCTCGCCTTCGATGCGAACGAGCGGTTGGAGTTTCGGAGGTTTGTATTTCCAAGCGCCAGTTGCTCAACACTCGCGTCTGAGCAGTTCGACGAACTCGTTTCCGAGATTGCAGAAGTCGTCACCGGTACGGGACAGGAGCAAATCAATCTGCTGCTCGGTGCTTTGGACGACATGCGTGTCAAGCTCGTCGCGGCGATCAAGGCGTACGACCACCCGGAAGACACCGATTTCGATTCCCAAGACACAGTGACTCCGGCTCCGCGCAGTCCGGCCAAACAAGGCGAACTTTTCTGACTTCATCCCACATCGTCAGCGTCCGACGGGATAACCCGTACTGCGACGAGTTCGTTTGCCCGCACAACAGTCATCGTTCGTCTCGCGGGCCAGAGTCTTGGCGTTCACCAGCCGGGTGCCGGTGGACGCTGTGGCTTTGGCACCCGTAACTCTGCAACGAGGAGATGAATGATGACGACTTTGAATCGAGCCAACCGCGAGCTGTACCGGCGAGGTCCGGACGAAGCCTTTGCGACGCTCAAAGACCTGCACGACCATTGTCGGCAGGAACGGCAGTACTCATCCGACGTGTGGCAAATGCCACACACTCTGCAACCCCAGGTGTCGGACGGCGAGCTGCGGCTCACACTCGACAAGGGAGATTCGGTGGGATTGAACGACTGGTCGTTCAGTCAAGTTTGCCGACTTTCTGGCGTCAGCAAGGAGACCATCAACCGCTTCCAACCGGAAACGGCGACGATGGCTTTTCGCGACACGCTGCCTCACGCCGATAAGCCGGTCCAAATTTTGACGACCGGCCAGACGGTGCGCTCCGTTCATGGAGTGGCCTACACGCGGCTGTGGAATTCGGAACTGATCGAGATGATTCGGGACGTGGCGACAGACTTCACTCCGCCACAAATTGCCGTCAACGGCGGGACCGGGTTGTATTGCGGCGAGCAGGACATGTTCTGCTTCCTCATCGACCCGACTGGCTGGATCGACATCGACGGCGAGTCGTTCGCGCCGGGATTTTTCGTTTGGAACTCGGAAGTCGGCCGCCGTTCGCTCGGCATGCAGTCGTTCTGGTTCCAGCGCGTCTGTCAGAACCACATCGTGTGGGACGCGGTGCAAGTCGTCGAGTTCTCTCGCAAGCACACGGCCAACGTCCGTGACGGCTTGCTGGAGATTCGTCGGCACATCGAAGCCCTGATTGCCAAGCGAGATGCTCGCCGCGACCAGTTTGCGGACGTCCTCAAGAAGGCGATGCAAACGCAACTTGGTTCTGATTCTGACGAGGTTGCGAAAGAACTCGTCAAGCACGGGATTCCTCAGCATTACATCAAGGATGCGATGGAAATTGCCCGTGCCCAGGGCGGGTTCACGATCTTCGCGTTGGTCGATGCACTGACGCGGCTCACGCAACGAATCACGTTCGCTGCTGATCGTGCTGATGCCGACTACAAGGTGGCCCAACTCCTGTCGCTGGCCCTCGTGGCGTAAGGCGGTGTCGCATGGACCCGCAAGCCGCTTGGGATCAATTGCAGGAGGCGTTTCGCATTCACGACTGGGAAGCTGTTCGTGAATTTGCTCAGTCGCTGCTCGACTGGCTGGATCGTGGTGGCTTCCCACCGGTGACATCGGAAGGGAATCGGAATGATTCCGCTCGGCAACGGGCGATCGTCATCCGATTCTGCAATTCCGTGCTGCAAGAGATGGTCGATTCATTGCCGCCGTTGTGCGAGTGCTTTCGACCGCATCCGTAACCGGCCCTCGACGTTCGAGTGCCGTGGTTTTTCAATCTGTTTTTTTCATCGAAGGAGACTTCATTCATGGCAACCGCCACAAAACCGAAACCCAAGGAAGCGAAGAACCGACCGGTTCACGAGGTTCGCTTCGGCCGCATTCGTGCTGCCATTTGGCAGAACGAAACGGAGAACGGGCCACGTCACAACGTGACCATTACTCGGCTCTACAAGGACGGCAACGAATGGAAGGATTCGACGAGCTTCGGACGCGACGATTTGCCACTCGTGGCGAAAGTCTGCGACCAAGCTCACACATGGATCTTCGAGCAAGCTGTGGAACGCTCCAATGGGAACGGCCACAGTGAGAACGGCGATCAAGGCGGTGAAGATCGTTACTAACCGTCGAGATTCCGGCAGTTCGACAGTCATCAACAAGAAAGGATTTGGAGAGCGGCACCACTGGCCTCTCTCCCCTTGCGCTGAATGGCGTTTCCAGTCCGCGAATCCGCGCCGCGTGAGTTTGCATCAAAACCCGAATGAAACTCGTGCTCTTGAAATTACTGCGTCTTCATCCGGAAGCGAACCGCGTTCCCCGGATGCCGCCGGAGCAGGATGCGGACTTTCGAACGGACATTGCCGAACGAGGTATTCGAGTTCCCATCGAGATCATCGACGGAGGCGTCATCGTCGATGGCAGGAGCCGCTATCTGGCGGCCAAGCAACTGGGCATCAAACGAGTCCCCGTGATCCGCGCCCCGCTCAATGGCGACGATCCTGTCCTCTACATGTTGCGAGCGGCCACCAAACGCCGCCACCTGACCGATGACCAACGAGCGTGCCTCGCACGGGAAGAAATGGAGATTCTGAGCCAGATCGCCACACGGGAACGTGCTCGGCTGGGCGGACTGACCGGCGGTCGTGGTCGAGCGAAGGCGAGCGATAGCTTGCCGATCACATCGGCCGGGAAGCAGTCGGGAACGAAGACGTCTCGCGGCACCGTGGCGGTGGCTTATCGCGTCTCGGAACGCCGAATCCGTGCAGCTCAGCAATTGAAACAAGTCGCTCCGAAACTCTACGAACAAGTCAAAGCCGGTGAGCAGCGGCTGACTGTCGCCAAACGAGAAGCCGACCGCGAATCGAAACGCCAAGAACAACGGCGCTTGGCAAAAACTGCGCGTCCGACTCGTGACGAATCGAATTGGAAAATCCGCTGCGGCGACTGTATTGAGGAATTGGCGAAGCTGAAACCGGGAACGGCTCGACTCGCCTTCGCAGATCCGCCGTACAACCAAGGCATCGACTACGGTCCAGGCCGCAAGGCGGATTCGCTTGCCGACGAAGCGTATCTCGCATGGTGCCGCCGCTGGATCAAAGCGTGCGTCCGCGTACTGATCCCTCACATCGTCGCACTCTGCTTCGGAAGTCTGAACTCGCTCGTTATTTCCCGACTCTTTTCCAAGCAGGATTACCCGCAGGCTACTACGTCAATGCGACGAGCGAACCGCCGGTGATCGGTCTCATACGGGTCGATGTCGGATTGGATGAGGTCAGTCGAATTGTCTCGCGTTGTCATCAACTGGCTCGACGTCATCAGCAACTTCCCGGTTTTCGGCAACTGATCACCGCCGGTCAATTCGAGATCACCTACTTGGTTGCGACCGAACAAAAGGCACACCGGCTGACGATCGCCTTTGATTCCATTGCGAAGACGGGCGTTCGTTGTGTGGCCGAATCATCGCCCGCCCTCCTCGAATGGCTCGCCCCGTTACCCGAAACCTGACTCAAGAAAACACATTCCCCGATGTTGTGGGTTTGTCACGGCTCTCGGCCCAAGAGCGGCACAAAACAACGGGCAGACGCGGTTCCTACATTGCTTGACCAACAGAACTGGCTGTTGGTGAGGCAACTGACGTCGGATGGTCCGCCGTCAGAGACAAAGGAGGAATGAATATGTGGGTATTTCGATACGCCCGGTTCGTACGCGTTTGGCAGGGTGGAAAGCGAAAGTCAGCGCGCTCCCAATCGCGCCAGACATACGGTAGGCAGAAACTTGCTGCGCGGTGGCAGCCAAAATCTCCGAAGCCTCAAAGACCTCGGAAGTTTGTTGAACGCTGTCGTCGCATCGGCTCCGTATTACTGCTGCTGATCACAACTCCAATCCTGATTGCTCAGGTGGCGGTGATCGTTGTCGTGGTGGTCGTGGTGGTGATCATCACGATTTCACTACCCAGAACATTTGGCGAACTCGCACGGGCCTACCGTGTGGCAACGTCCAATGGCAAAGCTGACAGACCCTCCAAGCACACGAGAGGAGGTGAGGTTCGACAAGCAGGTTATCACAAAAAGATCTCTGCGACTCGCTACGGCGCGTCAACGAGGAGCGGCGATTTGCGTCGTCGTTTGAATGAACTGCGATCGATGAGGACATGGAATCCTGCACATCGACCGCAAAACTTAGGAAGCCAATATGGCAAACACAAAAAATAGACCCGTACATCAAATCCGCTTGAGCGCAATCCGTGCGGCAATCTGGCTGAACCAGTCCGACAAGACTGGGGAAAGCTGGTTCACCGTGACGGTATCGCGCAGCTATCGAGACAAGGAGCAGCTCAAAGACACGACGACGTTTCGTCGTGATGACCTGCCGATCGTCTCGAAAGCCATCGAGATGGCTTACGCCTGGATCTGGGAGCAATCCGCTCCCGGCGAATCCGAGGCAATCGAGTAATTGAATCAACCGCCGGCAGGACGAAACGTGTCCTGTCGGCCCACTCGATAGGAGGTAAGCACGATGATGACACTCAAGTCAAGCAAGCGGGTTCCACTGGGGCAGGTGGTCATCACCCAAGGCGCGTTACACGATCTTCCCGCAGAAGAAGTGCAGGAGAGCTTGTTGCGTCATGCTGAGGGGGATTGGGGCGATCTCTGCGAAGAGGACAGGGCGCAGAACGACGAGGCTCTCGAACACGAGGCTCGTCTGATGTCCCGATATCGCACCAAGAACGGAATCCCATTCTGGATCATCACAGAATGGGATCGTTCCGTCACAACCATCCTGCTCCCAGAGGAATACTGAGAGAGATGGGTTTTCAACAGGTTTTCCGTATTGGTTTTCGGCCGGCTGGTTCGCCAGCCGGCCACTTTTTCTAACCCCCTCAATCGGCTTCAGGCCGAAGCGAGATTTCCGATGACTTCGATGCAACCTTTGACTGACGTGCCTTCCGACCAGGAGTTTTGCAAGAAGCCGTACAGCTTTGTCGGTGCGGGACGACTGACGTCCATGCTCTGGAAAACGGGCGATGAGCATTCCGGGTGGAAATATCGGTTCAACATTGTTCGCGGGCCAACATTGCTGGAATCGTTCAACCCACTGTTTGAACCGGCAGATCTCTCTGACCTTGTAAAGCTGGCGCAAGTGATGGCGTCAGTGATTGCCGACGATGGCTGCCTTCATGCAGATGATCGTAAGCGGCTGAAATCGCTAATCAGCGACCTGGATGCGCTGACCCTCCGTTGGGATGCCGCTGCGATGGCCAGGGGAGAAAGCTAATGGCCAAACCACCGATTCATGAAATTCGCCGTGGGTTGATCAAAGTGCGAATTTGGCGAAAGCGCACCCGCGATCGACTGCGGCACACGATCACTGTCACCCGCCTCTTTCGCAACGGCGACCTTTGGAAAGAGTCGACACGTTTCGGACGCGATGACATTCCGCTGATGCGACTGGCGATCGACGAAGCCCATACCTGGATCTATCAGCAACCACAGGCTCGAAACTCGTGAACTCATTGTCTTCAAATCCTGACCAGACATCGGACGACCGAACGGACGTTGGCAGCGAAGCCGACAAACCGTTCGTCCCGTCGATTGTTCGCGATTTGGCGCGACTCGTCGAATCGGGTGCGAAGTACTCGACGGTTTACGCCGACCCGCCTTGGCCCTATTCAAACACCGCCGCTCGTGGTGCCGCCGAGAACCACTACCGAACGATGACTCTGGAGGCAATCAGAAGCGAACCAGTGAAGACGCTGGCTGCCGAGGATGCCCATCTTCACTTGTGGACCACGAACGCTTTTCTCCGTGAAGCGTTCGACGTCATCCGAGCATGGGGCTTCACTTACAAATCGTGTTTGGTTTGGGTCAAGCCGCAAATCGGCATGGGCAACTACTGGCGAGTTTCGCACGAGTACCTGCTGCTCGGTGTTCGCGGGACTCTTCCCTTTCGCAGCCGCACCGTACGAAGCTGGCAACTTGCTCGCCGAACCGTTCACAGCCGCAAGCCATTCTTGTTTCGCGGACTGATCGAGCAGGTCAGCCCCGGACCATATCTGGAGCTTTACGGACGCGAGGAGCATCCGAACTCCGGCTGGACAGTCTACGGAAATCAAGTCGAACGCAGGCTTTTCTAATGGTGGAGGATTTCATGAGCGACACGCTCCTCGTTGATCGCAAGCAAGCAGCGGCAATTGCTGCAATCAGCGTTGCTACTTGGGACCGAATGGTTGTGGCGGGCAAGACGCCTGCCCCCATTTACCTATCGCGTGGATGTGTTCGTTGGCGGGTGGACGACCTACGAACGTGGGTAGCCGAGGGATGTCCGAACCGCCGCGGTTTTGAATCACTGAAACGATAACGATTCGAGCACAGACGACGATCCTCAAGTCGTCGCGAATGTGTACAATTGGATCACGAAAGGGCTAAGCATGGCGCGTTTATTTCGTCCGACAATTGTCCGGTACATCGACTCGCAAGACCGTCGATGCCGAAAAGACTCCCCGGGGGCACGCAAGGTCGTCAAGAAATCTGGAACTTGGCGCGGCGACTATCGTGACGCATCCGGAGTCGTCAGGTCGGTCACGCTTTGCTCGAATAAACAGGCGGCTCGCCAAATGCTCGCCGAATTGGAACGCAAGGCGATGCAACAGAAATCCGGCCTTGTCTCTCCCTTTGATGAGCATGCGCGGCGAGCACTCGTCGAACATTTGGACGAGTTTTTGCAATCGCTCCGTGATGCTGGCAATACCGAGGAGCACTGCCAACTCATCGGAACTCGCGTTCGACACATCGTCACCAGTTGCCGTTTTCGATTCATTGCGGAGATCTCCGCAAGCAAAGTTCTGCGATGCTTGGCCGACCTCAAGAGCCAGAAAAAGAGGTCGCAGCAGACCGTCAACCACTACTTGCGTGCCATCAAGCAATTCACCCGATGGCTCGTGCGCGATCATCGCACGGATGAGGATCGGCTCACGTTCTTGCAAGGCGGCAACGTCAAGACTGACCGCCGGCTGGAACGACGAGAGTTGAACGAATTGGAGATTCAGTACTTGTTGCAGACTGCGCAAAGTGGAGGAACGTCATCGAAGCTGACCGGCTGGCAACGATACACGCTCTATGCGACCGCTCTTGCGACCGGACTTCGGGCATCCGAATTGGCGAGCCTCACGCCTCGACACTTTGAACTCGACGCAGAAGTGCCACTGGTTCACATCAAAGCGAAGAACGAAAAGGCTCGTCGTGGAGACGTGATCCCGTTGCCACCAGAACTCGTGACCGTCATGCGGTCGTGGTTTCCAAAAGTTCCCGCCGACGCCCAGCTCTGGCCCGGCAAGTGGGCAGCGCAGAAGCAAGCCGGAAAGTTCATCCAGAAAGACCTTGAAACCGCACGCATCCAGTGGCTTGCAGATGCTGCAACCGAGTCCGAACGCGACAGCAGTTCCAAGTCAGCGACACTGCTCTACAAGAACGACACCGGCCAAGCCGACTTCCATGCGCTGCGTCACACGTATCTCTCACGTTTGGGACGATCCGGCGTCTCGGCCAAAGCGATGCAGAAGCTCGCTCGACATTCGACCGTTGAATTGACCATCGGCCGCTACACGCACGCCAACCTCAACGACCTTGGTGCCGCCGTTCGGCAGATGTCCCCCCTGCCGCTTTCAGCGAAAGCGAATTCGGGCACATCGAATGACGAATCGAGTGAAAGTGACTCCGATTTGGTTGCACTAATGGTTGCCGGTTTTTCTGACAACCATTGCCAATCATTGAAGACGATTGATGAGTCGACTGCTCAAAGAGCCGAGGAACCACTCCCAAACGTCGACAGCCGCAACCCTCATCAAACAAAGGTGTTTGAGGACGATTGCGGCTGCCTGATTGCGTTTGATAAAGCGGAGAGAGGGGGATTCGAACCCCCGAGACCCTTACGGGCCTGCCGGTTTTCAAGACCGGTGCATTCAACCGCTCTGCCATCTCTCCGAGCGGGCGGGAGTCTAGGTGTCGCGCGAGGGAGCAACAAGGAAATCGCTCTCGTTAAGAATTTGTGGCAGCGGAAGACTGAACGCGATCGGCGACCAGCACCAAGCCCTGAAGCGGCAGGTGCGACTCGAAGCGTGCTCGTGGCAGATGCGCGGACAACAGCGCGCCGCCGCCGCCGGTGACGAAGACCTCGGCCTCCGCATTCGTTTGCCGTTCGATCAACTCTTTCACGGCTCCGAGTTGTCCCCAGAACAGTCCGCTGCGAATCGCCGCGCGCGTGTTGCGGCCGAGCGATTCGGGTGTCTCTTGTCCGAGTTCCAGCACTGAGACCAGCGGCAAGAGCGCCGTGTATTCATGCAACGCCTTCGCCGACAGCGCCAAGCCCGGCAAGATTGCGCCCCCCACGAACGCGCCGTCTGAAGAGACCACATCCACTGTTGTTGCCGTTCCTGAATCGACAATGACCGCGAGGCAACCCTCGCTCCGCAGTTCGTTCACCGCGATGGCGTTTAGCAGTCGGTCAATGCCGACGCGACGTGGTTCGTCCACGCGAATCGGCAACGGGAAATCGTCGGTATTCGCAACGATGTGCGGTACTGATCCCAGCGAGCTTGGCCAGTCCGCCTGCACGCGTTCGACGTCGCGAGGATTCGAGCCGGCGATCACCGCTGGCTGCCAACAACCCGTTTCCGATTGCCACTGGGTGAGCAGCTCCCACGGCAATGGTTCCTGGGACAACACCACGGCCCGTTCAACGCAACGCGGCAACTCGCCGCGCGGCCGTGAGCTTGAGCACGCAAACAAGCCCAGCTTGACGCGCGTGTTGCCCGCGTCGATCGCGAGACGATGCTGAACGGCGAGAGCTGTCACGATGCCAAGTCCAATCGAAGCAGGGGCACGCGCCGGAATCGTAGCAGGCACACTCCGAGGCTGTGAACTTTTTGGTAGCTGACGTCGCCAGACTTCAGAATTCGCCGAGAAAACTGAACTCTGGCGAGTTCAGCTACCAATTCTTTCACAGCCTCTCCGTGTGCCGTCGGTTGTCTGTTTTATTGCTTCGAGCAGACGGCACACGGAGTGTGCCTGCTACTTTCTCGGTTGCCACACGAGGATCTCTCCCTTGCCGGGGACCGAGGTGTCACCGGAATAACGCTGATAGGCTCCGTCCTGTTCGTTGATCGGAATGGCGAAGCCGAGGGTGGCGAGATGCTTGGCGTACAAACGCAGGAACGTTGGGTTGTAGGTGCAAGCGAAAGGAAACGTGGGGAGAAGTTTGAGCGGCTTCAGGGAGATGATCGTACCGCGAATCATCCAGGCACCGGTGCGAATCTCCGCGCCGCTGTGCAGGACGATGGTGCCGCCTTTCATTTGCAGACCGCAGAAGTCGCGCACCAGACCCTTGATGGCGATGAGGCCGCGCTTCATGCGCATGCCAACTTCCAAGCCGGCGGTGCCGTCGATCAGGATCGTGCCGTTGTTCATGCCAGAGAGACTGCCTCGGTAGGCGGCACCGACTTGGCCGCCCGCATTGCCGTGGACATGGATCAGGCCACCGGTCATCTCGCCGCCGATCCAATCGGAAGCGTTGCCCGTGACTTCGATCGAGCCCCCTTTCATGTAGGCTCCCAAGTGCATCCCGACGTTGCCGAAAACTTTGACCCGGCCGCGCGTCATGGCTCGGCCGATGTATTTGACCCTGGCGAGGTCGCCGTGGATTTCGAGTTCGTCGCTCGGTTCCCCTTCGACGGTGAAGAAGTCGTCCACTCGCAGTTGTCGCTTGCCGTGGAACACTGGCAGAGCGCGAATTGCATCGAGGCCCAACCCGGCGCAATAGTCGGGAGCGAGCATCTCGGCTTCGAGCGGAACAGTCGGTTGGTCTTTCAGCGTGAGCTTGATCATGGGTAATGGCGTCGAAAATTTCGATAGGCGAACCGGAGGGCGTTAGCTCCCGGACGGCGATGTTGTCCGGGGGCTAACGCCCTCCGGCTCGGCTGTTCTGGTTTCTTTTTGATACGAGCACTCGGCGATTTGCATGCCGTGAACGCGCTCGGCATCCACGGGGTAGTTCTCGAAGGACATCGTGTATTGCTGTTGGAACACGGGTTTCAGGTAGTCTTCGATGCCGGCGTCGTAGCTTGGCTGACAAACGAATTCGTGGCCGTCTTTGGTCGAGCGAATCTCGCCCTCTTCCACCGCGACCTCGCCCCCTTTCAGGACGTATCGCGGGTAGCGGAACATCAACTCGCCGTCGGGATTCTGGTTGTAGATCGCGATGTCCGCGTCCGCTCCGACACCGAGGTGTCCTTTTTGTTTCATGCCGAGTGCTCGCGCGGGGCCGGCGGATGTGATGGTCGCGATCTCGGAGAGCGTGTATTCGCGGTTCAACTCGGGAAGGTAAATGCGGCTGAGCGCGGCTTCGGGCAACGCGCGGACTCGTTCGCGGCGAGCGTCGGCGTTCATCAGCAAGTGGATGATCTCCGGGTATCGCCAGAAACACGCTCCGTTCGGGTGGTCAGTTGTCAGGAAGATCTGCCAGGGGTCGTTGATGAGCAGCAGCAGTTCCAAGCCGACGGCCCACTGCACGGCGTTGACCAGGTTGCTCCCCTTGTAGGTATAGGGGACGATGCCGCAGCCGGTTTCGTTTTCGACGTCAAGATTGCCCCACTTGCGGCCGGTGAGCTGATACAGCAAGTGCTGCCACGGGCCGTCGGCGGTGATCGTCACAGCGTTGCCGAACAGGACCGCTCCGGCATCGCACGTCACGTTGGGGTGCGTGTTGATGTACTCGGCAAGCTGCACGGTTTCCGATCGCATGGTGTGCCAGTCGTCGCCGCCGTAGGCGTGGAATTGCAGGTGCGCCATGTGTGCTCGGCTCCCTTCGAGCATCTTCATCGTGTCGAGCGTCGTTGAGATGTTGCCCGGCACGCCGAGATTGTTGCAGTGCAGGTGCATCGGGTGCGGCAGTCCCAGCTCATCCACGATCTTCGCAAGGTTGCCGATGATCGTTCCCGGCGTGACCTTGTTATAGCCGTCGATCGGCGAGCTGAGTTGCTTCGCGTCCTTGCCGTACTTCCAAGCGACGACGCCACCCGGATTGACCGCCTTGATGCCGTAGGTCTTCGCCGCCGAGATCAGCCACGCGACGACGTGCTTGGCCTTTTCGTACTCGCCGACCTCCAGCAGGTCCATCACGATCTCGTTGTTGCCCATCAACAGGCAACAGGCTTTGTCGATGATCGGCGTGTCGCGCAGTTCCTCGTGCGTGTGCTTCGCCGAGAGGACTGGAACCGCCGCCTCAACCGCCGTCGTGTAGCCCATGCCCGCGTACAAGTAGCCGGTTGCGAACGTGGTTGGCGTCTGCCCGCCGATCCCCATGCGTGTGTCTGCCGTGCGCATGAACTTCGCGGCGACTCGCTGATTTTCCGGCGTCAGCGCACGCGCGAAATTGAGCGCCGCTCCCGCGACGTGCGTGTGAATGTCCACGCCACCGGGGAAGACGATCATCCCATTCGCGTCGATCGTTCGGCCACCTTCGACATTGGCGACGATCTTGCCGTCCGCAATGCAGATGTCCCGCACTTCACCGTTGATGCCGTTGGCCGGGTCATAGACCTTTCCGCCAGTGATCCGCAGCATAT
This sequence comes from Planctomyces sp. SH-PL62, assembly GCA_945905295.1. Taxonomy (GTDB): domain Bacteria; phylum Planctomycetota; class Planctomycetia; order Planctomycetales; family Planctomycetaceae; genus SXKJ01. The sequence goes on along the minus strand of CAMDPX010000003.1, from coordinate 14,868 downwards.
CCTCTCCTGATGTGACTCGGCGGCCACGTTTTCAATCTTGTTCGTTCGGCCTATCGAATCATCCTCAAGGCTTGTTTCCATTCTTGCGTCGAGCTTTCGGCGGTTTAGCCGCTGCAAACAGCTCCGACACCGAGATTTCAAAACCCGGCAACAGGTGCGACTTTGCGACATCGTCGAGTTTGAATCGCCGCTCGTGATACGAACGAACCTTGAGACTCAGCACCGAAACAACCGAATCGCGCGGTTGAATGATCCAGTACTCGGCGATGCCGGCCCGAGCGTACTCTTTGCGCTTCTGCACGAGATCACGTTTCGGATCGTCGTCGCTCACGACTTCCACGACGAGGTCCGCGCTCTCCCAAAACTTGTCTTCATCCCAATCTTCATGCTCGCTCGCGAGAAACATGATGTCCGGCTCGCGGTACTTGGCCGAACCGATTCGTACCGGCAACGGCGCGAGTAGCACTTCCCCCAAGCGCCGTGATTGCACAAAGGAACTCAATTGCCAGCACAACCACATGACTAAACGCTGGTGAGTCGCCGTTGGCATCGGAAGTACCTCGACATTTCCTTGCGAGAACTCCAACAAGCAACCTTCGTCGAGATCGAGGTATTCCTCCTCGGACCAACTTCCTTCCTCGCGAATGACGTCTGCGACGCCGCGATTGCGGCGATACCCCTGTTGGAGATCGGCAAACCGAATCGAGGATTTCGCAGCGACGACAGGCATTCTCGAACCTCACGAAAATCAATCAAAGACCAACTCATTGAAATCACCCCGATGAACCACCCCGGCAACCGGGGTAGGGCGAATTTCAACTGGCTGCTAGGCGATGCCCGATGATAACGCTTCCGGCTTTGGCAGCCACGCGGTTTTCTTTTCGACAGCGGCGATGATCCGCTTCACGACCTCTTCGTCGCTGGGGTACGGCGACTTGAGCACCGGACGCAGCGGCAACGGAACCTCGTCCATACGATACGCCGTGCCGGGCGAACTGATGCCGGTCACGGAGGTCGTGATGTGGACGCGAGCCAGTCTGCTGGTGTGCGTGACCTTCGGATCGAGCACGATGGTCGGCACGCGAGCCAGCGTGTCGATGCCCGGTTGAGGCATCGTCGCACCGGGATCGGCTCCCAGCACGAACGCCGCGTCGATGTCCCCCCGCACCAGTAAGTCCACCGTTGAAAACTCTCCGGGATTGAATCGCGGGAAGCCTCGGCACAAATTGACTCCGAACGGATAGCCCGTCGTCCAGCGCAGGACCATGTCCGCGCCGGCGACGTTGCCGTGACCGCGCATCGGCATCGCCACGAACTTCGTGAAGGCATTCATCTCGGCCGCCAGCGTCAGCACGGCCGCCGAGTTCATGTGCTTGCCACGAGTCATCGAGAGACCCATCCCGAAGAAGATCACGCCGAACTTGCAGCGTTTCATGCGATCGACCAAGTCCTGCAACTGTTCGAGCTTCAGCCCGGTCTCTTCCACGACCGCAGTGTCCACGCGGTTGCCCTTCACGAGGGCACGCAACGCCGTGATGACCTCGAAATCCTTGCCAGGGCGCACCTGTAAGAAGATGTCCGCCGCTTTGACGCTCATCGTTTCGCGAATATCGACCAGCACCATCGTCCGGCCTTTGCGGCCTTCGGGAAGAAATTTTCCCTTCTGCATGATGGTGTATTTCGTGAAGTGCCGCGGATGGCACTCGGCCGGGTTGCCTCCCCAATACAGGATGAAGTCCGCTCGATTTTTCACTTCGCCGAGCGTACACGAGACTTTGCCACCCAACTGGGCGGCGATTTCGGTTGGCCCGTGTCACAACGAGGTGTGACTGTCGATCACCGCTCCAATCTTTTCGGCCAGCGACACTGCCTCGCGCTGAGCTTCACAGGTCACGTTGCTCAAGCCGTAAACCAACGGCATGTTGGCCCGGTGGAGGTATTCGGCCGCCACTTCAACGGCTTCATCGACCGTCGCTTCTTTGCCGTCAATCAGCGCGTCGGGATACAGCCGCTCGGCCGTGTGATTCAGAAACCAAGAGGTTCCAAGACTGCAAGCCGCCTTGGTTTTGATGATCTTGACGCCGTCGTCGTGCAATTCGATGTCGTCACACACGCAACCGCAAAAGGTGCAGGTCGCGTGCTGCGTGATAGTCACGGTCATGGTTGCCTCGATTCATGCAATTCATTCAGGAGTTTGACCGCCCGGACCGGGCGGAACGAAAAACGTTCAACCCAGTTCCCGGCCAGGGAAGCTCCCGCAAATGCGGCGAGGCATGTACCGGCCGTTCTCAATCATCTCCCAAGCAATCGGCTCTTCGACCGGCGTCTGTTGCAGCCGCTGGCCCACCGGAGCGGACGCTTGAGCTTCATCGTGATTCATTGTTGATTCCTTCTTACTTAAACGTAGGTTGGGATTCTGTCCCGACCGTTCGGTGCAGATCGGGACGGAGTCCCAACCTACTTGGCGGTGATCGGCTCGACTTCCACTTCCCAACCTTTAGAGGTCGGCATTCCCGTGCCATCTGTGACTTGCCCCATCAATCGGCAGGTCGGCGGCCCGTATGGAACAAAAATGATGCCGGGCGGGACTTTTCCTTCCTGGCAAAGAAACACCGCCTCGCCTTGTTCCGAAATAACGCGGACATTCGTGCCAGCGGTGATCCCCGCCTCTTTCATGTCGTCCACGTTCATGTGGATGGTGCTGACGATGGCCTGGTATTCCGCGCCATCCTTGCCGACGTTGATCTGCTGCCCCTGTTTGGTCGTGCGACCGGCATTCATGCTGTAACGTTTTCCGGACATTCAACCCTCGCGATAACGGCAAAAAACTTGCGAACGGGGCGAGTCTATCGCCCCCGGCGGAACCGTCACAAGTCGGCAACCGCCTATCGAGCCTAAGCCTGAACTTCAAAAAACGGGTGCATGCCTGACTGCGCTGGCGTCGCGAATTCGCCGCCATGGCCCTGGAACTCGTGTGAGCCGCGACGAGTCCGCGCGTCTGTCGTCTGAAACCCTCAAAATGAACTGCCAACGTCTCGCAATTCCTCTGCCCCGAAAACGCCAACACCAACTCACGAGCAACGCCAACCACAACGAAGCTCGCTCACATGGATCGTTGGCCCGTTTTTTAACAACTCGGTAAAAGGACTGTCCCCAAGCCGAATGGGGTCGTTTCAGGGAAGGCCGGTTACCTCCAATTTCTAAATCGGAGACATCTCATGTTTCGCTCGTTGTGTGAGTGCTTCCTCACGGTGTGGGCTGCTTTTTTGTTAGCGACAGTGCCGGCAACGTTGACTGAGTCGGCCGAACCGCAGGATGTCGTCTTCGTTTCCAAGTTGGACGGCACCGAGCAGCGTTATGTCGTCGTTCTCCCGGACGGATTTCATTCGGAGTCGCCGGTCTCGGTCATGATCGCGCTGCACGGGCATGGTTCGGATCGCTGGCAGTTCGTGAAGGACGGCCGGGACGAATGCCGAGCGGCTCGCGATGCGGCGACCAAGCAGCGGATGATTTATGTCTCGCCGGACTATCGAGCCAAGACGTCGTGGATGGGACCGGCGGCAGAAGCCGATCTGCTCCAGATTCTGGAGGATCTGCGGAGCAAGTATCGCCTCCACAAGATTGTGATCAGCGGAGGCTCGATGGGTGGCACGGCGGCACTGACGTTCGCCGCGTTGCATCCCGATCAAGTGGATGGGGTCGTGTCGATGAACGGCACGGCGAACCTGGTTGAGTACGCTCAGTTTCAGGACGCGATCGCCGCGTCGTTTGGTGGTTCCAAGCAAGACAAGCCTGACGAGTACCGCAAACGTTCCTCCGAATTGAACGCCGACAAGCTGACGATGCCCATCGCTATGACAACCGGTGGGCAAGACAAGCTCGTGCCGCCTGACAGCGTGTTGCGATTGGCGGAAGCGTTGAAGAAGCAGAAGCGACCGGTGAAGTCGATCCATAAGTCCGACGGCGGACACGACACCAAGTATGCGGAGGCGACCGAGGCTTTCGAGTTTGTGTTCGCTCAGGTGTTGGTTGCAGGAACCGCATCAGCCGCGAAGCCGTTGCTCGACTTCGGTGCGAAGCCGGTCACGATTGTTTGTCTCGGCGACAGCGTGACCGGAGTCTATTACCACACCGGCGGGCGGCGGGCGTATCCGGAGATGCTGGAAGTCGCGATCAAGCAGGCGGTCCCGAACGCCAACGTGAAAGTCATCAATGCCGGCATCAGCGGACACTCGACTGATCATGGATTGAAGCGGCTCGACAGCGACGTGCTGATGCACAAGCCGGATCTGGTCACGATCAGCTTTGGTCTGAACGACATGGCACGCATGTCGGAAGAGCAGTATGGCAAGAACCTCGAATCGCTCGTCGCACGCTGCCGAGAGGCGAAAGCTCAAGTCGTGCTCTGCACGCCGAACTCGGTCATCACGACCGGAGGCCGGCCAATTGAGAAGCTGAAACGCTTTTGCGACGTGATTCATTCCACCGCTCAATCGCTCAAGGTGCCGGTCTGCGATCAGTTCGCGGCGGGTGAAGCGTTCCGCGTGAAAGATGCCTGGGCGTTTCGTTGCATCCTGAGCGACGAGATCCATCCCAACATGGACGGCCACAAACGGATGGCTCAGGAACTCTGCCGCACGATCACCGGCAAAGAGACTTCGCTGGCGAATGTGGGACCGTTGCAACCGGCGCTCGTCAAATCGAAAGCGTTGATCGACAGTGGCAAGCCGGTGAAAGTGCTGGCGATGTCGCCGTTCGACGCATGGATTGGTCCCGCGCTGAAGCAGTTGTCTCCGCAGGCCACCGCCGAAGTCACGGTGTGGCCGACTGCCGGTAAGTCATTGGCAGACATTGAGCGATTCGCGAAAGACTCTGTGCGAGCGATGAAGCCGGACCTTGTGATCATCGCTGTGCCGGCGGGGCTCACGGTGGCGACGGAAGAAGAGTTCTTTCGGTCGTACTCGTGGATCATGAATTGGTCGCTCAGCTTCGGTCACCAAGAGTGGGACTGCCTGGTCGTGCATCCGAGTGTTGTGACTCCGGACTCGACCGATCCTCGGCAAGAGCTGATTCGGCGATTGGTGAAGGCTCAAGAGCTGACGCTGATTGATCGGCCGACCGGGGACGCGACCTCGGCTGAAGCGATCTTCGCGAAGGCTCTCAAGCAAGCGTGGTAGATCTCGCACGGTCGCGCGAAAAACATTCTGGCGAGCGGGGCGGCGTCAGCCCAATGGCACTCGCTTTGTGAGCGGCACGGCGCTAGCCGCTGGTCATTCGCCGGACAACGTCGATCCCGAATCACCGGTGGCTAGTGCCGCAGATCGCAATTGACCTGTCATGAAGAGCAACAATCCCCACGGATGGCATGGCAAGACCTCGGATCAAGCAAGATCCCTTGCCTTCCATCCGTGGTATTGCCATGCCATCCGTGGGAATCTTCGACCAAAGAAGCACTTTCTCAACGGCAGCGGCGGCTCTGGTGATCGAACAATTCTGAGTTGTGGCGCTAGCGCCATTCCGCTCAAAGTGAGTGCCATTGGGCGCTAGCCCCGGTTACACCGCATGAACCGGGGCGAGCGCCGCGCGGCTAATTCCTGCGATCCGTATGAGACGGCTCCGGGTCGTCGGTCGGTTTCGTAGAACGGACAATCCTGTCCGTCAGAACCGAGGAGCGGACAAGATTGTCCGCTCTACAGAATCGTCGTCAGAAGCGATGCGACTGGCACGAGCCGCATGAATGGCCCTGTTTCGCTGATCCGCAAGGTCTTCGTTCAAGGTGGCTGAAGTCCCGAAACCTAGGGTTCCGAATGGCAATCGAGACGTCAGGGTTCGCGCAGATTCTGCGCCTGGACCAGGACGAATAATCCGTTTGATCCGATTCTCTGGAACGATCCGCGAGGTTGATCACCTCGCGCGGAATGTGACACATGGGACGGCATTTGTTTCGAGCATTGATGGCGAACGGTTTTTTCCGTCGTCCGGAGAAGACTCCGCCCACCGAGCCGGCACCTCGGCGGCGGATGTTGCTCGAGCGGTTGGAAGATCGGTTGCTGTTCGATGCGGGGCCAGTCGCTCCGGTGAATGTGGATGCGGATGTGGAGTTGGCTCAGGCTCAGGAGGCGCTGACGTTGGAGCCGAGCGTCCTTGAGCCGGCCGAGGTACGAGTGATCGCAGCACTGGATCATATCGAAGCATCGTTGGAGGACTTGCTCGGACAACCGCTGGATGACCAACAATCGCTGACGCTCGATCCGAACGAAACACCGCGTGACGAGTCGCTGTGGCATTCCGATGAGTTGGCTCAGCAGTTGATGACGACCGTTGATGAGCAGCGTTCGGAATTGAGCGCGGCGACTGCGGACTCGATCCGGCACGAGTTGGTGTTCGTCGACACGTCGGTGGCCGGCTATCAGGCTTTGCTCGACGATCTCTTTGCACAGGCAACGCCGGGAAGCGTGTTCGAGATCGAGTTGCTCGATGCGACCCTCGACGGCGTGTCGCAAGTGACCGCGGCGCTCGCTGGCCGCAGTGATCTCGCCGCGGTTCACATCCTCTCGCACGGCCAGGCGGGAGGTTTCCAACTGGGAGCGACTTGGATCGACCAACAGACTCTGATGGGCGTGAGTGAAGAGGTTGCTCGGTGGGCGAGCACCTTCGCGAGCGACGGAGACTTGCTGATCTACGGCTGCAACCTGGCGGCCACCGCCGAGGGTCAGGAACTGATCGACGGACTCAGCGCCCTGACCGGTGCTGACGTGGCGGGATCGACGGACCTCACCGGCAGCGCGGCGCTCGGCGGCAACTGGGATTTGGAATATGTCCACGGCGCGGTGACGGAGACGATCGGTCAAGACGCGGCGCTCGGTATCACTTGGAACGACGTGCTCCTTGCCGCGCCGACGGCACCGGAGTCGCGCGTCAACACGACCACCGCGAACGCTCAGGAGACGGCGTTTGCCAGTCCTCAAGCAGTAGCCGTCGATGCGGCCGGGAACTATGTCGTCACCTGGGCGGATTCGAATCTCGACGGCAGCGGGTACGGCGTTTACTTCCAGCGTTACAGCGCGGCCGGTGTCACGCAGGGTGCCGAAACGCGAGCCAACACCACCACGCTCAACGCGCAGCAGTTCCCCACGGTCGACATGGATTTGGCGGGCAACTTCGTTATCGCCTGGAGCGGCAACGGGACAGGGGACACGGCCGGCATCTTTGCTCAGCGGTTCAACGCGACCGGTGTCGCACAAGGTGCCGAGTTCCGCGTCAACACCACCACGACCAACACGCAACAGCAACCTTCGGTGGCGCTCGATTCGTTGGGCAACTTCGTGATCGTCTGGAGCGGCGAGGGAACCGGCGACACGGCCGGCGTCTTCGGCCAACGCTACACCGCCGCTGGTGCCGCGATCGGTGGCGAGTTCCGTATCAACTCCACGACGACGGGAACGCAGTCGTTCGCCTCTGTAGACAGGAATCCCAAAGGAGACTTCGTCGTCGTCTGGAGCGGCGAAGGGACCGGCGACTTGTCGGGCGTGTTCGGCCAGCGCTACGACACCACTGGCACCGCCGTGGGGGGCGAGTTCCGAGTCAACACGACCACCACGAACACGCAACAGTATGGCCGCGTGGCGATGAACTCCGCCGGCGGCTTCGTCGTGACCTGGAGTGGCGAAGGAACCGGCGACACCACGGGCGTATTCGCGCGGCGCTACGACTCGGCCGGCACGGCGCTCGATGCCACCGAGTTCCGCGTCAACACCACCGTCACCAACACTCAACAGTATTCAACGGTCGCCAGTGATTCGTCCGGCAACTTCTTGGTCACTTGGACCGACTCCGCGTCGGACGGCAATCAGAACGGCGTCTACGCTCAGCGGTACAACGCGGCGGGCGTCGTGCAGGATGTCGAGTTTCGCGTCGCCGGGACCACGGCCAACAACCAGCAGTTCTCCTCGGCGATCATCGCGCCGAACACCGATTTCACCATCGTCTGGAGCGGCAACGGCACGGGAGACACGGCGGGCGTGTTCCAGCGGCGATTCGACACGCGGATGACCGCCATCTACGCCGCGTCCAATGCGGCACCATTCAATATTTCCACGATCAATATCACGACCGGAGCCGCCACCACCGTCGGCACGAGTTCCTACTCGACCGCCGCCAACGCCCGCGACCCGGTCTCCGGTGACGTCTTCTATGTCGAATTCACCAACCCGACGGCTCGGCTCTCGCGATACAACCCTCTCACCGGCACGAACACGCTGATCACGACGCTCGCCAGCCTGCCGGGAAACATCATCAAACTGTCGTTCCGATCCGACGGAACACTGTGGGCCGCCACGGGAAGTCCGAGCGACACGCTGTATCAACTCAATCCCACCACCGGAGCGGTCATCTCTTCCGGCGTCGTCAGCACGCTCGCCGCTGGTTCGGGCGACATGGCGTTTGATACCAACAACGTCCTGTGGTGGAACTCCGGAAACTCGCTGTACACGGTCAATGTCAGCACCTACGTCGCCACGCTGATCGGTGTCATCACACCGACCATCACGATCAACGGCTTTGCGTTCGGCTCAAACGGCACGCTCTACGCGCACGCCGGCAATAACATCTACACCATCAACCAGACCACCGCCGTGGCCACACTGGTCGGTGCCACGGGGACGACCGGCATCGCCGACTTGGGAAGCTCGGCGGTCAACGTCAACGACGCCCCGATCAATTCCGTCCCGGCCACGCAATCCACCAACGAAGACATCGCCCGCGTCTTCTCCGTCGGCAACGGCAATCTGATTTCGATCACCGACGTGGATGCCGGCACCGCCTCGTTGCAAATCACGTTGACCGGCACCAATGGCGCAATCTCGTTGTCGGGAACCAGCGGGCTGACCTTCACCGTCGGCGACGGCACGTCCGACGCCACGATGACCTTCACCGGTACGCTGGCGAACATCAACACCGCACTCGCCGGCTTGAGCTTTCTCTCCACCGCAAATTACTTCGGCCCGGCCAGCCTCAAGATCACGACGAACGATCAAGGCAACACCGGTGCCGGCGGAGCGATGAGCGACAGCGATACGATCGGGATCAACGTTGCATCCGTGAGCGACGCGCCGACGACGTCGAACAACGCGGTGACAACTTCCGAAGAAACGCCCGTCACGTTCTCGGCGGCCAACTTCCCGTTCAGCGACGGCGATGTCGGCGACACGATGCAGAGCGTGAAGATCACCGCACTCCCCAGCGTCGGCACGCTGACGCTCGGCGGAGTCGCCGTCACGCTCAACCAGGTGATCCCGGTGGCCAGCCTCGGCACCCTCGTGTTCACTCCGGCATTGAACGGCAACGGTTCGCCCTACACGACCTTCAGTTTCCAAGTCAGCGACGGAACCCTCTTCAGCACTTCCGCCACTATGACCGTCAACGTCACGCCGGTGAATGATCCGCCGACAACGTCGAACAACTCCGTGACGACGCCCGAAGACACGCCCATCACGTTCGCCGCCGCCAGCTTCCCCTTCAGCGACGTCGATACCAGCGACACTTTGCAAAGCGTGAAGATCACCTCGCTCCCCAGCGTCGGCACGCTGACACTCGGCGGAGTTGCCGTCACGCTCAACCAAATCATCCCGACAGCCAGTCTCAACACGCTCGTGTTCACTCCCGCGTTGAACGCCAACGGCTCACCCTACACAACATTCACCTTCCAAGTCAGCGACGGAACCGTCTTCAGCAGTTCAGCCACAATGACGGTCAACGTCACGCCGGTGAATGACCCGCCGACGACGTCGAACAACTCGGTCACGACTCCCGAAGACACCCCCGTCACGTTCGCCGCCGCCAGCTTCCCGTTCAGCGACGTCGATACCAGCGACTCGTTGCAAAGCGTGAAGATCACCGCGCTCCCCAGCGTCGGCACGCTGACACTCGGCGGAGTTGCCGTCACGCTCAACCAAATCATCCCGACAGCCAGTCTCAACACGCTCGTGTTCACTCCCGCGTTGAATGGCACCGGCTCGCCGTACACCACATTCACCTTCCAAGTCAGCGACGGAACCGTCTTCAGCAGTTCAGCCACAATGACGGTCAACGTCACGCCGGTGAACGATCCACCGACGACGTCGAACAACTCGGCCACGACTCCCGAAGACACCCCCGTCACCTTCACCGCCGCCAGCTTCCCGTTCAGCGACGTCGATTCCTCGGACACGTTGCAGAACGTGAAGATCACCGCACTCCCCAGCGTCGGCACGCTGACGCTCGGCGCAGTTGCCGTCACGCTCAACCAAATCATCCCAACAGCCAGTCTCATCACGCTGGTCTTCACTCCGGCTTTGAACGCCAACGGTTCGCCCTACACAACATTCACGTTCCAAGTCAGCGACGGCACTGTCTTCAGTGGTTCAGCGACGATGACGGTCAACGTCACGCCGGTGAACGATCCTCCGGTCGCGGACGACGAGGCCTTCACTGTGGCCGAAGACGGTGCCGTCATCATCAACGTGCTGGCCGGCGACACCGACCTGGACGGCGACACGCTGACCGTCACCGAGATCGACGGCACGCCAATCAGCCTCGGCAGTCCGGTGGCCATCTCCACCGGCGTCGTGAGCCTCAACGCCGACGGCACGCTGACTTTCGCACCCAACACCAACTTCAACGGTCCAGCCGCGTTTGACTACACGGTCAGTGACGGCAACGGCGGTTCGGACATCGGCAACGTCAGCGGCAACGTCACGCCGGTCAATGATCCACCCGTCGCCGACGATGAGATCTTTACCGTCGCTGAAGACGGATCAGTGATCATCCCGGTGTTGGTTGGGGACACCGATCTGGACGGCGATACGCTGACCATCACTGAGATCGACGGCTCACCGATCAGCGTCGGAAGTCCGGTGACGATCGCGACCGGTGTCGTGAGCCTCAACGCCGACGGCACGCTGACTTTCACACCCAATGCGAATTTCAACGGCCCGGCGTCGTTCGACTACACGGTCAGCGACGGCAACGGCGGTTCGGATGTCGGCAACGTCAGCGGGACCGTCACGCCGGTGAATGATCCACCCGTCGCGGACGATGAGACCTTCACGGTGGCCGAGGACGGATCAGTGATCATCCCGGTGTTGGTTGGGGACACCGATCTGGACGGCGACACGCTGACCGTCACCGAGATTGACGGCATGCCAATCAGCCTCGGCAGTCCTGTGACGATCGCTACCGGCGTCGTGAGCCTCAACGCTGATGGCACGCTCACCTTCACACCCAATGCGAACTTCAACGACCCCGCGTCGTTCGACTACACGGTCAGTGACGGCAACGGCGGCACGGACGTCGGCAACGTCAGCGGCAACGTCACGCCGGTGAATGATCCACCGGTTGCGGACGACGAGATGTTCGTGGTCGCCGAAGACGGCAGCGTGATCATTGACGTCATCACCGGCGACACCGATCTGGATGGCGATGCGCTAACAGTCACCGAGATCGACGGCTCACCGATCAGCGTCGGCAGTCCGGTGACGATCGCCACCGGTCTTGTCAGCCTCAACGCCGACGGCACGCTGACGTTCACACCTAATGCGAACTTCAACGGTCCGGCGACGTTTGACTACACGCTCAGCGATGGCAACGGCGGCTCAGACCTCGGCAACGTCAGCGGCAACGTCACGCCGGTGAATGATCCACCCGTCGCGGACGACGAGACTTTCACGGTGGCCGAAGACGGTGCCGTCATCATCGACGTGCTGACCGGCGACAACGACCTGGATGGCGACACGCTGACCGTCACTCAGATCGACGGCACACCAATCAACCTCGGCAGTCCGGTGACCATCGCCACCGGTCTTGTCAGCCTCAACGCCGATGGCACGCTGACGTTCACGCCCAACACGAACTTCAACGGTTCGGCCGCGTTCGACTACACGCTCAGCGATGGCAACGGCGGCTCGGACCTCGGCAACGTCAGCGGCAACGTCACGCCGGTCAATGATCCGCCGGTCGCCGACGACGAGAGCTTCACCGTCGCCGAAGACGGTGCGGTGATCATTGACGTGCTGACTGGCGACACCGACCTCGACGGCGACGCACTGACCGTTACGGAGATCGACGGCACGCCAATCAGCGTCGGCAGTCCGGTGACGATCGCCACCGGTCTCGTCAGCCTCAACGCTGACGGCACGCTGACTTTCACACCCAATGCGAACTTCAACGGCCCCGCGTCGTTCGACTACACGCTCAGCGACGGCAACGGCGGCTCGCACATCGGCAACGTCAGCGGCAACGTCACGCCGGTGAATGATCCCCCCGTCGCGGACGATGAGACCTTTTCGGTGGCCGAAGACGGTGCGGTGATCATCGACGTGCTGACCGGCGACACCGACCTGGATGGCGACACGCTGACCGTCACCGAGATCGACGGCACGCCCATCAGCCTCGGCAGTCCGGTGACGATCGCCACCGGCGTCGTCAGCCTCAACGCCGACGGCACGCAGACGTTCACACCTAATGCGAACTTCAACGGCCCCGCGTCGTTCGACTACACGGTCAGCGACGGCAACGGCGGCACGGACACCGGCAACGTCAGCGGCAACGTCACGCCGGTGAATGATCCACCCGTCGCGGACGACGAGACTTTCACGGTGGCCGAAGACGGTGCCGTCATCATCGACGTGCTGACCGGCGACACCGACCTGGATGGCGACACGCTGACCGTCACTCAGATCGACGGCACACCAATCAACCTCGGCAGTCCGGTGACCATCGCCACCGGTCTTGTCAGCCTCAACGCCGATGGCACGCTGACGTTCACACCCAACACGAACTTCAACGGTTCGGCCGCGTTCGACTACACGCTCAGCGATGGCAACGGCGGCTCGGACCTCGGCAACGTCAGCGGCAACGTCACGCCGGTGAATGATCCCCCCGTCGCGGACGATGAGACCTTCACGGTGGCCGAAGATGGTTCCGTCATCATTTCCGTGTTGACTGGCGACACCGACCTCGACGGCGACGCACTGACCGTTACCGAGATCGACGGCACGCCGATCAGCCTCGGCAGTCCGGTGACGATTGCCACCGGTGTCGTGAGCCTCAACGCCGACGGCACGCTGACTTTCGCACCCAATGCGAACTTCAATGGTCCAGCCGCGTTTGACTACACGGTCAGCGATGGCAACGGTGGCACGGACGTCGGCAACGTCAGCGGCAACGTCACGCCGGTCAATGATCCACCCGTCGCCGACGACGAGACTTTCACGGTGGCCGAAGATGGTTTCGTGATCATTCCCGTGTTGACCGGCGACACCGACCTCGACGGCGACTCGCTGACCGTTACCGAGATCGACGGCACGCCAATCAGCCTCGGCAGTCCGGTGACGATCGCCACCGGTGTCGTGAGCCTCAACGCCGACGGCACGCTGACGTTCACACCCAACGCGAACTTCAACGGCCCCGCGTCGTTCGACTACACGGTCAGCGATGGCAACGGCGGCTCGGACATCGGCAACGTCAGCGGCAACGTCGCGCCGGTCAATGATCCGCCGGTCGCCGACGACGAGAGCTTCACCGTCGCCGAAGACGGTGCGGTGATCATTGACGTGCTGACTGGCGACACCGACCTCGACGGCGACTCGCTGACCGTTACGGAGATCGACGGCACGCCAATCAGCCTCGGCAGTCCGGTGACGATCGCCACCGGTGTCGTGAGCCTCAACGCCGACGGCACGCTGACGTTCACTCCTAATGCGAACTTCAACGGTCCGGCGACGTTTGACTACACGCTCAGCGATGGCAACGGCGGCTCAGACATCGGCAACGTCAGCGGCAACGTCACGCCGGTGAATGATCCGCCGGTCGCGGACGACGAGATCTTTACCGTCGCTGAAGACGGATCAGTGATCATCGACGTGCTGACCGGCGACACCGACCTGGATGGCGACACGCTGACCGTCACCGAGATCGACGGCACGCCCATCAGCCTCGGCGGTCCGGTGACGATCGCCACCGGTGTCGTGAGCCTCAACGCCGACGGCACGCTGACGTTCACACCCAACCCGAACTTCAACGGTCCGGCCGCGTTCGACTACACGCTCAGCGATGGCAACGGCGGGTCAGACATCGGCAACGTCAGCGGGACTGTCACGCCCGTGAATGATCCGGCGGTCGCGGACGACGAGAACTTTACCGTCGCTGAAGACGGATCAGTGATCATCCCGGTGTTGGTTGGGGACACCGATCTGGACGGCGACACGCTCACCGTTACCGAGATCGACGGCTCACCGATCAGCGTCGGCAGTCCGGTGACAATCGCGACCGGCGTCGTCAGCCTCAACGCCGACGGCACGCTGACGTTCACACCCAATACGAACTTCAACGGTCCGGCCACGTTCGACTACACGGTCAGCGATGGCAACGGCGGCACGGACATCGGCAACGTCAGCGGCAACGTCACGCCGGTCAATGATCCCCCCGTCGCTCGCAACAACGTCTATGCGACGGCTGAGAACATCTCCTTGATGGGCAATGTGCTTACCGATAATACGGGGGCCGGAGTGGATTCAGACTTGGATGGCGATTCGCTGACCGTCACGGTGACGCCTGTCGTGGACGTGATCAATGGCCTGCTCGTACTGGCCGTTGATGGCAGCTTCACCTATACGCCAAACGCCGGATTCAATGGCTTTGATTCGTTTACTTATGAGATTCGTGACGCTGGTGGGATGACCTAGACCGCTGTCGTGGTAATCGCCATCGGAGCCGTCAACGATCCGCCAGTCGCGGACGATGAGACCTTTACGGTCGCCGAAGACGGTGCCGTGATCATTGACGTGCTGGCTGGCGACACCGACCTCGACGGCGACTCACTGACAGTTACGG